>NZ_LT976853.1:2319273-2560056 GCF_900249755.1 Cupriavidus taiwanensis
GGCGGGCAGAGAACGCATGCTCGGCGACTTCGGCGTCGCTCATCGCATCGGGGTGGTCATGCAAACGGCGCAGGCCGGCGACATCGGGAATGGTCTCGATGTCGAATACCAGCACAGGGGTCATAGAACGGCGTCCTTCCTGACACCTTGCGAAGCGAAATGCCGCTTGAGCTTGACCAGCGCCTCCTGCTGGATCTGGCGCACGCGCTCGCGCGTCAGGCCCATTTCCTCGGCGAGCTCTTCCAGCGTGGCGGGCTCGATGTGGTTGAGGCCGAAGCGGCGCTCCACCACGTAGCGATGCTTTTCCGACAGGCGCGCCAGCCAGAGCTTCATCAGCCCTTCCAGCTCGCGGTGCGCCACCTCCTGGTCGGGGGCGGCGTTGTGCTCGTCGGAGAGGAAATCCAGGAGGCTCGAGCCGGGATCGAGATCGAACGGCGTATCGAGCGAGGTGGTATGTTCGTTGAGTGCCAGGACGTCCTGCACTTCGTCCGGCGTCTTGCCCAGCAGGTGGGCGATGTCTTCCAGGCTGGCGTCGCGCCCGTCGGTGCCGCCCTTCTCCAGATGGCGCTTGGCGCGCAGCACCTGGTTCAGTTCGCGGATCACGTGGACCGGCAGGCGGACCGTGCGCGCCTGGTTCATGATGGCGCGCTCGATGCTCTGGCGGATCCACCACGTTGCGTAGGTCGAGAAGCGAAAGCCGCGCGACGGATCGAATTTCTCGATCGCGTGCATCAGGCCGAGGTTGCCTTCCTCGATCAGGTCGAGCAGCGGCACGCCGCGATTGAGATAGCCCTTGGCGATGCTGACCACCAGCCGCAGGTTGCGCTCGATCATGACCTGGCGCGCGGCAAAGTCGCCGTCCTTGGCCAGCGTGGAGAAATGCAGTTCTTCCGGCGCGGACAACAGCGGCTTGATGCTGATGCGGTTCAGGTAATGCTGGACCGTGTCGGCGGCCAGCTCGGTATGCAGCACCGTGCGGAAATCGTCATGCTCGGCGGCGGCGGTTTCGGTGCCGTTTTCCGCGCTGTCTTCTTCCTCGTCCTCCGCCTCGTCCTCGTCGTCGTCGCGCAGATGGCGCTCGTTGCGCTCATTGTCGTCGCCGAGCAGGTCGGCCTCGCGCAGGCCCACCGTAGTGGACGTGGCGATGGGCTCGTCGGTCACGGGAATCATCTCGGCGGCGAGATCGGGCTCGAAGCCCTCGGCATCGGCGCGTTCGTCGGGATGCGCCACACCAGCCTTCACTTCCGGCTGCTTGGGACGGCGAGCCCTGCTGACGGTTCCGGAGGAGACAGTTTTCTGGCGTGGCATGAACCCTCACTGTGGCGGCAGGTACCGCATCGGATCAACCGGTTTGCCGTTCTTGCGAACTTCGAAGTGAAGCTTTACCCGGTCGGTATCACTGTTGCCCATCTCCGCAATCTTCTGGCCCTTTCGGACGGTGGATTGCTCAGCCACGAGCACCTTCTCGTTGTGCCCGTAAGCCGTAAGAAATGTCTCGTTGTGTTTGATGATGACAAGATTCCCGTAGCCGCGCAAGGGGCCCACGTGAATCACCCGGCCGTCGTCCGCGGCCAGCACCGAATCGCCCTTCTTGCCCGCAATATCGATGCCTTTATTACCCTTGTCGTCGAATTTACCGACCATCTGGCCGGTCGCCGGCCACGCCAGCTTCATCGAGCCATCGGCTGCCGGCGCCGATGCCGGCGATGATCCCGGCGCGGTCGCGGCGGGCGCTGCCGCCGGCGCCGAAGCCGCTGCGGCAGGCGTGGCCGCAGGCGGCACCGGCGTGCCGTTCGGACGGGCCTGGTCGATCGGCTGGGCCTGCACCGTACCGGGCGCCACCGGCATGGTCGCCACGCCCGGCGCAGTGTTGACGTCGGCACCCGGCGGCACGATGCGCAGCAGCTGGCCGACTTCGATCTGGTTCACGTTGGTCAGGTTGTTCCACGCCGCCACATCGCGATACGACTGGCCGTTCTCCAGCGCGATACGGTAAAGGGTATCGCCTCGCTTGACCCGATAGTATCCGGGCGGCGCCGGTTCCAGCGTCGCCGCCGTGGTACCGGAAGTGGAGGTACGGTCGATGACCGGCGCCGGCATCGGCGAATTGGCGCAGGCGGCCAGCAGGGCCGCGAGCGACGTCGCCGCAAGAAGTTGTCCGGCGCGTGCGAAATTTTGCGATTTCACGGTGTTGTGCATAGTTCGACTCAGATGGTGCCCGATTTTAAGGGCACAAAGAAAACGGCTTCAAGCGCGGTTCGGTGAAAGCGATGGCGGTTGCGCCGCTCGATCAGCAGCAGCTGCTGCGTCACGGTCTGGCCGGGCACGCCCGCCGGCGGCAGCACCGCCACCGGGGCGATCAGGCGCCCGCCGATGGCCAGCTGCTCCAGCAGGGCCTCGGGCACCTCCATGCCGGCCGCGGCCAGGATGATGGCGGAGAACGGTGCGGCCTGCGGCAGGCCGAGCATGCCGTCGCCGTAATGCAGGCGCAGGTTGGGCACGCGCAAGGGCCGCAGGTTGGCCTTGGCCTGCTCGTGCAGCGGCCGGATGCGCTCGATCGAGAAGACCTCGCCCGCCACCTGGGCCAGCACCGCGGCCTGGTAGCCGCAGCCGGTGCCGATCTCGAGCACGCGCTGCAGCGGCGCATCGGTGCCCAGGCCTGCGCGCAGCAGTTCGATCATGCGCGCCACCACCGACGGCTTGGAGATGGTCTGCTGGTGGCCGATCGGCAGCGCGGCGTCCTCATACGCCTGCGAGGCCAGCCCCGGCTCGACGAACAAATGGCGCGGCACCGTGGCGATGGCCGACAGCACGCGCTCGTCGCGGATGCCCGCGGCGCGCAGCCGCGCCGCCAGGGCCGCGCGCGCGCGCGCCGAGGCCATGCCGCCGCCGCCGGCGGTGGCCGCCGAGGCGCGCTGCTCGACGGCGCTGGCCGGCACCGGCGCGGGCGCCGGCGCCGCGGTGCGCGGCAGGCGCGGCTTGGCCGGCGCGGTTGCAGTAGTTGGCGGCGCGGCCGGGCGCGGCGCGCCCACCGCGGCAATGCCGGCGGTGCGCGCGGGCGCGGGCTTGCGCTCGACCACCGCATCGAGCGGCAGCGGGAACTTGTTGCGAGGGGGCGTGGAACTCATCGGGGGCGCGACGCGGCGATTCTGCGGATCGGGCGGCTCGGGACCGGCGGCCCTACTTCAGCCACTGGTCGAGCGCGTCGAGCTGCCCGCGGTGGGTCAGGTCCAGCTGCAACGGCGTGAGCGAGACATAGCCCTGCGCGGTCGCGTGGAAGTCGGTGCCCTCGCTGGCATCGCGCGCATCGCCTGCCGGGCCGATCCAGTAATTGGTGTCGCCGCGCGGGTTGACCTGCGTGATCACCGGCTGCGACGGATGGCGCTTGCCCAGGCGCGTGGCGCGATAACCCTGGATATGTTCGAACGGCAGGTTGGGGATATTGACGTTGAGCAGGAACGGCTCTGCCGGCGGCGTGCCGATGATGCGCTCCACCACGGTGCGCGCCACGCGCGCGGCGGCGTCGAGGTGTTCCCAGCCCTTGTCCACCTGCGAGAAGGCCACCGAGGGAATCCCCAGCAGGTAGCCCTCGATCGCGGCGGCGACGGTGCCGGAGTACAGCACGTCTTCGCCCATGTTCTGGCCCTGGTTGATGCCGGACACGACCAGGTCCGGCTTTTCCTCGAGCAGCCCGGTCAGCGCGATATGCACGCAATCCGTCGGCGTTCCGTTGACGAAGCGAAAACCTTTTTGCACGCCTTCGCGCGCCTCGTAGATCGACAGCGGGCGCTGCAGGGTCAGGGAATTGGAAGCGCCGCTATGGTTCTGCTCCGGCGCGATGACCGTGATCCGGCCCAGCGGCGCGAGCGCAGCATGCAAAACGGCCAGTCCCGGCGCGAGATAACCGTCGTCGTTGGCGAGAAGGATATGCATGCCGCGATTGTACCTGAGCGCAGGCGCGCAAGCGGCCTGCGCGCCGCCCGATCTGGCCCTTCGGCGCGGGCGGCGGCGGCGCGGCGCGGCCGCGGTATGCAGGGCGCAAATGACCGCCTCCACGGCTTCCGCATGAAACAGAACGACCGTGCTATTCCTGCGCTACACTTGCCGCGCCGGCCCGCGTAAGCTTGACTGGCGCGGCATGCCAATACCACCACCGGAGACATGATGAAAGCCGTACTGTGCAAAGCCTGGGGCCCGCCCGATTCGCTGACCCTCGAAACCCTGCCCGACCTGGTGCCCGGCAAGGGCGAAGTGATCATCGACGTCAAGGCGGCCGCGGTCAACTTCCCCGATGTGCTGATCATCCAGAACAAGTACCAGGCCAAGCCCGAGCTGCCGTTCACCCCGGGATCGGAGCTGGCCGGCGTGGTCAACGCGGTGGGCGAAGGCGTCACCCACGTCAAGCCCGGCGACAAGGTCATCGCCTACCTGGGCAATGGCGCCTTTGCCAGCCAGGCCAAAGCGCCGGCGGCGTCGGTGGTGCCGATGCCGCCCGGCATCGACTTCGAGACCGCGGCGGCCTTTACGCTGACCTACGGCACCTCGCACCACGCGGTGATCGACCGCGGCGAACTGAAGGCGGGCCAGACCATGCTGGTGCTGGGCGCGGCCGGCGGCGTGGGCCTGGCGGCGATCGAGATCGGCAAGGCCATCGGCGCGCGCGTGATCGCGGCGGCGTCGACCGACGAAAAGCTGGAGGTATGCAAGCAGCACGGCGCCGATGCCTTCATCAACTACAGCACCGAAGACCTGCGCGAGCGCATCAAGGCGCTGACCGACGGCAAGGGCCCCGACGTGATCTACGACCCGGTCGGCGGCATCTATGCGGAGCCGGCGTTCCGCTCGATCGGCTGGCGCGGCCGCTACCTGGTGGTGGGCTTTGCCAACGGCGAGATCCCCCGGCTGCCGCTGAACCTGGCGCTGCTCAAGGGTGCGTCGCTGGTGGGCGTGTTCTGGGGCGATTTCGTGCGGCGCGAGCCCAAGGGCAACCAGGCCAACATGGCGCAGATGCTGGGCTGGATGAAGGAAGGCAAGATCCGCCCGCATATCTCGGCGCGCTACCCGCTGGAGCAGGCAGCGCAGGCGCTCAAGGACATGGAAGCGCGCAAGGTCACCGGCAAGATCGTGATCGTGCCGTGAGGGTGCCGTGATCGTGCAAAAAAAGTAAGGCGCAGGCGGTGCGGCTACACCCTGCGCCTTGCGAGGCAAATCGCCTCAAGCTGCCTGTTGTCCCCGATGCGCACACCCCTGCGCGGGCCAGCAGGCAGTTCCCAAAACAGGCAGCTCCCCAAACAGCCAGCCCCCGGCCGGACCGTTTTCCCGGAAATCCCCCTGCTCAGAACCGATGCTGCAGGCCGGCCATGACGCCGGTCTGGTTGTTGGCAAAGCCGACCAGGTCGCGCGACACGCTGACGTCCTGGCCATTGCGCGCCCTGGCGTAGCCGACTGACAGGTAGGCCAGCGTGCGCTTGGACAGCGCGTACTGCCCGCGCAGCGAGAACAGGATGGGGTCGGCATCGTTGCCGCCCTTGATGTTCTGCTTGTAGACCGCCCCATACAGCGTGAATGCCGGCGTGAAGGCGTAGCTGGCGCCGCCCCAGTACATGTCGCTGCGGTCGCTCGCCGCGCCGGTGGTGAAGGCGCGCTTGTAGTTGCGGTAGCCGGCAAACAGCTTCAGCTCGCCGAAGTCGTAGCTGGCGCCGGCGTGGATGCCCTGGATGTAGTCGGTGCTGTCGGCGGGCGTGGTGCTGGTACCGGCGCCGTTCTGGCGGTCCCACGTGGCGGCCGCGGCGAACTTGCCGGCGTTGTAGCCGGCGCCCAGCGCATACCTGGACGAGCTCTTGAAGTCCCCCGCCACCTCGCCCAGCGCCATCGTCGCGCCGAGCTTCAGGCCGCCGAAGCTGCCGTCATAGCGGATCGCGTTCGACGCGCGCGAGAACAGCCCGTCCTTGCGGCCGCCGGTCGCCGTCGACGACGTCGCCCACGAATAAGCCGGCGCATAGCCCATCGGGTCGAACGGCAGCATGAAGTCATAGGTGGTGGTGAAGGTGCGGCCCAGCACCACCTGGCCATACTTGCTGGCCAGGCCGACGCTGGCGCGGCGGTCGAACAGCGTGTTGTCGGTGTCGAGCCGGCCGGTGTCGATGGCGATGCCGCTTTCCAGGTTGAAGACGGCCTTCAGGCCGCCGCCCAGGTCTTCGCTGCCGCGGATGCCCCAGCGCGAAGTGTTCTTGCCGCCCGAGGTCAGCTTGACCGCCGAGCCGTCCGGCCCCGCGTGGCTGACATATTCGATGCCCGCGTCCACCAGGCCATACAGGGTCACGTTCGATTGCGCGGATGCCGACCCCGCGGCAGCCAGGCCCATCGCGGCCAATGCCATTGCCGTACGCTTCATGCCATCTCCTTCCTTGTGCTTGTTGTGGTAATCGTCAGCGGCCGGATGGTAGGTGACGCGCACTTTCAGTTCGCTTTCGGATCGCAGGCTTTTCGCGGCCATGGCGCCGCCGCGGGATCAGTGGTTTCCCTAGCTTCTAAGCCGGCGCGGTTCGCTGTATCTGTCTGGCCTTTGCCGTTTTGCCTGTTTCAGGCGCATTCCCGCATTTCCGCATTGCCGCCCGACCGTCCTGCCCTGCCCCATGCGTATCCTGCTTGCCGAAGACAATGTGATGCTGGCCAGTTCCCTGAGCCAGGCCCTGGGCCAGGCCGGCTTCACGGTCGACTGCATGCACGACGGCCACAGCGCCGACACGCTGCTGGGCACGCAGGACTACGCGCTGCTGATCCTGGACCTCGGCCTGCCCGGGCTCGACGGGCTGGAAGTGCTGCGCCGGCTGCGCCAGCGGCGCAATCCGCTGCCGGTGCTGATCCTGACCGCGCACGGATCGGTCGAGGACCGCGTGCGCGGCCTGGACCTGGGCGCCGACGATTACCTCAGCAAGCCGTTCGACCTGTCCGAGCTGGAAGCGCGCGCCCGCGCGCTGATCCGCCGCGCCCACGGCCATGACAGCACGCAGATCGCCTTCGGCCCGCTGCACTACGACAGCGTCAGCCGCGCCTTCCTGCTGCATGGCGAGCTGCTGGCGCTGACCGGGCGCGAGCGCGCCGTGCTCGAGGTGCTGCTGCTGCGCGATGGCCGCGCCGTCAACAAGGGCGCGCTGTCGGAGAAGATCTTCGGCATCGATGAATCGGTCAATCCGGACGCGATCGAGATCTATGTGCACCGGCTGCGCAAGAAACTCGACGGCAGCGGCGTGGCCATCGTCACGCTGCGCGGCCTGGGCTACCTGCTCGAAGCGCGGCCGGCGCCATGATGCGGCCGCGCCGGGCCCCGAGCCTGCGGCTGCAGCTGTCGCTGTGGCTGCTGCTGCCGCTGATGGGCCTGCTCGCCTTCGATGCCTGGCTGACTTACCAGCGCGCCATGTCGGCCGCGCATACCGCCTTCGACCGCACGCTGGAGGCGTCGCTGCGCGCCATGCGCGAAGGCATCCGCCTGCACGAGGGGCGCTTCGCGGTGGAACTGCCCAACCTCGCGCTCGAGCTGTTCGACAATCAGGCCGGCCCGCGCATCTTCTACCGCATCCGCGCCGACGACGGCGCCACCGTGACCGGCTACGACGACCTGCCGATGCCGCCCGAGGCCCCATTGCAGCTGTACCGCACCGTGTTCTACGACACCGTGTTCCGCGACCAGCCGCTGCGCATGGCAGCGCAGCCGCTGCCGGTGCGCGACGTCGGCTCGGCCCGCACCCGGCTGGTGTGGGTGCTGGTGGGCGAGACCATCGAGCCGCGCCAGCTGCTGGCGCGCGACATCCTGATCGGCTCGCTGCTGCAGGAGCTGATGCTGGTGACGCTGGCGCTGGGCATCGTCTGGTTCGGCGTGCGGCGCGGGCTGCGGCCGCTGAACCGGCTGTCCGACACGGTGGCGCGGCGCGGCACGCAGCTCGACCCGATCGAGCAGAAAGACCTGCCCGCCGAGATGAAGCCGCTGGTGCAGGCGCTGAACCAGTACATGGCGCGGCTGCACGGCATGGTGCTGGCGCGCAAGCGCTTCTTTGCCGATGCCGCGCACCAGCTCAAGACCCCGCTGGCGATCATCCAGGCGCAGTCCGAACTGGCACTGCGCGAACGCGACGGCGAGCGCGTACGCGAGCATATGCGGCGGTTGCACGGCACCGTGCGGCACGCGTCCAGGGGCGTGCAGCAGTTGCTGTCGCTATCGCGCCTGGAGCCTGATGCCGGCTATGAGCCGACGCTGAAGCCGCTGCGGCTGGATACGCTGGCGCAGTCGGTGGCGCTGGACTGGGCGCCGGTGGCGCGCGGTGCCGGGGTGGACCTGGGTTTCGAGCAGGACGCGCCGGTGGAGATTGCCGGGCAGCCGGAGCTGCTGCAGGAGCTGACCGGCAACCTGATCGACAACGCGATCCGCTATGCAGGGCACGGCGCGATGGTGACGGTGCGCGTGGCGCTGGAAGACGGGATACCGCGCTTGCAGGTGACCGACAACGGCCCGGGCATTGCGCCGGCCGAACGGGACGCGGTGTTCCGCCGCTTCTATCGCGGCGCAAGCGGGCAAGCGGTGGAAGGCACCGGCCTGGGCTTGTCGATCGTGCGCGAGATCGCGCGGCTGCATGGTGCGAGGGTGGGGCTTGGCGAAACGCCGGGAGGCGGACTGATGGTGTCGGTGCAATTCAGCACCAGAATTCCTTAGCCGCAGAGCTTTTCCTTAATCGCCTGTGTACTCCCTCTCCCGCTTGCGGGAGAGGGTTGGGGTGAGGGCCGGGAGCTTCCACGAAGTCATGCCTGCGGTATGCCACCGCCCGCCCTCACCCCCGGCCCCTCTCCCGCAAGCGGGAGAGGGGAGCAAACCGGCGGGACGCTGACGTTACAGCTTCTCCGTCTCCCCGCTCTTCGGCTGCCACTTCATCAGCCGCTTCTCGCCCATGCCGACCATCCAGTCCAGCACCAGCGCAAACGCGGTCAGCACCACGATGCCGGCGAACACGGTATTGATGTCGAAGGTGCCCTCGGCCTGCAGGATCAGGTAGCCCACGCCGCGCGCCGAGCCCAGGTACTCGCCCACCACCGCGCCGACGAAGGCCAGGCCCACCGAGGTATGCAGCGACGAGAACACCCAGCTGGTCGCGCTCGGCAGGTAGACGTGGCGCAGCAGCTGCTTCTGGTTGGCGCCCAGCATGCGCGCATTGGCCAGCACCACCGGGCTCACTTCCTTGACGCCCTGGTAGACGTTGAAGAAGACGATGAAGAACACCAGCGTCACCGCCAGCGCCACCTTCGACCAGATGCCCAGGCCGAACCAGACCGCGAAGATCGGCGCCAGGATCACGCGCGGCATCGAGTTCATGGCCTTGACGTAGGGATCGAGGATGGCCGAGGTCAGCGGGCTCAGCGCCAGCCACAGGCCGACGCCCAGCCCCGCCACCGTGCCGATGCCGAAGGCCAGCACGGTTTCGATCAGCGTCACGCCCAGGTGCAGGTAGATATCGCGCTCGACGATAAACCAGCTCCAGATGCGCTGCGCCACCATCAGCGGCTCGCCGAAGAAAAAGGCGACCTGCTGCGAGCGCGTGGCCACGTGCCACACGCCGAGGATCACCACCAGGACGAGCAGCTGCCAGACGCGCAGCATGCCCTTGGAATCAGTACGGAATGCCATCGGAATTCAGGTCTTGTTAGGTTGGAGGGCTCAGGCCACCTTGCGCTGCTGGGCGTAGCCCTTGAGCACTTCCTCGCGCAGCACGTCCCAGATCGCGGCGTGCAGCTCGACAAAACGCGGGTGGTTGCGGATCTCGGCGACGTCGCGCGGACGCGGCAGGTCGATCGCGAACTCGCCGATCGGGTGGGTGCCGGGGCCGGCCGACAGCACCACCACGCGGTCGCTCATGGCGATGGCCTCGTCGAGGTCGTGGGTGATGAAGAGCACGGCCTTGCGCTTGGCGGCCCACAGCTCCAGCACCTCGTTCTCCATCAGCTGGCGGGTCTGGATATCCAGCGCCGAGAACGGCTCGTCCATCAGGATGATGTCCGGGTCCAGCACCAGCGTCTGCGCCAGCGCCACGCGCTTGCGCATGCCGCCCGAGAGCTGGTGCGGGTAGCGGTCGCCAAACCCGCCCAGGCCCACGCGGCGCAGCCATTCCTCGCCCTGCTGCACGGCCTCGGCGCGCGCCACGCCGCGGAACTCCAGGCCGGCGACGACGTTGTCGAGCGCGCTGCGCCAGGGCATCAGCGCCTCGGTCTGGAACATGTAGCCGGCGCGGCGGTTGATGCCGCGCAGCGGCTCGCCGAACACGCGCACCTCGCCGCTGGAGGGCTCAAGCAGGCCGGCGCCGACATTCAGCAGCGTCGACTTGCCGCAGCCGGTGGGGCCCACCACCGATACGAATTCGCCGGGCTGGATCGACAGCGTGACGTCCTTGACCGCGGTATAGCGCTGGCTGCGGTCATCGCGCGAGACAAAGGTGCAGGTGACCTGGTCGAGTGAAAGTGCGGGAATACTCATGATGAACCGATCTCGGGCCCGCCGTGGCGCGCGGGGGCGGCGCGGGCGGGTGATGAGGGATGGACCGTCGGCGCCGCAAAGCAAAGGCCCGCTGCGGGCAGCGGGCCGATGGCATCGACGGCAGGAAAATTACTTGTACTTGGCGTTGGCCTTCTGCACGAAGGCGTTGGTGTAGGTCTCTTCCAGCTTGACCGGCTTGCCCTTGAGCTCGGCATCGAACTGGCTCAGCGCGTTGAGCGCGGTGCGCGGGCCGTCGGCCGGCATGGTGCCGTCCGGCGAGATCGCTTCCTTGACCTTGTCCCACGCGGCCAGGTACAGCGCACGGTCACCCAGCAGGTAGCTTTCCGGCACGGTCTTGACGATGTCGGACGGGCCTGCCTTCTGCAGCCACTTGAGCGCGCGCACCATGGCGTTGGTCAGCGCCTGCGTGGTGTTGGGATTCTGCTGGATGAAGGCCTGCGACGCGTACAGGCAGCCCGACGGCATATTGCCGCCGAACACCGCCTGGGTGTCCTTGAGCGTGCGGGTGTCCGAGGCGATGCGCACCTCGTTCTTCTGCGTCAGCATCGATACCACCGGGTCCAGGTTGGCCATCGCATCGATCTGGCCCGAACGCATCGCCGCCACCGCTCCGGCGCTGGCGCCCACGCCGATAAACGACACGTCGGACGGCTTCAGGCCGGCCTTGGCCAGCACGAAGTTGGCCATCATGTTGGTCGACGAGCCCGGCGCGGTCACGCCGATCTTCTTGCCCTTCAGGTCGGCGATCGACTTGAAGTTGGGCATGGTCTTGTTCGACACCACCAGCACGATCTGCGGGGCGCGGCCCTGCAGCACGAATTCCTGGTAGCGCTGGCCCTTGGCCTGCAGGTTGATGGTGTGCTCGTAGGCGCCCGAGACCACGTCGGCGCTGCCGCCCACCACCGCCTGCAGCGCCTTGGCGCCGCCGGCGAAGTCGACGATCTCGACGTCCAGCCCTTCGTCCTTGAAGTAGCCGAGGCGCTCGGCGATGGTCAGCGGCAGGTAATAGAACAGGTTCTTGCCGCCCACCGCGATGGTGACCTTGGTCTTCTCGGGCTTGCCCTGCGCCTGCGCCTGGCCGAAGGTGAACCAGCCGGCCAGGAACAGCGCCAGCGCGATCAGGAATTGCTTCCAGAACTTCTTGTTATACATGCGAGATCTCCTACCCGTGTGGACTGGCGCCGCGGCGGATGCGCTGGAAAAAAAGCGCTGGAACAAAGGCGCTGAAAAGGGGGCGCGCCGCGGTGCGGCAAGTTGCGATGCTACCGGACGGCGCCGCGCACCGCATCGGTATCAATACCTAGCAAACCCGCCAGCTTAGCGCCCTTACCTTTCGATCAGCTTGCCACTGCCAACGGCATCATTCGGCGTGGATGTCGGCGGACTTGATCACCTTGGCCCAGCGCGCCAGTTCGGCCTTCTGGTACTGCCCCAGCTGCTGCGGGTTCATGTACTTGGCCTCGGCGCCCAGTTCCTCGGCCTTCTTGCGGAAGGCCTCGGTACGCATGATCTTGTCGATCTCGCCGGTCAGCTTGTCGACCACCGGCTTGGGCGTGCCGGCCGGCGCGTACATGGCAAACCACGACGACACGTCCAGGTCAGGGTAGCCGGCCTCGGGCGCCGACGGCACGTCCTTCAGGCTGGGCAGGCGGGTCTTGCTGGTCACCACCAGCGGGCGCAGCTTGCCGGCGGCGATATGGCCCATCAGCGGCGGCGGCGTGGTGATGGTCAGGTCGACCGAGCCGCCCAGCAGGTCGGTCATGGCCGGGCCGGTACCCTTGTACGGCACGTGCGTGATCCTGGTTCCGGCCATCTGGTTCAGCAGCTCGGTCGACACGTGCTGCAGCGAGCCGTTGCCCGACGAGGCGTAGTTGAGCTTGTCCGGGTTGGCCTTGGCGTAGGCGACCAGCTCCTTCAGCGACTTGACCGGCAGGCTCGGGCGCACCACCAGCACCTGCGGCGCCGACAGGATATTGGCCACCGGCGCGAAGTCCTTGACCGGGTCCCACGACAGGTTCTTCACCAGCAGCGGCGTGATCACGTGGAAGCCCGAGTACTGCAGCATCAGCGTGTAGCCATCGGGCTTGGCGCGCGCCACCAGGCTCGCGGCGATGCCGCCGTTGCCGCCGGGCCGGTTGTCGACCACCACCGGCTGGCCGAGCGCCTTCGCCAGCGGCTCGGCAATCATGCGCGCGGCGATGTCGGTGGTGCCGCCGGCCGCGGCCGATACCACCAGCGTGACCGGACGGGCGGGATAGCTCCCGTCCTGCGCGAGTGCCGCCGGGGCAAACCATGCCGCGCCGATTGCGGCCAGTGCCGTCAGTGCCGAGGCCACGGCCTGGCGCCGTGCGGGCATGGCGGGCTGGGGTTGAAGGGCTTGCTTCATGAGGGTCTCCGTTTGGTCTTGTGGATGCGTTGTTGTGGTGCGCGTGCGGGGCTACGCCTGCGCGGCGAAATGCTCTGCCATCCAGGCCGGCGCCTGGTGCGTGCGCAGGCGCGGGCCGGCGCTCAGCAGCTGGCTGTGGAGGTCGCGCCCGACCAGCGCCGGCATGCCGGCCACCACGTCGAGCAGCGCGCCCAGGTCGACGCCGGTCTGCACGCCCATGCAGTCGAACATGTGGACCAGGTCTTCGGTGCTGACGTTGCCGCTGGCACCGGGCGCGTACGGGCATCCGCCCAGGCCGCCGGCGGCCGCGTCGAAGCGCGTCACGCCGGCCTGCCAGGCGGCCACGGCATTGGCCAGGCCCATGCCGCGGGTGTTGTGCAGGTGGATGGTCAGGCCGGTATCGGGCAGCGCCGCCTGGAAGGCTTCGCACAGCGCCGCAACCTGGTTCGGATAGGCCATGCCGGTGGTGTCGCACAGCGTGATGCCGGCCGCGCCCGCCTCGGCGAAGCCGCTGGCCAGCGCCATCACCTCGGCGGCATCGACCTCGCCCTCGAACGGGCAGCCGAACACCGTCGACAGCGACACATTGACCGGCACGCCGGCAGCGCCCGCCTCGGCAATCATCGCCAGCAGCTGCTGCTGGGATTGCGCGCGCGTCATGCGCAGGTTGGCGCGGTTGTGGGTCTCGCTGGCCGACATCACCAGGTTGACCTCGTCAGGCCGGCACGACAGCGCCCGCTCGAGCCCGCGCAGGTTGGGCACCAGCGCGGTGTAGCGCACGCCCGGCTGGCGCCGCATGCGGTGCATCAGCGCCTCGGCGTCGGCCAGCGCGGGGATGGCGCGGGCCGAGGTGAACGAGGTGGCTTCGATACGCGCGAAGCCGCAGGCCGACAGCGCATCGACGAAGGCCACCTTGGCGTCGGTCGGCACCACCACCGGCTCGATCTGCAGGCCGTCGCGCGGCGCGACTTCATTGATCTCGACGCGGGCCGGGCCGCGCAGCGGGCTGGCGGCGGCGCTCATGCGACCACCTTGCGCGCGCGCAGGTCGGCGATGGCGGCGTCATCGAAGCCGGCCTGCCTCAGCACCGCATCGGTATGCTCGCCGAGCGTCGGCGCACGGTCATGGATTTCCCCCGGGCTGGCCGACAGCTTTGGCACCACGCCTGGAACTTCCACGGTCAGGCCGCCGGCCGAGGTCACCGACTCGATCACGCCGCGCGCGCGGTAGTGCGGGTCTTCGGCGATGTCCTTGACGGTATAGATGCGGCCCGACGGCACCTGGGCCTCGCGCAGCACCGCCAGCGCCGACTCCACCGTCTGTGTGCGGGTCCAGCCGGCAATGGCGGCATCGATCTCGTCGACGCGCGCCACGCGGCCATCGTTATGCTCCAGCGCGGGATCGGCGGCCAGGTCGGCGCGGCCGATGGCGAGCATCATGCGCTTGAAGATGGCGTCGCCGTTGGCCGCCACCAGAATGTATTCGCCGCTGGCGCAGGGATAGGCGTTGGATGGTGCGATGCCCGGCAGCGCGCCGCCGGCGGGCTGGCGCACCGCGCCGAAGGCCGAGTATTCCGGCAGCAGGCTTTCGCTCAGGTTGAACAGCGACTCGTACAGCGCCACGTCGATCACCTGCCCCTCGCCGCCGCGCGCATCGCGCTGGTACAGCGCCAGCAGCACGCCCATCGCGCCGTGCAGCCCGGCGATGGTGTCGCCCAGCGACAGGCCGGCGCGCACCGGCGCGCGGCCGGGCTCGCCGGTCAGGTGGCGCAGGCCGGCCATGGCCTCGGCCACCGCGGCAAAGCCGGGCTCGTCCTTTTTCGGCCCGGTCTGGCCGTAGCCCGACACGCGCAGCATGATCAGGCGCGGGTTGTCGGCATGCAGCACGTCCCAGCCCAGGCCCCACTTCTCCATGGTGCCGGGGCGGAAGTTCTCGATCAGCACATCGGCCTCGGCGGCCAGCTTGCGCACCAGCGCCTGGCCTTCCGGCTGGCGCAGGTCGATGCAGACCGATTCCTTGTTGCGCGACTGCGCCTCCCACCAGACCGAGGTGCCTTCATGCAGCATGCGCCATTTGCGCAGCGGGTCGCCCTGCCCGGGCGGCTCGACCTTGATGATGTGGGCGCCAAAGTCGGCCAGGGTCTTGGCAGCAAAAGGGCCGGCGATGAGTTGTCCGAGTTCGAGGACGCGAATGCCCTCAAGGATCTGTTGCGCCATGGGTGTCTCCGTGCGATGCGGCAGTTTTGTTGCAGTGCGGCAGCGCCATTGACTGGCATGCCATACATTGCGTTCGGACGGAGTTTGCCCCAGCGCGGGGCAGCCAGGAATCGGCAATCGGAGAAGCGGGCTTTCTCGGAACGCGAAAGGCTTGGTGGTGCCTTGCGCAAGGACGCCCTAGAACGGCGCCCGGTCCCCGCACAGATGGGTGATCAGCAGCCGCGCCGAGACCGTCAGGCCAGCCGGGTCGCGCAGCCCGATCAGCAGCGAGCGACGCGCCCAGGCGTCCTGCAGCGTCACCAGCGACAGCCCCATCGACTTGACGTGCGGCTCGGCCGCGATGCGCGGCAGCACGCCCACGCCCAGCCCGGCCATCACCATGCGGCACATGGCGTCGAAGCTGCGCACCTGGATGCGCAGCCGGAACGGCCGGTCGAGCCGGCTGCTCTCTTCGAGCAGGCGCGCGGCCAGCGAGGTTTCCTGCGGCAGGCTGACGAAATCGAATTCCAGCGTATCGGCGTAGTGCACCGGGCCGCGCGCGGCCAGCGGATGGTTGGGCGGGGTGATGATGACCAGCTCGTCCTGGCGGTATTCGATCGTCATCAGCCCGGCGGCGGGGGTACGATCGGCGAAGATGCCGACGTCGGCACGGTTCTCGACCAGCGCGGCGACGATGTCGCGGCTGTTCTGCTCTTCCAGCTCGATGCGGATGGTCGGATGGCGCTGCATGAACGAGGCCAGGTCATCGGGCAGGAACTGCGTGATCGCCGAGGTGTTGGCGCACACGCGCACCTGCCCGCGCACGCCGGAGGCGTAGTCCGACATCACGCCGGCCATGCGCTCGACGTCCTGCAGGATGGTCAGCGCATGGTGGAAGCAGGCCTGGCCGGCCTCGGTCAGCTGCACGCCGGCGGCATGGCGAAAGAACAGCGGCGCGCCGACCGCGGTCTCCAGGTCGGAAATGCGCTTGCTCGCCGCCGCCACGGCCAGGTGCGACTGGCGCGCGCCGGCCGAGATGCTGCCCTGCCGGGCCACGGCGACGAACAAGCCAAGCGTGACGAGATCGAAGCGGGCCAGGTTCATGGGGCGGGGAGGCAGCGGAAGAAGGCGGAAGAACGCGGAAGAACGCGATGACCGGTGCGCGGGCAAGGGGCCCCGCGCGCCCGGGCTCAGAGGTTGCGGCGATCCATCACCGCGCGGGCAATGGTGCCGGCATCGACGTATTCGAGCTCGCCGCCCACCGGCACGCCGCGCGCCAGGCGCGACACCTTGAGGCCGCGCGCCTTGAGCATCTCGCCGATGTAGTGCGCGGTGGCCTCGCCTTCGCTGGTGAAGTTGGTGGCGACGATGACTTCGCCGACCGGGCCGCCCAGCTCGGGCTCGGTGGCGCGCGCGAGCAGCCGGTCCAGGTGGATCTCGCGCGGACCGATGCCGTCCAGCGGCGAGAGCCGGCCCATCAGCACGAAGTACTTGCCGCGGTAGGTCAGGGTCTGCTCGATCATGACCTGGTCGGCCGGGGTTTCCACCACGCACAGCACCGAGGCATCGCGGCGCTCGTCCAGGCAGGTGGCGCAGATCTCCTGCTCGGTGAAGGTGTTGCAGCGCTGGCAGTGGCGGATATGGTCCGCCGCGCCGCGCAGCGCGTCGCCCAGCTTGCGCGCGCCCTCGCGGTCGTGCTGCAGCAGGTGGTAGGCCATGCGCTGGGCGGACTTGGGCCCGACGCCGGGCAGCACCCGCAGCGCCTCGACCAGCGCCTGCAGCGAAGTCGGCGACGAGGCTTTCACAATGGCCTTAGAACGGCAGCTTGAAGCCCGGGGGCAGCGGCAGGCCCGAGGTCATCGAGCCCATCTTTTCCTGCGTGGTGGCCTCGGCCTTGCGCACGGCATCATTGAAGGCCGCGGCGACCAGGTCTTCCAGCAGGTCCTTGTCCTCGCCCTCGGCCAGCAGGCTGGGGTCGATGGTGACGCGCTTGACGTCGTTCTTGCAGGTCATGACCACCTTGACCAGGCCGGCGCCGGACTGGCCCTCGACCTCGATCAGGGCCAGCTGCTCCTGCATCTTCTTCATGTTTTCCTGCATCTGCTGGGCCTGCTTCATCAGCCCGGCGAGTTGACCTTTCATCATGATGGAATGCTCCTGGATTCGGTAAGGGTTCGGTGACGGAAATTGGGTAAAACCAAGGCCGGCCGCCGCTCAGGCGGCGCGCGGCTGGATCGAGCCTGGCACGATCTGGCCGCCGAAGTCGCGCAGCAGCCCCTGCACGAAGGGATCGGCCTCGATCGCGGCCTCGGCCTGGCGCTGGCGTTCGGCACGGGCCTCGGCATCGGCTGCGGCGGCGGTGACGGTGACCCCGCCCACTTCGCAGACCACGCGCACGGGCTCGCCGAAGTGGTCGCACAGCGCCTGCTGCAGCCGCTCGGCGACGCCGTTTTCGCCCAGCGCCGCGACCGGGATGCGCAGGTGGAAGGTGCGGCCGACCACCTGGGTCAGTTCGCTCTGGTAGGCCAGCTGCTGCGCCAGGCCCTTCAGCGGCAGGCCGGCGGCCAGCACCGGCCAGTCGCCGGTGAAGGCCGGCGGGGTGCCGTCCTCGCCCGCAACGGGCGGGCGCGGCGCGACGAGTTTGGCGGATTCGGCTGGCGCCGCCGGCGCGGCAGCGGGCTCGCGGGCCGGCTCGGCCTCGCGGGCCGGGGCCGCCGGGCGCGCCGCGCCGTGGCGCGGTGCCGTGGCGCGCGGGGCCGGTTCGCTGAAACCGTAGTCGTTGTAGCCCGGGTCGCTGTCATAGGGGCCGATCACCGGCAGGTCGGGCGGCAGCTCTTCCCACGGCGGCACATCGCTGCCACCGGCAGCTTCCCAGGGCGGCACGGATTCGGGCTGCGGCTGGCTGGCCGCGGGCCGTGCCGCGGGCGCGGCCGGCCTGGCCGCCGGTGCGGGCGGGCGCAGCGACTGCGGCGGCGCCTCGGGCCTTGCAACAGGGGCCGGTGCCGCAGCAGGACGGCTCACGGCTGCGGCCGCGGGGGCGCGCAATGGTTGTGCCGGCGGCCGCTGCGCAGCGGCGGGCGCGGCCGGCGCGGCGGGCATGGCCTGCGCCTTGCGGCCGCCACCGCGGGCGGCAGATGCCTGGCGCGCGGCGGCCAGCGCCGCGGCCGCGGGCGACATGGCGCCTGTGGCCGGGCGGGCAGGCGCGGGCTCGGCCGCGGCAGGCGCAGCCGCCGGTGCTGCGGCTGGCTCGGCCACGGGCGCGGCTGGCGCAGTCGCGGACGGCACCGCGGCTGGCAGCGGTGTGGAATCGGTAATGGATGCAGCGGCTGCAGCAGACTCGGCGGACGCAGCCGGGGCAGCGGCGGCAGGCGCCGCCTGGCGTGCCTCGGCCGGTCGCGCCGCGACTGGCATGCCGGCACTGCGCGGGCGCGCGGGCGCCACACCGCCCTGCCCAGGCGCCGCAGCCGGTTCCGACGACGGGCGGAACGCCAGCATGCGCAGCAGCGTCATGGTGAAGCCGGCGTACTCGTCCGGCGCCAGCGCCAGTTCGCTGCGGCCCAGGTTGGCGATCTGGTAGAACAGCTGGACTTCCTGCGCGTCGAACACGCCGGCCAGGCGCCGCACCTCGTCGGCTTCGGGCCATTCGTCCTGCACCGAAGCGGGCACGGCCTGCGCCAGCGCGACCTTGTGCAGCAGCGAACCCAGGTCCTGCAGCGCGCCGGCAAACGACAGGCTGCGGTCGGCCATGGCATCGGCGATGGCCAGCATGGCGGCGCCGTCCTCGGCGGCCAGCGCGTCGAGCAGCTGCACCAGGTAGCCCTGGTCGATCGCGCCCAGCATGCCGCGCACGGCTTCCTCGGACACCTGCCCCGCGCTGTAGGCGATGGCCTGGTCGGTCAGCGACAGCGCGTCGCGCATCGAACCATGCGCGGCCTGGGCCAGCAGCCGCAGCGCGTTGCCGTCGTGGGCGATGCCTTCCTGCGCCAGGATATGGTCCAGGTGCGAGACGATATGTCCCGGCGGCATCTGCTTCAGGTTGAACTGCAGGCAGCGCGACAGCACCGTCACCGGGATCTTCTGCGGGTCGGTGGTGGCGAGGATGAACTTGACGTGCCCGGGCGGCTCTTCCAGCGTCTTCAGCATGGCGTTGAAGGCGTGGTTGGTCAGCATGTGCACTTCGTCGATCATGTAGACCTTGAAGCGCCCGGCGGTGGGAGCGTAGACGGCCTTGTCGAGCAGCTGCGCCATCTCGTCCACGCCGCGGTTCGACGCGGCGTCCATCTCGATGTAGTCGACGAAGCGGCCGCTGTCGATCTCCTGGCAGGCCTTGCACTGCCCGCACGGCTGGGCGGTGATGCCGCCGTTGCCGTCAGCGCCGGTGCAGTTCAGGGCCTTGGCCAGGATCCGCGACAGCGTGGTCTTGCCGACCCCGCGCGTGCCGGTGAACAGGTAGGCGTGGTGCAGCCGCTGTTGTTCCAGCGCGTGCGTGAGCGCGCGGACCACGTGCTCCTGGCCGACCAGCGTGGTGAAATCCCTGGGGCGCCATTTGCGCGCTAGAACTTGATAACTCATGGCGGCGATTGTAGCAAAATGCGGCCCCCCGCCGGCCGCCCCGGCGCCGCTGCCGGCGTCTTTATCCGGCCCCGGCGCCGGCGGCCCGCGCCGGGGGCCGCCGGCCGCCCGCGGCGCGGCTCAGCCGCACTCGCCCACGTAGCCGCAATTGGCGCATTTGGCGCAGCCATCGACCTTGTGCAAGGCATGCGCGCCACACTCCGGGCAGGGCTTGCCGGTGCCCACGCCGGGCGTGCCCGGCGCCGTACTGGCCGGGCCGGCAAGTTCGGCCCCGGCCAGCGCCTGCCCGCCGGCGTCGCGCTGCGCCAGGCGCGCGGCCAGCGCCGCCACCGGCACCTGGCCGCCGTCGGCGTCGAGGAAGCCGCGCTTGATCAGGATGCGCTGCAGGGCGTAGCTGAGCGCCGCCACCTCGGAGTCATGGAAGCGCGGCACCTCGGTGCCGTCCTGGCGCACCAGCGTGCCGTAGCGCACCGTGCCCTTGTCCCACACCACGTTGCGCATGTCGGCCAGCGCCTTGGCCACCGAGCCGCCCGAGCGCGCCACCATCGACAACAGCCGCATGGTGGAGGTGATCCATTGCTGGCCCTCGCTGCGCTGGCCCGCCGGCATGAAGAATTCCACCGGGCGCTCGATCTCCACCGGCCTGCCGTCGGCCACGCCGGCGACGCGCATGAAGTTGACGGTCAGGTAGACGGTCTTGTGGCCCTCGTAGGTCAGGTATTCGACCTTCGACGTCACTCCCTCCAGGTCGCCCACCGGCCGGCTGCCGAACGGGCGCACCAGCGGGTTGTCGTCGGCCGCGGGCGCAGCCGGCGCGGCCGGGGCCTCGACCGACAGCACCGCGCCCAGCACCGAATTCGGCCGGTAGGTCGCCAGCCCCTTGAGGCCGGCCTTCCACGCCTCGAGGTACAGGTTGCGGAAGGCTTCGTACGGGTAGTCCTCCGGCACGTTGACGGTCTTGCTGATGCTGGTGTCGATATACGGCTGCACCGCTTCCAGCATCCGCATATGGTCCAGCGCCGACATCTGCAGCGCGGTGACGAAGGCGTCCGGCAGCTGCGCCATGTCGGCCCCCATGTGACGGTAGAGCCGCCATGCATGGTCCGCCACCTCGAAGCTGCGATAGCTGTTGTCCGGCATGCGCTTCTTGCGGTTGTAGGTCCACGAGAAGGCCGGCTCGATGCCATTCGAGGCATTGTCGGCAAAGGCCAGCGTGATGGTGCCGGTGGGCGCGATCGACAGCAGGTGCGAGTTGCGCAGCCCATGGCGGGCAATGGCATCGCGCACGGGTTCGGGCAGCCGGCCGGCAAACCCGCTCTGCAGGTAGGCGTTGGCATCGAACAAGGGGAAGGCACCCTTCTCCACCGCCAGTTCGGTCGATGCCAGGTAGGCCTCGTCGCGCATGCGCTCCGAGATCCGCGCCGCCAGTTGCCGCGCCGGCTCGGTGTCATACCGCAGGCCCAGCATCACCAGTGCGCTGCCCAGGCCGAGGAAACCCAGCCCGACGCGGCGCTTGGCGTGGGCCTCGGCCTGTTGTTCGGGCAACGGCCAGAAGGTGACGTCGAGCACGTTGTCGAGCATGCGCGTGGCCACCCGCACCACTTCCGCAAAGGCATCGAAATCGAAGCCGGCCTGCGGCGTGAACGGCTGGCGCACGAAGCGGGTCAGGTTGATCGAGCCCAGGCAGCAGCAGCCATACGATGGCAGCGGCTGCTCGGCGCAGGGGTTGGTGGCCTCGATGCGCTCGCAGTAGTAGAGGTTGTTGTCGGCGTTGATCTGCGACAGGAACAGGATGCCGGGCTCGGCATGGTCGTAGGTGGCCTGCATGACCTGGTCCCACAGGTTGCGTGCCGGCACGCGCCGGTACACCCACTGCCCGTCGTCGCGGCGGTACGCGCCGGCGGCGATCATGTCGGCGCCGGGCTCGGCCTCGTGCACCAGCTCGATCTCGGCATCGGCCTGCACTGCCTGCATGAAGGCGTCGGTGACGCCGATGGAGATATTGAAGTTGCTGAGCTCGCCCTTGTCCTTGGCGTGGATAAAGCTCTCGATATCCGGGTGGTCGCAGCGCAGCACGCCCATCTGCGCGCCGCGGCGCGCACCGGCCGATTCCACCGTGGCGCAAGAGGCGTCGAACACCTTCATGAACGACACCGGCCCCGACGCGCGCGAATGCGTGGCCCGCACCAGCGCGCCGGCCGGGCGGATCGCCGAGAAGTCATAGCCCACGCCGCCGCCGCGGCGCATGGTTTCGGCGGCCTGCGCCACCGCGGTGTAGATGCTGGGGCGGCCGTCGCGCGGCTCCGACACCGAATCGCCGACCGGCTGCACGAAGCAATTGATCAGCGTGGCCTGGATGCCGGTGCCCGCCGCCGAATTGATGCGACCGGCCGGAACGAAGCCGTTTTCCTGCGCCCACAGGAAGCGCGCGCTCCAGGCGTCGCGCTGGTCTTCGGGTTCGGCCTGGGCCAGCGCGCGCGCCACGCGCTGCCTGACATCGGCGATGCTGCGCTCTTCGCCCTTGGCGTATTTTTCGAGCAGGACTTCGGTGGAGATTTCCTGCGGCGCCAGCGCGCCGCGAATGATCTGGTCGTTTGCGTTCATGTATTGGCTCACCACGTGTGCGGGTTGGTGAATGGTCGGGGCAGCGCGGCCCGCATTGCCTGCGCCAGATCAAGCCGGCGCCATGACACCGGCAATGACCCGCGCGCGCCAGGGGCATTCGATGCAAATCCTGCGCGCGCCCGCGCTCTGGGGTACAATGCCGCTCGGACGGGCCTCCTCGCATGGTGGCGCGGTCAACCTGGTCAGGTCGGGAACGAAGCAGCCACAGCCGTTTTCCGCCAGTGCCGAGGGTCAGGCTCGTCCACCTCACACTCCCCTTCCGCCATACCCCCTCCCCTGTTTCCCCTTTGTGCGGCAATGCCACGCACCATCGGCTCGCAGCGCAGTCCCTGTCACTTTAGTACAGCCAGGCGGCCCTCGCGCGCGCCATGCGCCCCATTTTGCGCCGATTCCGCGGCCCTTGCCGGGGCGCCGCGCCAGCGTTCAGAACAGCGAACCTTGTTGCGGAGCCTGCGGCGCCAGGCGCTCGGCGGGAATCCATTCGCCATCGGCAGTCGCCACGCCCGCTTCGACCCGCTTGCCCGGGAACATCGGCGCGATCGCCGCCGCGTAGCGGCCCAGCTGCGCGCGATAGGCGGCGTGTTCCTGCGGCAGCAGGCGCAGCTTGTAGTCGATCACGACGACGCGATCGTCGAATTCCACCAGCCGGTCGATACGCAGCAGCCGGCCGCGCGCGTCGTACAGCTCGACCTCGTTGCGCGCGCTGCGCGCTTCCCCGGCGGCCAGCAGCGGTGCCAGCGCCGGCGCGCGCAGCATCGCCGCCACTGCTGCCAGCGCCTCTTCCACTTGTTGCCGCCAGGCTTCCCGTGCCGCCGCGGTGTGCGCGCCGGTCAGCGGGAACCAGCGCAAGACCGTATCGATCGCCGGCACGCCGGCAAAGGCTTCGGGATAGCGCGTCAGGCGTTCCAGCAGCGCATGCACCAGTTCGCCATGGCGCGCCGCGGCGGCGTTGAAGACGATGCCGTCGGACGCATCGTCGGCCTGGGCATCGTCTTGCGCGACGGCGGGCTCGCGCCGGTCATCGATGGCGTCGCGGTAGCGCAGCCGGAAGTCGGTGAAGCGCACCGGCTCGCTCAGCCGCGCGGGAAGCGATGCCTGCGCATCGGCCGCATTGTCCTGGGCCTCGGGATAGGACGGCACCATCTCGCCAACGCCCGCGGCCTGCAGCCGCACATACCAGCTGCCGGCGATCTCGGCGTTGCCTTCGCCGGCACTGTTGCGGCTGGCGCGGCCCTTGACGCCGCTGACCAGCAGGCCCTGCTGCGCGCGCGTCATCGCCACGTACAGCAGGTTCCAGTTCTCGCGCTCGCCCAGCGCCGCCTCGGCTTCGAACAGCGGCGCACGCGCCAGCCCGCGCTCGCTGCGCTTGCCGTACGCGGAGAAATGCCGCGGCACCGGCGACGACGGCGGCCAGTCGACCAGGATGCCGCCCTTGTCGGCGGCGGGCTCGCTGTGGTTGGCGTCGAGCAGCACCACGAACGGCGCCTCCAGTCCCTTGGCGGCATGCACGGTCAGGATATGGACCGCGTCGAGGCCGGCGTAGGCGGGATCGTCGTCGGCCGGCTCGAGGTCTTCGGCAAGCTCGCCCATGCCGCCTTCGTCCGGGCTTTCGGCTTCGTCGCCGCGGCGGATTTCCTGCAGCTCGTCGATAAACTTCGGCAGGCTCGGATAGCGCCCGCCATCGAGGTCCAGCGACAGCTTCAGGAAGGCATCGAGGTTGGCCAGCACCTGTTCGCGGATATCCGGCGGCGCGGCCTCGGCGTAGCGGCGCCGCACTTCGCCGCCGTGGAAGATCTGGTCGATCAGGTCGTGCACCGGCTGCTGCGGCGCGATGCGCAGCCACTGCCGCAGCCGCGGCACGCCCTCGCGCAGCGCGTCGGAAGCGTGCGCCGGCAGGCCGCCGGCCTCGATGCGCGCCCACCAGCCGCCCTCGCCCTCCATTTGCGCGAGGGCCAGCAAGTCATCGTCGCTCGCGCCCACCAGCGGGCTCTTCAAGACGTGCGCCAGGTCCAGGTCCGACTCGGGCGTCATCAGGAACGCCAGCAGCGCCGACAGGTCGAGCGCCTCGAGCGTGGCCAGCAGGCCGCCGCGGCGCGGGCTCAGGCATGGGATGCCGGCCTCGCGCAGGGCGCGTTCGTAGTCGGCCAGATGGGTCTTGCGACGCACCAGCAGGTGCATGTCGCTCCAGCGCGCGGGGCGCTGCGTGTTGCCTTCGTGCACCGGCACGGTATCGCGCAGCAGCCGCAGCCACGCCGCCACGCGCCGCCCTTCTTCCAGCCGCAGCGAGTCGCCGGCCTGCCGGCGCGGCTGCAGCAGCGTGTCGCGATGCGCCGGCGCGGCTTCGGCCTGCTCGTCATCGGCGCCCTGCTGCGCGCTGTCGCCGGCCTCATCGGGCTCCACCAGCGGCAGCAGCCACACCGGCCCGCCGCAGCCGCCCAGCGCCGTGGTCTGGGTAGAGAACAGCGGATAGCGGCCCTCGGCGCGCGCGCCGTCGAACACGGCGTTGACCCAGTCGAGCACTTCGGCGCGGTTGCGCCGGGTCCGGTTGGTGCGCAGCACGGTGGCGCCGAACGCGTCGCGCAGCATCTCGCCGGCGGCGCCGAAGAGCCGGGCATCGGCGCGCCGGAAACGGTAGATCGATTGCTTGGGATCGCCCACCAGGAACACCGTCGGGCGCTCGCCCAGCCCCGCATAGCCGGCCAGCCAGCCCTGCAGGATGCGCCATTGCAGCGGGTTGGTATCCTGGAACTCGTCGAGCAGCAGGTGGCGGTAGCGCGCATCGAGCCGCACCTGCAGGTAGGTGGCGGTCTGCTCGTCCGACATCAGCCGCGCGGCCTGCCATTCGAGGTCGGCGAAGTCCATCGCGCGCTGTGCGTCCTTGTGCCGCTGGTAGCGCGTCAGCAGCGCATCGCCGATGCAGAACAGGGCCCGGTTGATCGCCAGCACCGCGGCTTCGCAGCAGCGCGCGCTGATCTCGTCGAGCATCGCGCAGATCGCGGCATGCTGGTCCAGCAGCGCATCGACCATGCCTTCGCCGCCCGCGGCCCTGGCCAGTGCCGCGGTGCGCCGCAGCGAGCGCGGCCCGCCGGTGGTGGTGAAGAACGCGGCGCGCAGCTGCGCGAACACCCGTGCGGCGGGCTTGCCGGGCGCGGCGCCGGCCGCGCGCCAGTCGGCGATCGCCATCAGCGCCTCGGTGATGCGGCCGGCGTGGGCCTGCTCGCTCTTGCCGGCCGCGCCCAGCCGCGCCGCGAGCGCTTCGCAGGCATCGCGCCAGCCCTCGTCGGACAGCGCCTGCAGCAGCACGTCGCCCTGCGCATCCTCGCCCAGGCAGTCGGACAGCGCCTGCAGCGGGTCGCCGCCCTCCTGCATCGCCCACCATTCGCTGCGGGCATGGAACATCGCGTCGAGCAGCGCGCGCGCCTGGAAGTCGCCGACGGTATCGACCAGCGTTTCCCACGCGGCGCGCAGCTCGGCGTAGGCCGGCGTGGCCAGCGCGCGCCACACCGGCGCCCAGGCCTCGCGCTTCATGCGCAGCGCATCTTCGCGCAGCGACGCGCCCGGCACGATGCCCGAGGCCAGCGGCGCGCCGCGCAGCAGCGTGCCGAACCAGCCGTGGAAGGTGTCGATGGCCATGCGGCCCGGTGCCGCCAGCACCTGCGCATGCAGGCGGCGCGCGCGCGGCAGCGCCTCGCGCGCGGCGTCGGGCGCGAGGCCGCGCTGCACCAGTGCGGCAATGACGTCGTCGTCGCTGTCGCGCGCCAGTTGCGCCAGCACCTCGAGCAGCCGGTCGCGCATTTCTTCGGCGGCCTTGCGCGTAAAGGTGATCGCCAGGATTTCATGCGGCGCCGCGCCGGCCAGCAGCAGGCGCACCAGCCGCGCCACCAGCAGCCAGGTCTTGCCGCTGCCGGCGCAGGCTTCGACCACCACCGAGCGCGCCGGGTCGCATGCGGCGCGCGTGAATTCGGCCTCGGAAACCGGCGCGCCATCGCGCTGGTAGGGCTGGACCTCGTGCAGATCGTCAGGCGTCATGATGTCAGCGCCGGCACGGCGGTGGAGTCCCAGAAGCCCTTGCGGCACAGGCCGCGGGCGGTGCAATACACGCAGGCCGAGGCATCGCCGAAGGCCGGCAGCCTGGCGCCCTGGCGCAGCCGCATCACGTCGTCGCGCATCTGGCGCTCCAGCCAGGTAACCGCGGCCTCGAAGTCAGGCAGGCCGACCTCGCGCTGCGCCGCCGGCGCGCCCTCGCGCGCGCCTTCCAGCGCGACCCAGCTGCCGGCCGCGGCGTCGGCGCGCAGCAGGCCGTAGAACGGCAGCTGGCAGTCTTCGCCGACCTCGGCCAGCTTGCGCTTCAGGCGCGTGGCGCTCTGGGTCTTGTAGTCGAGCACGGCATGCGCGCCGCCAGGGCCCTGGTCGAGACGGTCGATGCGCCCGGTCAGGCGCAGCGGCTGGCCGTCCGGCATCGGCAGGTCGATGCCGGCGTCGAGCTCGCCGCCGCGCCAGAACCAGCCCTCGGCCTCGCGCGCGGACTGCCACGCGACATACGACGGCAGCACCTCGCGCCAGCGCCGGTAGTAGGCAATGGCGTTGCCATCCTCGGCCATCAGCGCGCCGAACACCTCGTCGGATATCCCGCTCAGGCGCGCCAGGCGCTGGTCCTCGGACAGCGTCTCGCCGCGCTCGCGCCGCGCCTGCAGGTCCTTGTGGTAGGTCAGCAGCACGCGGTGCAGGGTCTCGCCGATCTCGCGCTTTTCGAGCTCGTCGCTGACCGTCTCCAGCCCGGCCAGGCCCAGCATGCGCCCGGCGAAGAACTGGTAGGGGCAGCGGCGCAGCATGTTGTACGCCTGCGCGCTCCAGCGCTGCGGCACCAGCGCGGGCTCGGCCGCGGGGGCCGGCATGCCGCGCACGTCGGCGAAGGTCTGGTGCGCCTGCGGCGCGGCGGCGGCTTCGATGCTGACCCCGGCGCGCGCGCAGCACGCCGCCAGCCGCTCGATCCAGCCCGACACGTGGTGCGGCTCGCCTCGGCTGCCGTAGCGCTGCCAGGTCAGCACCACGTCGTCGTTGTTGAGCAGCACCTCGGCCAGGTCGCGCGCCTGCTGCGCAAAGCGCGCCTCGCGGTCTTCCAGGTCCAGCTCGCGCCGCATCTGGTTGGAGAAGAACATCAGCTCGGCGGCGCTGGACGGCAGCTGGGCGTCATCGCAGCCGACGATCACCACGCCCTCGAAGCGCCGCATGCGCGCGCCGTTCAGCGGCAGGATGGTGATGCGCGCGGATCCGCTGGCCGAGGGCTCCTTGTAGGCCACCGATTCCAGCAGCGCCGACAGCATCGCGCGGAACTCGCCCTGCGACAGCGTGGCATGGCCGCCGGTCTCGTCGCGCGGCAGTTCCTGCAGCCGCGCCAGCGCATCGAGCAGCTGGCTGCCGGCATCGTCGGCGGCCAGCGCGGCGCGCATGCCGAGGCGATCGAGCATGCCGTCGAGCCGCTCCAGCCAGGTTGCCAGCGGATGCTGCGCAAGGCCGCGCGGCCAGCGTTCGGCCTCGTCGGCCAGCAAGCCGATCAGGCCATGGGCCGCGCGGCGCGGCGCCTGCCCGGCATCGTCATCATCGCCCGTGGCGTGCGGCGCGCTGGCCGGCGCGGGCGCGAACAACTGGCGCAGCCGCGCCCAGCCGCCGGTAATGCCTTCGCGCCGCACCTGGCGCTCGAGCAGCGCGATGGCGGCGCCGCGCGCGGCCACGCCGGGCAGGCAGAACGGGCTCTTGAGCAGGTCGAGCAGCGCCGCGGTATCGCCGTCGCGCACCAGCAGGTCGAACCAGCGCATCAGCGCGGCGGCCGCGCGCGTGGTGGAAAGCTTCCAGCCGGTCTCGTCGCGCACCGGCGCACCCGCGCGCGCCAGCAGTGCGCGCGCGCGGCGTGCCACCACGCGGTCGTGCGCGACCAGCGCCACCTGGCGGCGGCCTTCATTGAGCCACTGCACCAGCTGCGCGGCCGCGGCGGCGGCCTCGTCCTCGAAGCGCGCGCAGCCGACCACGCGCACCGACGGGCGCTGCGGCGGCAGTTCCGGCATCGCCGGCGGCGGCGCCAGGGCTGCGGCGTCGGCATCGTCGGCAATGCGGGCTTCCGGCCACAACGCCAGCAGCGCCTGGTACCAGCCGGCATCGCCCTGATCCTGGCCGGACCAGTCGTAGCCGACCTGAAGCACCGGCACCAGCTCGGCGGCATCGCGCAGGAACGCGGCCTCGAGCGGCGTGGGCGGCGTCGGCGCAATCCACACCACCGGGCCGCGCAGCTGCTGGGACAGTTCGCGCAGCGCGCGGCGCTTCGCCGGCAGCGGATCGTCGGGCCCGGACAGCGCCTGCCAGAACGCCAGCACGATGCGCGCCTCTTCGCCCAAAAAACGCTCCGACAGATGCGAATAGGTCCGCGCCAGCGCGCCCTGCAGCAGGCCGGCGCGATCGTCGCCGTCGATTTCGTCGTCGTCGCGGATGGCGGCGTCTTCGAGCCAGCGCGCGCTGAGCTCGTCGCAGATCGCCAGCAGCGTCTGCGACAAACCCCATGCCGCGGTTTCGTTCTGGGCGCCGAACGCCCGGCGCAGCCAGTCCTGGCCGCGCACCGCCTGCTGCACCGCGAGCAGGCGCGCGGCCGGGCTGCGCACCGGCGCGCCCTCGGGCGGCAGGTCGAGCAGCCAGTGGCCCAGCGTCAGCACGCGCGGCAAGAGCCGTGGCTGCCCGCCGGCACGCGCGGCGGCGTCCAGCGCCTGGCGTACGCCCGGAATCTGCGCGGCGGTCGGCACGACCACGTGCGCCTGCGCCTCGGGCGCGCCGCAGCGGTCGAGGAAATACCAGGCAGCCGTGGCCGCCTGCTCGAGAAAATCAGGGCCGGGGCGAAAACTGAGCGACGTCATGGGCCGTCATTGAGGCGTTGGCCGCAAGGCTGCGGCAACGGCGTCGGGTTGGAACGAATCAGGAAGCAACGAGAGCAACAATGACGCGGCGCCGCCAGCCGGCGCGTCCGGCGGCGGCGGGCACCGCGGTACGGGGACAGGCCGTGCCGCTTCAGTCGGAACCGCCTTCCAGGCGGGCGCGGATTTCGCGCGCGGTCTCGAGCAGCCCTTCGTAGCCCGAGCGCGCGTGCTCGGGCAAGTCCGGGTCGCCCACCAGCGTGCCGAGCGTTTCGATGATGCTGTAGACCAGCCCGCGCGCGGCGCCGCTGGCGATGCTGTTGGTCTCCACGGCGCTGCTGAGATGGTCCAGCGCATCGCTCAGGTGGTCGACGTCCGGCGCCTGGCCGGACTCGGGCTGCGAAGGCTTGTGGGGATCGGTGTTCATGTCGATGACCTAGTCAGGGGCGCAGGGTGGCGTGAATGGTGCGCCGCGAGCTGCCCGTCGGGCGCCGTGCGAACCGCTTCTATTCTACGCGCAGGCTGTACGCATCCGGCACTGCGGCGCGCATAAGTGCATTCTATGACACCCATCCGCCACCGGCGCCGCGATAAGGCAAAGCTCTCGCCGTCATTGAAAATAAGCATTTCAATGAATCAAACCTTTGCACCAGAATGACGGCATTGTTTGCGGACCCTTGTGCAGGGAGTTGCCGCGGCCTTGCCGGAGGTGCCGGGGGCCGGTCTTGAATATCGGCAAACTGGTAACATATCGGCAGCACCGGGCGCGGCAGCGGCCTCCACCGCCTGCTTCAGGGGGAATGGGGCGGCCCGACGGGTCCGCGCAATCTCGTGTAAGGTAACGGCTCGGCCGTCCAGCCTTCAACATAAACAGAGCGAAACCAGAGGTTTTCCGCCATGAGCGAACAAATCAAGTATGTGAGCGACGCCTCGTTCGACGCTGACGTCCTCCAGTCCGACAAGCCCGTCCTGCTCGATTTCTGGGCGGAATGGTGCGGCCCCTGCAAGATGATCGCGCCGATCCTGGATGAAGTCGCCAAGGACTACGGTGACAAGCTGCAGATCGCCAAGATCAATGTCGATGAGAACCAGCAGGTGCCGGCCAAGTTCGGCATCCGCGGCATCCCGACGCTGATCCTGTTCAAGAACGGCGCGGTCGCGGCCCAGAAGGTCGGCGCGCTGTCCAAGTCGCAACTGACTGCCTTCCTCGACGGCAACCTGTAAGCTGCGCGCCGGGACCCGACCCACGGTCCCGGTTTCGTCACGATCCGACGTGCGTGCGCCACACCCTGGCGCGCCGGTCGGATTGTGCTAAGATGCCACCAACAACTCCCCGAGCGTTCGCTCATTTTCTCCCCCTTCCATTAGGTCTCGCCCGTCCGGGCCCATCTGTACCCCTCGTCTATGCACCTGACAGAACTCAAATCGCTTCACGTGTCTGCGCTTCTCGAAATGGCGGCTACGCTCGAGATCGACAACGCACAACGGATGCGCAAACAGGAACTGATGTTTGCGATCCTGAAGAAGCGCGCCAAGATGGGCGAAACCATCTACGGAGACGGCACCCTGGAAGTCCTGCCTGACGGCTTCGGTTTCCTGCGCTCGCCCGAGACCTCCTACCTGGCCAGCACCGACGACATCTACATCAGCCCGTCGCAGATCCGCCGCTTCAACCTGCACACCGGCGATTCGATCGAGGGCGAGGTACGCACGCCCAAGGACGGCGAGCGCTATTTCGCGCTGGTGAAGGTGGACAAGGTCAACGGCCAGGCGCCCGAAGCGGTCAAGAACCGCATCATGTTCGAGAACCTGACGCCGCTGCACCCGAACCGGCCGCTCACGCTCGAACGCGACATCAAGGCGGAAGAGAACATCACCGGCCGCATCATCGACATGATCGCGCCGATCGGCCGCGGCCAGCGCGCGCTGCTGGTGGCGTCGCCCAAGTCGGGCAAGACCGTGATGCTGCAACACATTGCACACGCGATCGCCAACAATCATCCGGAAGCCGACCTGTTCGTGCTGCTGATCGACGAGCGCCCGGAAGAAGTGACCGAGATGCAGCGCTCGGTGCGCGGCGAAGTGGTCGCGTCCACCTTCGACGAACCCGCCATCCGTCACGTGCAGGTGGCGGAAATGGTGATCGAGAAAGCCAAGCGCCTGGTCGAGCTGAAGCGCGACGTGGTGATCCTGCTGGACTCCATCACCCGCCTGGCGCGCGCCTACAACACGGTGGTGCCGGCCTCGGGCAAGGTGCTGACCGGCGGTGTCGACGCCAACGCGCTGCAGCGCCCGAAGCGCTTCTTCGGCGCCGCGCGTAACCTTGAAGAAGGCGGTTCGCTGACCATCATCGCCACCGCGCTGATCGAGACCGGCAGCCGCATGGACGACGTGATCTACGAAGAGTTCAAGGGCACCGGCAATATGGAAGTGCACCTGGAACGCCGCCTGGCCGAAAAGCGCGTCTATCCGTCGATCAACCTGAACAAGTCCGGCACGCGCCGCGAAGAACTGCTGATAAAGCCGGACATCCTGCAGAAGATCTGGGTGCTGCGCAAATTCATCTCCGACATGGACGAAGTGCAGGCGATGGAATTCATCATGGACAAGATGAAGGCCACCAAGAACAACGCAGAGTTTTTCGATATGATGCGCCGAGGCGGCTGAGCCTCGCTGCGGCCGTGCCGCAACGCAGACAGGAAGGCGTGCCGCGGCACGCCTTTTTTGTTTTTTCGACCATGTCATGCTGGGCAAACTGACCACCTTCCTGCGCTCGCGCTCCCGCGCCCGCAAGCTCGAGCACTACGCCATCCCCGACGCGCTCTGGACGCGCACCGTGGCCACGCTGCCGTTCGTGCAGCGCTACGGCAGCGCCGATCTTGCCGCGCTGCGCGAGCTGGCCACGCTGTTCATCGCCGAGAAGGAATACTCGACCGCGCACGACCTGCCGCTGGCCGACGACATGGTGGCCAGCGTCGCGGTGCAGGCCTGCGTGCCGATCCTGAAGCTGGGACTGCCGTGGTACCGCGGCTGGCATGGCATCGTGCTCTACCCGGGCGAGTTCATCATCCGCCGGACCGTGCAGGACGAGATCGGCCTGGTCCACGGGGTGGTCGAGGAAGCCAGCGGCGAAGCGTGGGAGCACGGCCCGGTGATCCTGTCCTGGCCCGACGTGCACAGCCCCGGCGCGGGCCTCGACAGCGATCATGCCCTGCCGGCGGACACCTACAACGTGGTCATCCACGAATTCGCCCACAAGCTCGACATGCTCGACGGCGAGCCCGACGGCGTGCCGGCGTTCTCGCGCGTGCTGCATCCGGACATCGACGCCGAAGCCTGGGCCGAAACCTTCCTGACCGAATACGACCGCTTCGCCGAAGCCTGGGATGCGCGCGACGAGGCCGACTGGGAGCACCCGGAGCGGCTGCCCGCGGCGCTGCGCGTCATCGACCCCTATGGCAGCGAGGCGCCCAGCGAGTTCTTTGCCGTGACGTCGGAGGCGTTTTTTGTCGAGCCGGTCGGACTGGCGCGGCACTGGCCGGTGGTTTACCAGTCGCTGGCGGCGTTTTATCGGCAGGATCCCGCCGCGATGTGAAACAGACGCCTCTTTTTCGGCGCATCACTTTGTTGGGCCGATGCCCCCGTACGCCCTTCCCCAAGTATTTGTTTTTCTGCCATAATCCCGGTTTGCCCGTAATCGGCAAGTGGTTCGTTCGTCGCCGCGCCATACCTTCTCCGCTTCTGGCGGAGCACCGCGGATGGCAACGGACTGGCTACCCAACCAGAAAGGACTCATCATGAAAGAAGGCATTCACCCGAATTACCGCGAAGTCGTGTTCCAGGACATGTCCAGCGACTTCAGCTTCATCACCCGCTCGACCATCCAGACCAAGGACACGATCGTGAAGGACGGCAAGGAATACCCGCTGGCCAAGATCGAAGTCTCGTCGGAATCGCACCCGTTCTACACCGGCACCCAGAAGATCATGGACACCGCCGGCCGCGTGGAAAAGTTCCGCCAGAAGTTCGGCAACAAGCTGGGCAAGGCTGCGAAGTAATCGCTTTCAGCGACCCCGCGTCGCGCCTGCCGCGGACAAGCTCCGGGCGCGCGCGAACCAGCACAGAGGCAGCATCGGCTGCCTCTTTGCTTTTGTGCCGGAGCGGTTGGCCGGCACGGCCCGCCATCGGGATTTACCCCCACATTTCGTGAGGCTTCCACGCCATGCCACGGCCACGCGGCCGCCGCATGCGCGATACTGTGGCCTTCGCGCCATGGGCCACGGCCCGACCTGAGCATCGATGCGTCAAGCCAACACCTCACCCGTCCAGCTGACCGCAGCCGCCACCGGCGCCCTGCCGCGCGCGCTGCTGCTGGCCATCTGCATCATCTACGGCCTGGTCGGCCTGTTCGGACGCGACCCGTGGAAGAACGAGGACGCCGCGGGCTTCGGCGTGATGTGGCAGTTGGCCACCGGCAGCACGCACGACTGGCTGATGCCGAACATCGTCGGCCGCCCGTACAGCGAGGACGGCCCGCTGGTGTTCTGGATCGGCGCGCTGATGATCCGCGGCTTCGGCGGCTGGCTGGGCGCGACCGACGCGGCGCGGCTGGCGACGGCGCTGTTCTTCTTCGCGACCTGCGCCTGCATCTGGTACACCACCTACCTGCTGGGCCGGCGCGATGAAGTCCAGCCCTTTGCCTATGCCTTCGGCGGCCAGCCCAATGCGCGCGACTACGGCCGCACGCTGGCCGACGGCGCTCTGCTGATTTTCCTGGCTTGCGTCGGCCTGGCCATGCGCGTGCACGAGACCACGCCGCAGGTCGGCCAGGTCGCGTTTATCGCGCTGGCGCTGTACGGCCTGGTGCGCGGCCTCGACAAGCCCACCCAGGGCAGCCTGATCTATGGCGCCGCGCTGGGCGGCCTGACGCTGGCCAGCGGGCCGCTGCTGGCGCTGGCGCTGCTGCTCGGCACCGCGGTCTGCGCGCTGGTGTGCAAGCCGCTGCCGTGGCGCCGGCTTGCCGTGGTCGCGATTCCGCTGGCACTGCTGATCGTGGCCGCATGGCTGGCAGCCGCGTATTTCGGCGCGGCCGACCGCAACGAGGCGGTCACGTTTATCCGCGAATGGTCGCGCTATGACCGCCGCAGCTACGGCTCGCCCAATATGGCGACGTTCGGCTTCAACATGCGCAACCTGTTCCTGTACACGTGGCCGGTGTGGCCGATCGCGGGCTGGGCCTGGATTGCCTGGACCGGCATGCGCCGGGCGCCCCATGTGGCGGCGCCGCTGGCGCTGCTGTTGCCGGTGCTGGTGCTGCTGTTCCTGCAGCGCAGCGCCGGCGACGTGCAGTTCATCCTGCTGCTGCCGCCGATGGCAGTGCTGGCCGCCTTTGCGCTGCCGACGCTGGCGCGCGGCGTGATCAACGCTATCGACTGGTTCGCGCTGCTGTTCTTCACCATCTTCGGCGGCACGGTCTGGTTTATGTGGATCGCCAAGACCACCGGCTGGCCGCCGCGCATCGCGCGCAACGTGTTCCGGCAGTTGCCGGGCTACCAGCATGAATTCACCATCGCCGCGGTGGTGTTCGCGCTGGCGGCGACGGTGGCATGGGTGTTGATCGTGCGCTGGCGCCTGTCGCGCGCGCCCAAGCAGATCTGGCGTCCGGTGGTGATTTCCGCGGCTGGCACCACCCTGATGTGGGTGATGGCGATGACGCTGTGGCTGCCGTCGATCAACTACGGCAAGACCTATCGCGACGTGGCCCAGGCGGCGTCGATGGCGCTGCCGCCGGCCTACCAGTGCGTGCAGCCGATTCGCATGGGCGATGCGCAGCTGGCGTCGTTCGCGTACTTCGGCCATATCCGCTTTGGCGGGCCCAACGACGGCTGCGACGTGCTGCTGCGCCACGATTCGGTCGACTACGGAGAGCCGGGCAATATCTCGCACTTCGAGTGGCGCCTGATCTGGGAAGGCAGGCGCCCGGCGGACCGCGACGAGCGCTTCCGCATGTATCGCCTGGTCGATACCGCGCGCGCCGCCCACCCGCGCCCGGACCTGCCGCGGCGCCGCCTGCCGCGCCAGCCCTGAGCCATCGCTGCCGCTTTCCGTGATCCGCCGGTAGCCGCCCCACCCGCTACACCGCAGCGCCTGACGCGCCCAAGCACCATTCCGGCCGCAGGCGGCTGCGGGGCTGGATTCCAGCCCGCCCCTGCCTGCAGAGCCCTGAATGACACTGTTCCAAGATCTTCGCCGCATTGCTGCCCTGGCCGCTCCCGTGCTGGCCGGGCAACTCGCCGTGATCGCCTTCGGCGTGATCGATACCGTGATGGCCGGACGCGCGTCCGCCACCGACCTCGCCGCGGTGGGGCTGGGCGGGTCGATCTACGTGACCATCTATATCAGCCTGATGGGCGTGCTGCAGGCGCTGTCGCCGATCGCCGGGCAGCTCTACGGCGCCGGCCGCCTCGAAGCCATCGGCGCGGAAGTGCGGCAGGCCGCCTGGCTGGGCGCGGCGCTGGCGCTGCCGGGCGTGCTGCTGCTGGCGTTTCCCGGCCTGCTGCTGGCCTTCGCCAAGGCGCCGCCGGAACTGGTCGAGAAGGCCACCGCCTACCTGCATTTCGGCGCCTTCGGCTTGCCGGCGGCACTGGCCTTCCGCATCTACTCGGCGCTGAACAATGCGCTGTCCCGGCCGATCATGGTGACGGTGCTGCAGGTCGGCGGGCTGGCGCTGAAGGTGCCGCTCAATGCCTGGTTCATCCACGGCGGCCTGGGCGTGCCGGCGATGGGCGGTCCCGGCTGCGGCCTGGCCTCGACGCTGATCAGCTGGACCTGGTGCATCGCCGGCGTGCTGATCCTGCGCTATGGCAGCGCCTATCATCCGCTGCGCATCTTCGGCACCTGGAGCTGGCCCGCCGCCGCGCCACTGCGCGCGCTGTTGCGCCTGGGGGTGCCGATGGGGCTGACCTACCTGATCGAGATCACCTCGTTCACGCTGATGTCGATCTTCATCACGCGCCTGGGCACGGTGACGCTCGCCGGCCACCAGATCATCGCCAACCTGGGCGCGGTGGCCTACATGCTGCCGCTGTCGCTGGGGATTGCCACCTCGACGCTGGTGGCGCAGCATCTCGGCGCGCGCGACCGGGCCGGCGCCAGCCGCCTGGCCTGGCGCGGCATCCGCATGGCAGTGGTGCTTGCGGTGCTGACCGGCGCCGTGCTGTGGCTGCTGCGCAAGCCGGTGCTGGACGCCTATGCCAGCGATCCCGCGGTGGTCGCCGCGGCGCTGCCGCTGGTGCTGTTCGTCGCGTTCTACCAGGCCTTCGACGCGGTCCAGGTGATGACGGCGTTTATCCTGCGCGCGTACAAGATCGCGCTGATCCCGACCGTGATCTACGCCGGCTCGCTGTGGGGCATCGGCCTCGGCGGCGGCTATGTGCTGGGTTTTGGCCTGATCGACGGCATGCCGGCCTTCACGCATGGTGCCAGCGGCTTCTGGCTGGCCAACAGCATCAGCCTGGCGCTGGCGGGGGTGCTGCTGGTGCGGTATTTCAGCCGGGTCAGCAAGGATCTGGAAAGCTGAAACGCGAAAAGAAAAAAGCCCGCTTGCGCGGGCTTTTGAATTGGCGGAGTGGACGGGACTCGAACCCGCGACCCCCGGCGTGACAGGCCGGTATTCTAACCGACTGAACTACCACTCCTTAGTCGGCTGCCGCCTCAAGCTTGCACTTGAGGCGACATGCTGGACGTCTGATTACGCCCTGCTGTTATGGCGTCCCCTAGGGGATTCGAACCCCTGTACTCACCGTGAAAGGGTGATGTCCTAGGCCTCTAGACGAAGGGGACAGAAACTTGTTCTTCAACGCGTTTTCTGTCTTGCGCTGGAAAGTCCGCCACTATAGCAGGCTTTTTCGCGCTTGGGAAGCTTCTTTTCAGACACTTCCCGGATCCTGGTGGAGCTAAGCGGGATCGAACCGCTGACCTCTTGCATGCCATGCAAGCGCTCTCCCAGCTGAGCTATAGCCCCGTATCCGATACTCTGGACGGTTACTGCTGGATTCTTCTGCCGCCGCCGCTTGCGCAGCGTTTGCAGCGAAGACAGGATTATATAGCGTCTTTCGCAACGAATGCAACATTTTTTATTGCATTTACCGCGATTCACAACATAATCCCTCATCCAAAGAAAAACCCGCATGGTGGATACACCATGCGGGCTTAGTTTTGGCGGAGTGGACGGGACTCGAACCCGCGACCCCCGGCGTGACAGGCCGGTATTCTAACCGACTGAACTACCACTCCTTAGTCGGCTGCCACCTCAAGCTTGCACTTGAGGCGACATGCTGGACGTCTGATTACGCCCTGCTGTTATGGCGTCCCCTAGGGGATTCGAACCCCTGTACTCACCGTGAAAGGGTGATGTCCTAGGCCTCTAGACGAAGGGGACAGAAACTTGTCTTTCAACACGTTCCGTCTGGCATCAACCGAAACTGCAGAGTTGACACCTGAATCTTGGTGGAGCTAAGCGGGATCGAACCGCTGACCTCTTGCATGCCATGCAAGCGCTCTCCCAGCTGAGCTATAGCCCCATGGTACTTCTCTTTACTGCCACTTGCTGCGTTTTCGCTTGAATTAACTACCGTTTCAAGCGAAGCCAAGATTATATATCAACCATTAATCTTTGCAAGTTCCCGATTCAGCTTTTTTCGCCTGCTCTGCACTTCAATAATCCATTCAGAGTAGACGTGGATCCTTGCGGATCCGCCGGCTCGCTTGGTCGTAGACCGCGCTGCAGGGAGAACGAGATTATGCGCAAGTCCGTGCCGAAGCGCAAGCCCCGGCACGGATTTTTTTGCGGCGTTTCAGGCTGCCGCAGCCAGGCGGCGCAGCACTGTGTCGCGGCCGAACAGTTCCAGCACCGCGTCGATGCTGGGCGTCTGCAGCTGGCCCGCCACCAGCAGGCGCACCGGCATGGCCAGCTTGGGCATCTTCAGTCCGAATTCGGCCAGCACGGCCTTGAACGCGGCGCTGATCTCTTCGCGGGTCCAGACGGGCAGCGCGGCCAGCCGGGTCGACAGCGCGGCCAGCGCCGGCTGGATTTCCGGCGTCAGGTGTTCGGCCTTGAGCGCGGCATCGGCCTGCGGCTCGCCGCGATAGAACAGCAGCGCGGCCTGCGCGACTTCCTTCAGCGTGTTGGCGCGGTCCTTCACCAGCGCGATCACGCCGACGAGGTCCGCCCCTTCCACCTTGCCGCCCAGCGCCTCGATAAAGGGCTGCGTCAGCTTGGCCAGGCGCTGGTTGTCGCCGGCCTTGATGTAGTGGTTGTTGAGCCAGGCCAGCTTTTCGGGGTTGTACTGGGCGGGCGACTTGCCCAGGTGTTCCAGGTCGAACCATTCGACGAACTGCTCGCGCGAGAAGATCTCGGCATCGCCATGGGCCCAGCCCAGCCGCGCCAGGTAGTTCAGCACCGCCTCCGGCAGGTAGCCCTCGTCGCGGTAGCCGGTGACGCTCATTGCGCCATGGCGCTTGCTCATCTTCTCGCCCTGCTCGTTGAGCACGGTCGGCAGGTGGGCATAGACCGGGGGCGTGCCACCCAGCGCGCGGATGATGTTGATCTGGCGCGGCGTGTTGTTGACGTGGTCGTCGCCGCGGATCACGTGCGTGATCCGCATGTCGAGGTCGTCCACCACCACGCAGAAGTTGTAGGTGGGCGTGCCGTCGGGGCGCGCGATCACCAGGTCGTCGAGCTCGTCGTTGGCAATCTCGATGCGGCCCTTGACCGCGTCGTCCCACACCACGCTGCCGCCGATGGGGTTCTTGAAGCGGATCACCGGATCCACGCCGGCCGGCGGCTCGGGCAGCACCTTGCCCGGCTCCGGCCGCCAGAAGCCGTTGTAGCGCGGCTTCTCGCCGCGCTCGCGCTGGGCGTCGCGCAGCGCATCGAGTTCCGCCGTGCTCATGTAGCAGCGGTAGGCCAGCCCGGCCTCGACCATCTGCGCCACCACCTCGCGATAGCGGTCCATGCGCTGCATCTGGTAGAACGGCCCTTCGTCGATATCCAGTTCCAGCCAGGCCATGCTTTCGAGGATCACGTCGACGGCTTCCTGCGACGAGCGCTCGACGTCGGTGTCCTCGATGCGCAGGATGAAGTCGCCCTGCATGCGGCGGGCAAAGGCCCAGGGATAGAGCGCGGAGCGGATGTTGCCGAGATGGATGAAGCCGGTCGGGCTCGGCGCAAAGCGGGTGCGGACGCGTTGGGTCATGGTCAGGGGAAAAACAAGAAAGCCCGCGCGCGGCGGCGCGCAGGCTGGTGTATGTGCGGGCCCTGCATTATACCAACGCGTATTCGCTGGCCTCGCCTCGCCCGAGCCGCTGCGCGCACCGGCGGCGCGCGGAATCATTTATGCTTGCGCCGGTCTGAGGTGTGGCCGGCAGCCAGGCCCGAGCGATGCGAACGTGAATCGAAAAGCACCCGCATCACATCGCCGCCGCCCGGCCCCACCTTGCTTCCGATTCCCCGCTGCATGCAACGACGTCATTTTCTCGGCATTCCCGCGGCCGCCCTGCTGGCGGGCTGCGCCTTCGGCCCGCGCCCGGCGCCGCCGGTCGCGGCCACGCCGCCCTCGCCGCCCTCCCCGCGGCCCATCAAGATCGGCCTGGCGCTGGGCGGCGGCGCGGCGCGCGGTTTTGCCCATATCGGCGTGATCAAGGCGCTCGAGGCGCAGGGCATCCACGCCGACCTGGTCACCGGCACCAGCGCCGGCGCAGTGGTGGCGGCGCTGTACGCGAGCGGGCTCAATGGTTTCCAGCTGAACAAGCTGGCCCTGACCATGGACGAGGCCGCGATCGCCGACTGGGCACTGCCGTTCGGCACCCGCTTCGGCGGCTGGCTCAAGGGCGAGGCCCTGCAGAACTACATCAACCGGCTGGTGCAGAATCGCCCCATCGAAGCGATGAAGCTGCCGCTGGGCATCGTCGCCACCGACCTCAAGAGCGGCGAGAAGATCCTGTTCCGGCGCGGCAACACGGGCCAGGCCGTGCGCGCTTCGAGCAGCGTGCCGGGCGTATTCCAGCCGGTCTCGATCCAGGAGCATGATTATGTCGACGGCGGCCTGGTCGAGCCGGTGCCGGTCGATTCCGCCCGCGGCATGGGCGCGGACTTTGTCATTGCGGTCAATATCTCGGCCGACCCGTCGGCGCAGCAGCACGCCGGCCAGAGCGGCGTGCTGCTGCAGACCACCGCGATCATGGGCCAGTCGATCAACCGGATGGCGCTGGCGCGCGCCGACGTGGTGATCCGGCCCGAACTGCCCGATATGGGCGGCAGCGATTTCAACGCGCGCAACCGCGCCGTGCTGGCCGGCGAGCAGGCCACCGCGGCCGTCATGGCAACGCTGCGCCAGCGGCTGGAACAAGCCCGGCTGGCGCCGGCGGGCAAGGTCGCGGCGCAGTAGCCACGCCGGCACCATTCGACAAAACAAAAGGGACTGCCGCGGCAGTCCCTTTTGGTATGAAGCGTCGCAGCGCTCAGCCGCCGTACATCGACGCGCGCGCGGCCTTGGGGTCGTAGCGCTTGAGCGTCTCGACCATGTCGCCGAGGCCCTCGGCACCGCGCTCCTTGCCTTCATCGATGCGGCGGGCGCCGTTGTAGCGGGTCACCCAGTAAGCCGCGCGCATGTCGTCGACCCGGATCTTGCTGCCGGTGGACGGTGCGTGCACGAACTTGTTGTCGCCGATATAGATGCCGACATGCGAGAAGGTCTGGCGCATGGTGTTGAAGAACACCAGGTCGCCCGGACGCAGGTCGCTGGTCGCCACGGTGGTGCCGACGCGGCTGATTTCGACGGAGCGGCGCGGCAGCATGAAGCCGAAGGTGTCATGGAACACGTAGCGGACGAAGCCGCTGCAATCGAGGCCGGATTCGGGCGTGTTGCCGCCGAAGCGGTAACGCACGCCGATCAGGCCCAGCGCATTCATGACCAGGTCGCCGGCCTTGCTGGCAACGTTGCTGGTGGAATTCACCACCGACGACAGCAAGCCGCGCTTGCCTTCCGGATGCGAATCCATGGCCGGGGCCGCGGATTCGATACGGGTGTCGGCATCCTTGAACACCGTATCCGCCAGCACTCCATTCGACACAGTCGCACCGCAGGCAAGGGCAAATCCGACGGCGGCGCGCGCCAGGGAATGAAGCACCGATCGCTGCATTGGTTCTCCTGTTGATCGTTCCAAAGCAAGCCCCGGCACAAGGTCCGGGGCGGCTGGGTATTGAGCGGATGTCGCGCGAACGTTTCAACGACGTCGGGCGATCATCTTGTGAACTACGGGGGCTGAACCTACGCAACCTTCGCGCCAGGCCTTCGTGCCGGCCGCCGCACCGCGGTTGTGCGCGGCGTGCGCAAATGCGCCGGACGCACCACCCCCAAAACTAGTTCTGGCGGGATGGTAAAGGGTTGTCATTCACATGTCAAAGTTCGTTACAAATTCGGCGGATTTGGCTTCCGAATCAACGATATAGACCGGTTTTCGCATCTTCTTTATCGGATTAATCCCATGATTCGATGCTAGCCGGCGCGGCCATCCACCATCGCCGCATCGCAACAGAAAGCCCCGCCAGTCAGGCGGCACCGACCTGCGCCGCCGCCATCAGCTTGCGCGTATACGGATGCTGCGGTGCGCCCAGCACCGCTTCGGTGTCGCCGGCCTCGACCACCTCGCCAGCCTTCATCACGATGACCCGGTGCGCCATGGCCCGGATCACCGCCAGGTCATGGCTGATAAACAGGTAGCTGAGGTTGTACTTGTGCTGCAGCTGGGACAGCAGTGCCAGCACCTGCTGCTGGATCGACACGTCCAGCGCCGAGGTGGGCTCGTCCAGCACCAGCACCTGCGGCTTGAGGATCAGCACGCGGGCGATGGCAATGCGCTGGCGCTGCCCGCCCGAGAACTCATGCGGATAGCGGCCCAGCGCGGTGCGGTCCAGCCCGACCTCGCGCAGCGCCTCGATCACGCGCTGGCGCAAGGCCTCGCGCGACAGCCCGGGCTGGTGCAGCGCCAGCCCTTCGCCGACGATCTGCTCGATGGTCATGCGCGGCGCCAGCGAGCCGAACGGGTCCTGGAACACCACCTGCATGCGCGCGCGCAGCTTGCGGCGGTCGTCGCGGGTGGCGGTGTCGAAGCTGCGGCCCAGGAAATGGATGGTGCCCGCGCTCTTGCGCTGCAGCGCCAGCACGGTATGCGCGAGCGTGGTCTTGCCGGAGCCGGACTCGCCCACGATGCCGAGGGTCTCGCCCTCGCGCAGCTGGAAGTCGACATCCTTGACCGCAGCGAACTGGTCCTTGCCGAACCACCCTGCCAGGCCGCGGCGCTTGCGCGCATAGCTGACGCCCAGCTTGCGCGCCTCCAGCAACACCGGCGCCAGCGGCACCAGCGGCAGCACCTCGCGCCGCGGGCGGCTGTCGATCAGCTTGCGGGTATAGGGGTGCTGGGGCGAGGCGAACACGCTGGCGGTGTCGCCGGTCTCGACCAGCACGCCCTTCTCCATCACGCCCACGCGCTGGGCAAAGGAGCGCACCAGGTTGAGGTCATGGGTGATCAGCATCACCGCCATGCCGAACTCGGCCTGCAGGTCGCGCAGCAGGTCCATGATCTGGGCGCGGATGGTCACGTCCAGCGCCGTGGTCGGCTCGTCGGCCAGCAGCAGCTTGGGCCGGCACGCCAGCGCCATGGCGATCATGGCGCGCTGGCGCTGGCCGCCGGAGAGCTGGTGCGGAAAGCTGTCGAAACGGTGCGCGGCATCGCTGATGCCGGTGCGCTCCAGCAATGCGATGGCGCGCTCGCGCGCGGCGCGGCGGTCCAGGCCCTCGTGCAGCGCCAGGGTCTCGACGATCTGGTTGCCGATGGTGTAGAGCGGGTTCAGCGCGGTCATCGGCTCCTGGAAGATCATCGCGATCTCGGCACCGCGAATCGCGCGCATCTCACGGTCGGAGACCTCCAGCAGGTTCTTGCCCTCGAAGCGGATCGCGCCGTCGTAGTAGGCGTCCTCGACCAGCCGCAGCATGGCCAGCGCCGTCACGGTCTTGCCCGAGCCCGACTCGCCGACCAGCGCATAGCGCTCGCCGGCGCGCAGGTCGAAGCTGACCTCGCGCACCGCGCGGGTGGCATGCTCGCCATGGCCGAAGGTGACGGACAGCTTGTCCACGCACATCAGCGTGGTTCCGGGCGCGGGCATCGGCGCGGCCGCCGCGTCTGGCAGCATCACTTGCGACACCGCGGTCATGGCGCAGCCTCCGGAGCCGCCCCGGTGGGCGCGCCCGCCGGGACCTTGGGTTCGACCCGGCCGCGCAGCGCGGCCAGGCCCAGCCGGGTATCGAAGGCATCGCGCAGCGCGTCGCCCATGAAGGTCAGCAGCAGCAGCGTCACCACCAGCACCGCGAAGGTCGACAGCGAGATCCACCACGCATCGAGGTTGGCCTTGCCCTGCGCCAGCAGCTCGCCCAGGCTCGGCGTGGTGGGCGGCACGCCCAGGCCGAGGAAGTCCAGGCTGGTCAGCGCGAGGATTGCCGCGCTCATGCGGAACGGCAGGAAGGTGATCACCGGGGTCAGACTGTTGGGCAGGATATGGCGCCACATGATCTGCACGTTGGACAGTCCCAGCGCGCGCGCGGCCTTGACATAGTCGAGCGAACGGTTGCGGTAGAACTCGGCGCGCACGTAGTCGGACAGGCCCATCCAGCCGAACAGCGACAGCAGGATGATCAGCAGCGCCAGGCTGGGCTCGAAGATCGACGCGAAGATGATCAGCAGGTACAGCTCGGGCATCGAGCTCCAGATCTCGATGGCGCGTTGCGAGAACAGGTCGAAGCGCCCGCCGAAGAAGCCCATCAGCGCGCCGGTCAGCGTGCCGACCAGCACCCCGATCACGGTCAGCGCCAGCGCGAACAGCACCGACACGCGGAAGCCGTACAGCAGCCGCGCCAGCACATCGCGGCCGCGGTCGTCGGTGCCGAGCCAGTTCTCGGCCGAGGGCGGCGCCGGGTTGGGTTCCTTGGCGAAGTAGTTGAGCGAGTCGTACGAATAGCGGTTCAGCGGAAACACCGCGAAATTGCCGTCGGTGGTGATGCGGTCGCGGATATACGGGTCCAGGTAGTCGGCCGGCGTGGCGAAATCGCCGTCGAAGGCGGTTTCGGGATAGACCTTGACGATGGGGAAATACCATTCGCCCTTGTAGTGCACCACCAGCGGCCGGTTGCTCGACAGCAGTTCGGCACCCAGGCTGAGCACGAAGATGACGACGAAGATCACCAGGCTCCAGTAGCCGCGCCGGTTGCGGCGAAAACGCTGCCAGGCGCGCTGGCGCGGCGAAGGCGAATGCGGCAGCCCGTTGGGCGCCGCGTGCGAGAACGGTTTCATCGGTGCAAGCCCTCGAAATGGATGCGCGGGTCCACCAGCACGTAGCAGACGTCGGAGATCAAACGCGTGACCAGCCCGATCAGCGTGAACAGGTAGAGCGTGCCCAGCACCACCGGATAGTCGCGCCGCAGCACCGCCTCATACGACAGCAAACCCAGCCCGTCGAGCGAGAACAGCGTCTCGATCAGCAGCGAGCCGGTGAAGAAGGCGCCGATGAACGCCGCCGGGAAACCGGTCACCAGCGGGATCAGGGCGTTGCGGAACACGTGCTTCCACAGCACGCGGCGCTCGCCCAGGCCCTTGGCGCGCGCGGTCAGCACGTACTGCTTGCGGATTTCCTCGAGGAAGGCGTTCTTGGTCAGCATGGTCACCACCGCGAAGCTGCCCACCACCGACGCCGTGATCGGCAGCACCAGGTGCCACAGGTAGTCCATCACCTTGCCCATCAGCGACAGCTGCTCCCAGTTGTCGGAAGTCAGTCCGCGCAGCGGGAACCATTGCACGAAGGTGCCGCCGCCGAACAGCACCAGCAGCAGCACGCCCAGCACGAAGCCGGGAATGGCGTAGCCGACCAGCACGATGATGCTGGTCACCACGTCGAAGCGGCTGCCCGCCCGGATCGCCTTGGAGATGCCGAGCGGCACCGATATCAGGTAGGTCAGGAAGAAGGTCCACAGGCCCAGGCTGACCGACACCGGCAGCTTGGACTTGACCAGCTCCCACACGCTGCGGTGCTGGAAATAGCTCTGCCCCAGGTCGAACTGCGCGAAGCGCTTGAGCATCAGGAAGTAGCGCTCCAGCGGCGGCTTGTCGAAGCCGTACAGGGCCTGGATCTCCTTGATCTTGTCGGGGTCGACGCCGCGCCGCCCGCGGTATTCGGCGCCGCCGCCGCTGGCTTCGCCAGCGCCGCCGCGCCCTTTCAGCTCCATCATCATCTGTTCGACCGGGCCGCCCGGCACGAACTGGATCACGACGAAGGTCAGCGTGATGACCCCGACCAGCGTCGGGATCATCAGCAGGATGCGCTTGAGCAGATAAGCAAGCATGGGGGCCCTCTCTTTCTTTGTCCGCGCTGAACGCGTCAGCGCCCGGGTGCCTCAGCGGGCTTGCGCCTGCACGTCGGTACGCCACCAGTGGCTCAGGATCCAGCCTTCTGCCGTGTAGTAATACGGAAGCCGCTCCGGATAGGCCAGCGTCTTGCGGTAGGCAACCCGGTGCGAGGCGCTGTACCAGTTCGGCACGATGTAGTAGCCGTGCATCAGCACCCGGTCCAGCGCGCGGCCGGCGGTGACCAGTTCCTCGCGGGTATGGGCGTGCAGCACGTTGTCCACCAGCTTGTCGACCACCGGCGACTTCAGCCCGAACAGGTTGTCCGAGCCGGGCGTGCCCGCGGCCTCGCTGGAGAAGCGGTCGCGCAGCTCGTTGCCCGGGCTCTGCGAATCGGGGAAGCGGATCGACACCATGTCGAAGTCGAAGTCTTCCAGCCGCTTCTGGTACAGCGCGAAATCGGTGGTGCGCTGGTGCACCTGGATGCCGAGCTTCTCGAGATTGCGCACGTAGGTGGTGATCACCCGGCTCATGGCGCCGCCGTCGTCGAGGAACTCGAACACCAGCGGCTCGCCCCTGGCGTTGCGCAGCGCGCCGTCGGTATAGGTCCAGCCGGCCTGGGCCAGCAGGCGCCGCGCCAGGCGCAGGTTGTCGCGCAACGAGCGCGGCGGCGCGGTGCTGGGCTGGACCACGTCGGGGCCGAAGACTTCAGGCGGCAGCTGCGCGCGCAGCGGTTCGAGCAGCGCCAGCTCGCCCGGGCCGGGACGGCCGTCGAAGGTGGCGCTGGCCGACAGCTCGCTGTTGGAGAACCAGCTGTCCAGGCGCTTGTAGGCGCCGTAGAACAGCTGACGGTTGAGCCATTCGAAATCCAGCGCAAGGATCAGCGCCTGGCGTACGCGCACGTCCTGGAACACCGGCTTGCGCAGGTTCATCACATAGCCCTGCATGCCGGCGCCGTTGCGGTGCGGGAACTCGGTCTTGAGCAGCTCGCCGTTGCGAAAGCGCGTGCCCTGGTAGCTCTTGGCCCAGTTCTTGGCCTTGTATTCGACGATGGCGTCGAACTCGCCGGCCTTGAAGGCCTCGAGCCGGGCGGTCTCGTCCTTGTACAGGCGATAGACCACGCGCGAGAAATTGAAGGTGCCGCGGCGCACCGCGAGGTCCTTGCCCCAGTACTTCGGGTCGCGCTTGAAGACGATGCCGCGGCCGGCGTCGAAGCGCTCGATCAGGTAGGGGCCGCTGGTGACAGGCGGCTCGAAGGTCAGCTTCTCGAACGGGACCTTGGCGGTCCACTTGCGCGAGAACACCGGCAGCGAGCCGACGATCAGCGGCAGCTCGCGGTTGCGCTGCTTGAAGTCGAAGCGCACGGAGCGCTCGCCGGTCACGACCACCGCCTTCACGTCGGTGCACATGCTGCGATAGCCCGGGCTCGAGGCCTTGCTCATCAGCATGTCGTAGGAATACTTGACGTCCGAGGCCAGCACCGGATCGCCATTCGAAAAGCGCGCCTGCGGGCGGATCGTGAATGTGACCGACAACTCGTCGGGCGCCACCGTGACGTCCTCGGCCAGCAGGCCATAGGCGCTGGCGCTTTCGTCGGCGCTGCTGATCAGCAGCGACTCGAACATCAGCGCGTTCAGCCCCGGGGCCGAGGTGCCCTTTAGCGTGAACGGATTGAACTTGTCGAAACTGGTACGCCGGTCAGGATTGGCCAGCGTCAGCGTGCCGCCGACGGGCGCATTGGGATTGGCGTAGTCGAAGTGCGAGAAATTTGCCGGGTACTTGAGGTCCCCATGCAGCGCAAAGCCATGCGCCGCCCATGCCGGATCAGAAAAGAGCGAGACCCCCGCCGCCAGCATCAACGCCAGCTTCATTGCCGCCCAACCACGCAGTACTGCATCCCGCCGGAAGCACTGCCATGCCGCCTGAAGCGGCCAACGTGCTTGAATAGGCATCCTGTTGGATTCCTCCACTGTCACCTGTGGGGCCCGGCGTTCTGCGGCCGGGCCAAGTATGAGACAATTTTACATGCGTCCGGGGTGGCCCCAGCCATCCGGACATTCCCTCTGCGCGGCGCAATAAAAGGGCCGCAAGACAGCCCGGCACCCGCACCGCCGCACGGCGGACGCACGAAGCGTGCCTGATACACCACCTTGGAGAATTTATGGGATTTCTGGCAGGTAAGCGGATCCTGATCACCGGCTTGCTTTCGAACCGCTCGATCGCCTACGGCATTGCCTCGGCGTGCAAGCGCGAAGGCGCCGAACTGGCCTTCACCTACGTCGGCGAACGGTTCAAGGACCGGATCAGCGACTTTGCCAAGGAATTCGGCAGCGACCTGGTATTCGAATGCGACGTCGGCAGCGACGAGCAGATCGCCGCCACCTTCGCCGCGCTGGGCCAGCGCTGGGAAAAGTTCGACGGCCTGGTGCATTCGATCGGCTTCGCGCCGCGTGAAGCGATTGCCGGCGATTTCCTCGACGGCCTGTCGCGCGAAGGCTTCCGCATCGCCCACGACATTTCCGCATACAGCTTCCCGGCATTGGCCAAGGCCGCCCTGCCGCTGCTGTCGGACAAGGCCTCGCTGCTGACGCTGACTTACCTGGGCGCCGAGCGCGTGGTCCCCAACTACAACACCATGGGCCTGGCCAAGGCTTCGCTGGAAGCCAGCGTGCGCTACCTGGCCTCGTCGGTCGGTCCGCGCGGCATCCGCGCCAACGGCATCTCGGCCGGCCCGATCAAGACCCTGGCCGCCTCGGGCATCAAGGGCTTCGGCAAGCTGCTCGGCCACTTCGAGCAGGCCGCGCCGCTGCGCCGCAATGTCACCATCGAAGAAGTCGGCAACGTCGCCGCCTTCCTGCTGTCGGACCTGGCCAGCGGCGTGACCGGTGAGATCACCTATGTCGACGGCGGCTTCAACGTGGTCGGCGCGAGCGTCGCCGACGCGGAGTAAATCCGGCGCCGGCAACACGCGCAACAAGAAAGGGGGTGCCGCTATGGCACCCCCTTTTTGCTTCAGGATTCCGACGCGCCGCGCACGCCTGGGTACTACGCCGTGAGTGGGACGCGCCGCTCCATGCTCAGCATCGACCAGGCAAAAATCACCAGCCCGCCAAGCGCCAGCAGCAGGCCGACCCAGCCGGTCGATTCCCAGCCGAAGCCGGCGGCAATGGTCAGCCCGCCCAGCCACGCGCCCAGCGCATTGGCCAGGTTGAACGCCGAATGGTTGAGCGCCGCGGCCAGCGTCTGGGCATCGCCGGCGACGTCCATCAGCCGGATCTGCAGCGCCGGGCCCAGTGCCACGGCGGTACCGACCAGCAGCACATTGAAGGCCGCCAGCCACGCATGCGACGCGGTAAAGGTAAAGGCGCCCAGCACCAGCGCGGTCCAGACCAGCACGCCGCCCACGGTGGGCATCAGCGCCTTGTCGGCCAGCCGGGCGCCGGCCAGGTTGCCCGCCACCATGCCGACGCCGAACAGCGCCAGCACCACCGGGATGCCTGCCGCCGGCATCCGCGCCAGCTCCAGCATGGTCGGCTTGATATAGCTGAATACCGCGAACATGCCGCCAAACCCGATCGCGCCGATGCCCAGCGTCAGCCAGACCTGCTTGCGCCTGAGCGCCGACAATTCGCGCAGCGGGCTGGCACGCCGGTCAGCCGGCACGAACGGCACCCAGCGCCAGACCAGCAGCGCCGTCAGCGCGCCGAGCGCGCCAACGATGACGAAGGCCGAGCGCCAGCCCAGCCACGTGCCGACCGCGGCGGCGATCGGCACGCCCACCAGCGTCGCGGTGGTCAGGCCCAGCATCACCAGTCCCACCGCCTGCGCGCGCCGCTCGCGCGGCACCAGGCTGGCGGCGACCAGTGCCGCGACGCCGAAGTACGTGCCGTGCGGGAAGCCGGTGAGCAGGCGCGCCACCATCATCGACAGGTACGACGGCGCCAGCGCGCTGGCGATATTGCCGGCGGCAAACACCGCCATCAGCGCGACCAGCAGGTTGCGCCGCGGCCAGCGCGCGCCCAGCACCGCCAGCAGCGGCGCGCCGACGACCACGCCGAGCGCATAGGCGCTGATCAGGTGGCCGGCTTGCGGAATCGAGATGCCGAGGTCGGTCGCAGCGTCAGGCAGCAGGCCCATGATGACGAACTCGCCGGTGCCGATGCCGAAGCTGCCGACGCCCAGCGCCAGCAGTGGCAGCCGGCCGGACGGGTTGTGATCGCGGGAAGACAGGGAAGCGTTGGCGCCGCGGTCAGGATCCGCGGCGGATTGTGCATGTGGGGCGGCCATGTACAGGATTTGCAGGGGTTCAACGAAATGCCGCCCGCTGACGGGCGAGGTAATGTCCTCGCCTCTGATCGACCCAGCGTGCTCCTGTGCGGCGCGCAGGCCGTATTGTGCGGCAAATCCGCAAATCCTGCCGGCACCGGCCTAACGGCCGGCGTTGCGTCTGCTTATCTGATCACGTGGACCAGCCGATGCCTCCAGTACCGAAGCGTATGCCTCGTCATGCCGAACACCGGCTTGCGGTGGATGCCCACCCGGATGATGTAGCCGTAGAGCCCCACCAGCACGGCCAGGAACACAAGGGACCAGATCATCCCTGCGCTGTCGGTCTCGTTCATTTCTTCTTCTTGGCGTCCAGATCGTGCCCGCGGGACTGTACCGGGCTGAAGGGGGAAGCCGGCGCCGATGGCTTCTTCGGCTGCTTGGGCTTTTTGGCCTCGCGGCCGCTGCGTAGTTGACTCTTGGCCATGATGGGCTCCTGAAGGGCTTGCCTGGAGATAATGGCAACCCCAGCATACGCGCTAAATCGCCCGCACAAGAAATATCTTTTGCGAAGGTCCGGCCATGCGCCGCAGCGCGCCGCGGCCACCGACGCCCGGCTTGCCGGAAACGGGTGCATACTGGGGCCGACGGCCCCGGCTGGCGCCACCAAGCCCGACACGCACGGCGCAATATGACCGGACAGGAGTCTGCGATGGCACTGAACTTTCCCAATCCCAGCCGCAGCTACGATGCGGCGCGGCACTGCGTTTGCTTCTGGGGCTACGACAACGCGCGCGAAGTGGCATTCCAGGTCACTGACGAGATCCTTCTGCGCCTGAGCCATCAGGGGAGCGCGGACGAATCCGCCCTCCTCGCCACCTTCGACCATCATCGGGACCAGATCCTGCAACTGGCCAGGGAACTCTACAACCCCGGCGAACGTACCACCTACACGATTTCCTGACCGGAAGAACCGGGTCGTTGAACGGGAGTGCAGCGGGCCGAAGCGTCGCACGACGCTATGGCCCTTCCTGCCGCCGCAGCCTGGCCAGGTTGTGCCGGATCACGTCCAGCACCGCAGCGGTCATCACCGAAGTGGAGACGCCGAACATCAGGATGCCGTTGGCGGCCTCGAGCGGCCCCAGCGAGCGCCGGGCGTGCGACATGACGATATCGCCGTAGCCCAGCGTGGCGAAGTTCACGCCCGAGTGATAGAGCGCGGTAGCGAAATCGCCGAACTCGCCCAGCAGCATGAACAAGACCGCCCAGATCGCCATCTGCACGAAATTGCCGAGCAGCATCAGCACCATGACAACCGACAACAGCAGGACGTCCTGCCACAGCGATTCGCGGCGAAGCCGGACATGCTTGAAGCGCACGTAATAGCGCAGGCAGATCGCCACGAAGACCGCCTGCAGCAGCAGGCAGAGCAGCATCACGGGAAGGCCGATCAGCAGGTTGCTCAGCATGGCCGGCCTCTTCGGCGGACGTGCCGGCGTGCGCCGCGCGGCTGGTCGAGCAGTTCGATCATCAGCCAGGCATACAGCGTGACGCCGATAAACAGGCCCATGCGCACGGCGAAGGCGGTATAGACATCCTTCCCTGCCACGCTGTCCTGCACGGACTGGCCCAGCAGGATGATCAGCGTCACGAGGGTGTTGACCCAGAAGCCCGGCGGGTATCGCGTCGGGCTGATGCCATACAGCTTGCGCGCCGCGACCAGGCCGAACAGCAGCATCCACAGGAAGTACATCCACAAATGCACGAACAGGCTCAGTGCGCACCAGAACACGATGGCCAGCACGCCGCCCAGCATGGTCGAGCCAAGCAGTTCGCGCCCGGCGCCGCGTGCCGCGGTGGTGCAGCTCTGCCGGCCGAGGCTGACCGCTTTCAGGATGACCGGGATGTACGCGGCCGGGTCGTTCAGCGCCAGCAGGAAGGCCGGCATCACCACCAGCGCGGCGCGCAGCGCGATCCAGGCCGCCTGGTCATCCGGCAGCGCCGTGGCCGCGGGCGGCGCCGGCGCGCCGGCGGGATCGGGAAACAGCCAGTGACAGAGTGCCAGCACCACGACCGCGACGAGCAACCCCTTGACCAGCGCGCCGATCACCAGCAGCGCCAGCCCGAAATCGAAGGTGCCCGCCGCCGAGATCATGGTCAGGCCGATCACCAGGAAGGTGGAAACCAGGTTGTTGCCGCCGCGCAGTCCGTAGCGGAAAGCGAGGAACAGGCACAGCGCGATCAGCAGCACGCCGGTGAAGGGGTAGTAGCGCAGCAAGGGGATCAGCAGCAGGCCGGAGCCGGTGGTCAGCATCACGACCAGCACCAGGCCCAGCCCGGCCCTGGGCGACATCGGCTGGTTGACGCTGGCCAGCAGGAACACGCCGAGCACCGGCGCAATCATCGGAATCGGCAGGCTCAAACCAAAGCTGGCCGCCAGGCACAGCGCGGTGCCGCTGGCCAGGCGCAGCGAACGCCGGCCACGCGGATCGCGCGCGGGATACAGGATCGCCGTGCTTTCAGTAGACATAGGACAGCCAGCTCATCAGGTACAGAAAAGCACGGCCGAGCGGATTGAGCGGATTGCCCTGGGTGGGAAACGCCATGACTTCGGCCTGCCCGCCCACGCGAATGCCGCGCATCGACGCGAGTTCGCCGCGGGCAAACTCGACCACCACCGGGAAACGTTGCGCCGGACGCAGCCAGTCACGGCTGTTCTGCACCGTCGGCAGGCTGCCCGGCGGCGTGCCCGGGCCCACGTTGACGCCATAGCCGACGCTGCGCACACGCCCTTCGAAGATCCTGCCCGGCAGCGCATCCAGCACGATGGCAACCGGTGTGCCGGGCTCGACGCGGCCCAGGTTGTTCTCGGTCATTTCCGCGCTGACCCACACATCGTGGATGGCGATCAGCGTCATGACCGGGTTGCCGGCCGCGGCAAACTGGCCGACATCGGTGCGCAAGTCGGTGACCAGGCCGGCGGCGCGCGCCCGCACCCGGGTATTGGCAAGGTCCAGCTCGGCCTTTTCCAGCGCCGTGGCGGCGCTGCGCAGCTTGGCGTTCTCCTCCTCGCTGCCCCCCTGCTGTTCGCGCGCACGCTGGACCTCGGCCCTGGCGGCGGCGACCTGGCTGACCGCCTGCTCGAGGCTGGCCCGCGCCACCTCCAGGCGGCGCAGGGAGATGGTGCCCGGGTCTTCGCGGTACAGGCGCTCCAGGCGCTCGCTGTCCTGGCGCGCCTTGAGCTCGTTGGCGCGTGCTGCGCGCAAGGATGCCTGCGCCGATTCGATGCCAGCGGTGCCGGCGCCGACCTGCCGGCGCGTCGACTCCAGATCGGCGCGGGCGCGCTCAACGGCGATCTTGTAGTGCTGGGGATCCACCTCGAACAGCACAGTGCCTGCCGCCACGTCCTGGTTGTTGCGCACATGCACTCTGGTTACGCGCCCGGACACTTCCGCCGCGACCGGCACCACGAAGGCCTGCACCCGCGCCTGCTGCGTGTACGGGGTCAGGCGGTCGGCCAGCAGGTACCAGGTCAGGCTGATGACGATCAGCAACAGCACCCAGCGCACGCCCTTCCTTGCCGGGTCGGCAGCGGGCGGCGGTGCGCCGGGCGCCGGCGCTGGCGGAGCTGCTGGAGCTGCGGGAGGTTGCGGGGCGTCGCTCATCGGCACTCACTCAAAGAGATCTACCTCTGCTTCACAGTGGGGCTGGCACCGGCGGACGGGGGTGTGGGTTCATCCAGCAGGTTCCCCCAGTCGGTGCGTTGCTGCATCTGCTGGCGGGTCGCCGGATCCACCAGTGGCTGTCCGCTGTGCCAGCCGCCGCCGAGGGCCCGGTACAAGGCGATCAGGTTGCTGACGGCATTGCTGCGGTTGACCAGGTAGGCGTCCTGCTGCGAGGCCAGCGCCCGCTGGGCATCGAGCACGCGCTGGAAGTCCGAGTAGCCTTCGCGATAGAGCGCGTTGGCCAGCGTCAGCGAACGCCTGGCGGCCAGCGCGCTGTCGCGCAGGAGCTGCTCGCGCTCCAGCGCCTTGACCAGGGCACTGGCGGCATCGTCGGCCTCGCGCGCCGCCTGCCGCACGGCATCCTGGTAGGCGACGATCAGCTGCTGCAGGCGCGCGTCCTGCACGCGCACGGTGTTCCTGATGCGGCCGTAGTCGAACACGTTCCAGCGCAGGCTGGGGCCGCCGATCAGGGCCAGGCTGTTGGGCGTGCCGGCCAGCGTGCTGGCGGACCACACGATGCTGCCGAGCAGCGTCAGCGACGGATAGAGATCGGCTTCGGCCACGCCGATCAGCGCCGATTGCGCGGCGACCTGCAGTTCGGCGGCGCGGATATCGGGGCGGCGCAGCAGCAGGCTGGCAGGGACATCCTGCAGTACCGCGCGATCGATCAGCGGAATCACTCCTTCCTTGCCCGCCAGTTCCGGCAACGGGCCCGGCGGGCGGCCCATCAGCACCGCCAGGGCATTGCGGGTGCGCGCGATCTGGCTTTCGAATTCAGGGATGGTGCTCAGGGTGCCCAGATACTGCGTCTTCGCCTGCTGCAGGTCGAGCTCGTCGGTCGCGCCGCTCCTGAACAGCCGCTCGGTAATTTCAAAGCTGCGTTTTTGCAAGGCCGCGTTATCCCGGGCGATGCGCAGGCGTGCCTCGGCCGTGCGCAAGGCAAAGTAGGTCTCCGCCACCTGGGCGCGCAGCAGCACCAGTACATCGTCGCGGTTGGCGCTGGCGGCAAAGTAGGCGGCATCGGCGGATTCGATGGCGCGGCTGAAGCGGCCCCAGAAATCGAGTTCCCAGCCGATGTCGAAGCCCGCGCTGTATTGCCAGAAGCGGCTGTTCTGCGGGTTCAGGCCGCCGGCCTGCCGGCGCTCCGTGTACAGGGCATCGGCACTGGCCTGCTGCAGTTGCGGGAAGCGCCCGCTCTGGGCAATGCCCAGTTGGGCGCGCGCTTCCATCACGCGCAGGCCCGCAAGCTTCACGCTGGCATTGTGTGCGTCGGCTTCGGCGATCAGGCGTTCTAGCGTCGGGTCGGCAAACACCTGCCACCACTCGCGGATGTCGGGCGTGGCCTGCTGCACGGTTGCCTGCTCGAGTGCCGGGCTGCGCCACTGCTGCGTCCAGGGCTCCTGCTGCGGCTGGAAATCAGGTCCCAGCCGCGCGCAGCCTCCCACGCAGCAGGCGCCGGCCAGCAATGCGCGCAAAGAAGGCTGCCAGCGCGGCATGGGCGGCCCGGATGCGGTCAGGTCTGCTGCGGGTTGCCGGGCTCGGTCTGCGACGGCGGCGGATCTTCCACCCATTGCCAGAACAGCTGATAGCCGACGGCCAGCACCACCGGGCCGATGAACAGGCCGATCACGCCGCCCGTCACCATTCCGCCCAGCGCCCCGATCAACACCACCGGCATCGGCACCTCGACGCCGCGCCCGAGCAGCAGTGGCTTGAGCACGTTGTCGGCCAGTCCCGCCACGAAGACATAGACGGAAAAGACGATGGTGGCAACGCTGGCACCTTCCGTGGCAAACACGAAGATGATCACCGGCACGGTGATCAGCGTGGCCGGCAACTGCGCGATGCCCAGCAACAGCACCGCCATGGCCAGCAAGCCCGCGGCCGGGATCCCCTTGATCACGAAGGCAACGCCGATCAGCAGCATCTGGATAAAGGCGATGCCGACCACGCCCTGGGCGACCGCGCGAATGGTCGCCGTGCACAGGGACGCGATGCGCTGCCCCCGTTCCGGGCCAAAGACCCGCGCGGCGATCTGCACGGCGCTGCGACTGCCGGCCTCGCCGTAGGCCATGAAGATGCCCCCGATGATCAACGCGAAGACGAATATCAGCAGCCCCTTGCCGATGCCGGCGGCGGTGCCGAGCACGACCAGGGTGATTTCCTTGACCTGGGGCACATGGGCCTGGATCACTCCGGTCAGGTCGGAGGCCGCCTGCAGCCATACGTCGTACAGGCGCTGGCCCACCAGCGGCCAGCTGGCGACCGACGCAGCCGGCGGCGGAATATGCATGCCCTCCTTCCTTACCGTGGCCATGGCATTGCCGACCGAGTCGACCATGGCGGCGCCCAGCAGGTAGGCCGGCAGCGCGATGATGGCAATGGCGGCCAGCACGATCAGCGTCGCGGCGCGCCCGTCCTTGTTGCCCAGCCTGCGCCTGAGCCGCACCTGCAGCGGATAAATGGTCACGGCCAGGATCATCGACCAGACGATGAGATCGAGAAAGGGCCGGAATATCCGGAAGCAGAAGATCGCCAGCACCGCGATCAGCCCGGCGCGGATCAGCACATCGAGCAGTCCGCGCGACAGCGCTCTCTCCGACAGCGCTTTCTCTGAAGTGGGCGTGGGCATCATCGCTGGTCTCCCTGCAGATCACCGCAAAGGTATCGGATCGGCAGCCTCACCCCCGCGCGCATTCGGCAAGCCAGGTTAAGTACCGGTCTCTTGGACAGGTGAAATCCAGTCTAGGCGAGTGCCCGGGCTGGGACAACCTCAATACGTATGCCAATCGCTACATTGGCCGTCTAGTATTGAGAGAGTTGCAGGACGCCGCCCCCACCCGGTCCGGTTCGTCCCGCATTTGCCGCGGGGGACCTATGGCCAGATCGCCGACCTCAGCCCTGGCCGTCATTGCGCTGGCGCTTCTGCTTGCCGCCTGCGCCTCCCGGCCGGTCAATCCGCCGCTCGCCCACGCGGAGCAGGGTGCCGGCTACCGCTTCTTCACGCGGCCCCAGTATGCGGCGGACAACGAGAACCTGGTCATCCTGGCCTTCTCGGGAGGCGGTACGCGCGCGGCGGCCTTCTCGTATGGCGTGCTTGAATTCCTGCGCAATACCGAAGTGGTCGGCCCCAAGGGCAACCGGTCGCGCCTGCTCGACCATGTCGGCGTCATCACCGGCGTGTCAGGTGGCAGCTTTACCGCCCTCGCCTACGGCCTGTATGGCGACAAACTGTTTGATCACTACGAACAGGACTTCCTCAAGCGCGACGTGCAGGGCGAAATCACGTTGCGGACGCTGAATCCTGCGAATTGGCCGTCGTTGTGGTCGAGCGGCTGGGGCCGCTCCGAACTGGCCGCCGACCTGTACGACGAGGTCCTGTTCCATGGGGCAACCTTTGGCGACCTCCATCGGGGCAAGGGCCCGCTCATCATTGCCTCGGCCACTGACATCTCGACCGGCGCACGCCTGCCGTTCACGCAGACCACCTTCGACGTACTGTGCTCCGATCTCAGTGCGCTGCGCCTGTCCCGTGCCGCCGCGGCGTCGTCGGCAGTTCCCGTGGTCCTGACGCCGATCACGCTCAACAACTACGGCGGCAATTGCGGCTACGCGCCCCCTGACTGGATCAAGCCGTTTGTCGATGGCAGCGACCCGCCCCGGCCGGCCGCGCGTGCCACCCGGCACCTGAGGGAAGAAGCACAATACGGGGACAGCATCAACCGGCCCTTTATCCATCTCGTCGACGGCGGTGTCTCGGACAACCTGGGCATGCGCAGCGTGCTGGATTCCCTCGAAGTCATGGAGGCCTTGCACCTGAACGGCCAGCCTTCGCCGCTGGACCATACCCGCAGGATCATTGTCTTCGTCGTCAATTCGCTGTCCACGCCCCGGACCACATGGGACAAGTCGGAGTCGGCGCCGGGTACGCTGGAGATTCTGGTGAAAGCCACCGGCGTGCCGATCGACCACTATTCCTACGAGGCGACCGAACTGCTGAAGGACAGCCAGTCCCGCTGGCAAGCCATGCGCCGGCTGCGCGAGTCCCGCGCCTTTGCCGCGAACCAGGATGCTGCCGTCGCGGCGGCGTTGCGCACGCCGGACGCTACCATCTATGCCATCGACGTGTCGTTTGCCCGGCTGACGGACAAGGCGGAACTGGATTATCTGAACGAGCAGGCGACGTCGTTCTCGCTGCCGGCCGAAGCCGTCGACCGCCTGCGCGCCGCCGCGGCCAGGATCATCCTGGACTCGCCCGATTTTCAGCGTTTGCTCAGGGACGTCGGTGCCAGGATCGTGACAGACCAGGCGGCGGGGGCGAACCAGTAGCCTGGATCGATGGGATGGGCCCCGGGGGGCTGGCGCGTCCTAGAGGATTCGAACCTCTGACCGCTCGCTTAGAAGGCGAGTGCTCTATCCAACTGAGCTAAGGACGCGAAGGCGTGCATTCTACCGCAGCGCCCGGCCGCGGTGACAAGCCATGCGAGTCAGGATGCCGCGCGCGGCTCGCCGCGCGTGACGTAGCGGGCGGCGCCGACGGTGTCGGCAGCCGGCTCCGCGGCATCGCCGCCCGCGGGGTGCAGCGCCACGCAGTTGCGTCCCTTCAGCTTGGCGTCATACAGGGCGCGATCGGCGCGGCGCATCAGCGCATCGGCGCTCTCGCCGGGCTGCCGCGCCGCCACGCCGATGCTGACGGTATAGGCGATCGGATCGGGCTCGGACGGGCACGGCGTGGCGCGCACCGCCGTGGCCAGCCGCAGGCACGCGAGCCGCCCGGGCTCCAGCGCGGTATCCGGCATCACGATGGCGAATTCCTCCCCGCCCAGGCGCCCCGCCAGCTCCCCGTGGCCGAGGGTCTTGCGCAGCAGGCCGGCAAAGTGCCGTAATACGCTGTCGCCGGCCAGGTGGCCATAGACATCGTTGATGGCCTTGAAGTGGTCGAGATCGACAAACGCGACCGTCATCGGCTTGCGCTGCCGCTCGGCCTGCAGGCAGGCGGCCTCCAGTTCCTCCCAGAAGGCGCCGCGCAGCAGCACATCGGTCAGGTCGTCGTGCCGGGCGCGCCGCTCCAGCATGCGGCGCAGCCGGTCGTGCGCCATCAGCGCAAAGCTGACCGATACGCCGACCAGGGCAAAGACGTTGAACATGGCCAGCTCGCCATCCCACGGCATGGGCCGCGGCCAGGTGCCGCCCTGCGCCAGCGCCGCCAGCGGCCGCAACACGGTCCAGGCATTGATGGCCGCGGCGGCGATCACGATCGCCGCCAGCGACCATGCCGCCAGCCGGCCGGTGCCGCGCGTGGCCGGCAGCGCCGGCACCACGCTGCGGGCGAGGTCCAGCAGCAGCACGATATGGCAGGCGCTCAGCACCGGCGCCAGATCGGGCAGCGCCACAGCGGCGGCCAGGTAGCGCGGCGCCAGGTCGCCCCACGCCACCGCTGCCGCGGCCGCGAGGTTCAGCCCCAGCAGGCTCGTGGCACGGCCCGGCCGTTGCGCGAAGTGCCGGGCACCCACCGCCATCACCGAGAGTGCTGCGAGCAGCGCCAGGTCGGTCGACTCCGGCACCAGCCACATCGGCCGCAATGCCTGCACCGCCGCCAGCGCCGCGGCAACAGCCGCCAGCACGCTGCCCAGCGCCCAGGATGTCAGGCCGCTGCGCTCCATGCCCGACGACCGGCGCAACACCACGCAAACCACCGCCATCTGCAAGGCAAACAGCCCTGCGATGAGCACAACCACGTGCGACTGAAACATCTTTATTCCCGTCCAAGGCAACGAGCGGCGCTCCGCATGCCACCGCTCTTCCCTGCTTCTTTGCCGATCCTGTGCCGGACCGTTGTTATCGAATGCCGCGCCTCCTGTTTCAGGCCGCCAGCGCAGCCAGTCGGCAAGCGCGGGCAGACCGAGCCGCTCATCCAGGGTGGAGAGCGCCGTTCTTGTTATGGTGATCAGGTCAGTCCGGAAGGAAATACGCAAAACCGGGCGTTCCCAACAGCACGCCGGTCGGACTGGAGCGGTGTGCGGATTATCGCAGCGCGCAAACCCAAGTCAAGACAAAGCGCCCCCGCCAGAAGGGGGAGCATCGCGGCTGGCCGGCACGCCCAGAACCACTCCGCATCGACGCAGATTGACCGTGGTGCGTCCACGCGGCTACAATGGCCGGCTTCGGAGCGTAGCGCAGCCTGGTAGCGCATCTGATTTGGGATCAGAGGGTCGTAGGTTCGAATCCTATCGCTCCGACCAGAAACAGTAGTGGAAACAACGGCCTGGATCGCAAGATCCGGGCCGTTTTTCTTTTGTCGGGCTGGGCTCACAAAGCGGCCATGCCATGCATCATTCAGCGCTTGACATGTCCACCATACGGCCTGGATGACAGCCGGTGGCCGTGGCTCACCACGGGAACAGGTCCGGCCAGATCACCGCGCCGGCGAACAACATCAGGATCACGGCCGCCATGACCAGGCCCCGGCCGGGGCCATGCTGGCTGGCTTCGACCTGCGGCATCCAGGACGATGCAGCCTCCTGCGGCGCCGGCGCTGCGGGAGGAGGTGCCGGCACGCTGGCGCTATGCGGTGCCGCGCTCATCGCAAAATCGGCTTCGGCCAGCAGGAAGCCCATCGGTGTCGCCTGCTGGGTGGCGCCTATCGGCCGGAACAGCAGCTTGGACAGCGCCAGGCAATCGTCCAGCGCAACCTGCGGCCGGGGACGGAAGATATGCAGGTGCTCGCACAGCGTATCGAGCTTGTGGTTGGCGGCGTGGAAATACTGGGACCAGCGCACCTGCCGCACCGAACAGCGCCAGCGCCTGCCCTGGATGCCGGGCAGCACCTTCTCCAGCATCCTGGCGTTGAAGGCGGCGCCGTGGGCCACCAGCACGTCGGCATCGTCGACGATGGCGCGGATGGCACCGATATCGAAGCGGCGCCCGCGCAGCATGTCGGCAGTCAGCCCGTGGGTATCGGTGGCTGCCGCGCTGATCGGCACGGTGGGTTCCTGCGAACCGTAGTACTCCGCCACTTCGCGCAGCAGGCCGCCGGCGCGCGGCGACACTTCGACCAGCAGCAAGCCGATGCTGACGGGCTCATCCGCTGGCGTGAGCCCGGTGGTTTCGGTACTGACGATTGCGACCCGCATGGGCACTCCGGTGTGGCTGTGCGCAGGCGAGCCAGGCGCCAGCCGCTATGGTTGTTTGCCTCTAGCGTAGTGCGAGCGCGTTAATCGTCATATCAACCAGATGGGCTAAACGGTTCAGGCGGGCGGCCGGTCCGCCGCGGCGCTGCGCCGCCGCTGCAGGTTGCAGTACACATCGGCCGCGACCAGCCCGAACAGCGCGTGCGCGAACAGGCTCTCCCAGCCGCGGGCTTCATCGAACCAGTTCATATAGCGCCCGAACACATAGAAGTTGACCAGGTAGACCACCACGCCGAACACGATGCCGACCACCGAGGCCAGCCCCAGGCTGGTATCGAGCCGGAACGACGACAGGATCAGCGCCAGCACCGCCGCCAGGATGATCGACAAGCCGAAATGCACCGTCCCCGCGGCCAGCACGATGGTCCAGTTGAAGGCATCCGCCGACAGCGCCTCGCGGCCCAGAATGATGGCGGCGACCATCTTCACGGTACCCCAGGCGCCCTGGTACAGCAGAAAGCGCGCGGTCAGCAGCTCCAGCACCATGTAGACCGCGCCGGCAATCAGCCCCGCCAGCACCGCGGCGCGCCAGTCAGGACGGCAGCGGACATAGCGGTGCGATTCCAGATGGAGTTCCATGGCAGTCTCCTTGCGAGATCCGGCCGGGCACGGCCGTACGCGTTAGTTCTAGTCCATATGGCCCAAATACCAAGCGGGCCGCGAGCCGATTTGTGGATTTCTCGCCCCTTTTATTGCGCTGCGCGCAGGCCGGGCGCAAGCGACGCACCGGCAATGCTGCATCTGCGTACGTGATACAATGTCGCAGTAGCCCCCGGGGTGTCCGAGCCTCCCTGTAACCGGGCGTTCTCACCAGCGCGCTCTTGCGAGCGAACAGCAGCCGCCGGCGCGGTCCATCCGCGACGACACCGAACTGGCGAACCACCGGGTACACCTGCCCGCCTGCTCCGCGAAGCACACGGCCTCTCCGGCTGTCAGCGACCAGGTTATCGCCCAAGCAATCCGCGCCCGCAGGGCAAAACCGCTGACACCGCTGACTGGACCGGTCATGCAGGCGCCACGCGTCGCAACGCGCGCGAGCCCGCTCCCGAACCACCCGAGGCGCGGTTGGCCGCATCGGCACGATGTGCCGCGGTTTCGCGCCGCCACGGGCGAACCGAACAGGAATTTTTGATAACGCAACCATGCAGCCTTCGCGGGCTGCCGAAAAGGAAGACAGATTGGCTAAGGAAGAACTCATTGAATTTGGCGGCGTGGTGTCGGAAGCCCTGCCTGACAACCGCTATCGAGTCACGCTGGAAAACGGCGTTGAAATCTGGGCATACGCTTCGGGCAAGATGCAGAAGCACCGCATCCGCATCCTGGCCGGCGACCGCGTGACCCTGGAAATGTCGCCCTACGACCTGACCAAGGGCCGCATCAACTTCCGCCACAAGTCCTGAGTTTCCCCACGGCGCCGATGGCAACGCGCGTACGTTGCCGTCCGCGCCGCTGCCGTGTTGCGCCGACGCGCTGTCTCGCCGCTGACACCGCGCCCGGAGACACTTGCGGGCTGCCCTGACCGGCAGCCCGCTTTTGTTGGCGCAGCGCTTGCGCCGGTCGGGCCGCTTCACCATACTCGAAGCGAACTCATTGCCCGTCCGACATGAACCTGATCCTGTGGCGCCACGCCGAAGCCGAAGACCTTCCCGACGCGCTCAGCCTTAGCCGTACCGCCGACCTGCAGCGCCCGCTGACGCGCCGCGGCCGCAAGCAGGCCGAGGCCTCGGCCAGGTGGCTGCGCGCCCATCTGCCCGCCGATACCCGCGTGCTGTGCAGTCCCGCCGTGCGCGCGCGAGAAACCGCGGCTGCGCTGAGCGGCGAGCCGGAAATCCTGGATGCGCTGGCGCCGGGCGCCGACGTCAGCGCCGTGCTCGCCGCCGTCGAGTGGCCGGAACGCGCCGAGCATGTGGTGGTAGTCGGCCACCAGCCGTGGATCGGCCGCGTCGCCAGCCTGCTGCTGGCGGGCACCGAAATGGACTGGAGCGTGCGCAAGGGCGGCGTCTGGTGGCTGACCGGCCGCACCCGCGAGAGCGAGGCCCAGACGGTGCTGCGCGCGGTTATCAATCCCGAATTTCTCTGAGCCTGTCCTCAAGCCCCCGCTCCGCCCGGCCGGCATGGGCCGGCTTCGGCAAAAATCAGAATTGCCTCATGGCAGGCGGAATCTCCCATCCCTAGAGTGCATTGGCGCCCTTTCCCGCGCCACTTGCAACTGTCCCGGAGATTCCATTGACCAACCCTGCCACCGCCGTCACGCAACCGTCATCGCCGGGTCACGGCACTGTCACCGGCCCTCACTACATTGCATCGCAACAGTTTCGTCACCAAAAGGACATACTGATGCGAGATCTGCCGACGCCTACCCAGCCGCTCTTCGACTCCCTGCCCAATGGCCTCGGCCAGACGGCGCGGAGGCGTCTTCATCGCCCATCGGATACACCGGCACATGAGTCGCCTGTTCTCAGCGTGGCGTGGGCGCGCCACCAGGATGAAGTAGTCGAGGCCCAGCGCCTGCGCTACAAGGTCTTTGCCGAGGAAATGGGCGCGCGCCTGACGTCTTCGGTGCCCGAACTCGACATCGACATGTTCGATGCCTACTGCGACCACCTGATCGTGCGAGACATGGCCACGCTGCGCGTGGTCGGCACCTACCGCGTGCTGCCGCCGCACCAGGCCAAGCGCCTGGGCTGCCTGTACGCCGAGTCGGAATTCGATCTGGTGCGGCTGTCGCACCTGCGCCCGAAGATGCTGGAACTGGGCCGCTCGTGCGTGCACCGCGACTACCGCTCCGGCAGCGTGATCATGGCGTTGTGGGGCGGGCTGGGCGAATACCTGCAGCGCTGGGGCATCGAGTCCATGCTGGGCTGCGCCAGCGTGCCGATGAGCGACGGCGGCCACTACGCGGCCAGCCTGCACCGGCTGTTCACCGAGCGTTCGCTGGCCCCCATCGAGTACCATGCGTTCCCGCGCCTGCCGTTGCCGGTGGAAGACCTGAACCAGCAACTGGCGGTCGAGCCGCCCGCGCTGATCAAGGGCTACCTGCGCCTGGGCGCGAAGATCTGCGGCCAGCCGGCCTGGGACCCGGATTTCAACGTGGCGGACTTCCTCACGCTGCTGCGCGTGAACGACATGAACCCGCGCTACGCCCGCCACTTCCTGGGCCTGAACAACGCCGCATGAACAACACCACCTGAGCGGCGCCCCGCCACCGCCCTTCCGGTCGCAGCCGCCCATCGGCGGCCGGCCGCGCTCAGTCGTAGACCACCTTGTAGCGCTTGCCGATGCGCTGCCATTCGTCGGCTTCCTGCACCAGGCTGTATTCGATCAGCGGATTGGCGTCGATCCACGCCTTCGGCAGGCGCACGGTAAAGCCTTCGTCCAGCGCCTCGGCCAGTTGCGTCACGCGAATGTCCGGCAGCGCGACATCCGAGCGGCGCCGGCACAGCACGAAGGCCAGCCGCAGGCTGAACAGCATGCGCCAGTCGACGAACTTGCCACTGCCCGACAGCTTGCCCAGCTTGCCCGCATGGCCCAGCAACAGCGTCGCCAGCCGCGCCTGGTCGGTCTTCGAAAAGCCCGGCATGTCGGCATGCGTGGCAATGTAGGCGGAATGCTTGTGATAGCCGCTGTGCGAAATCGACATGCCGATCTCATGCAGGCTGGCCGCCCAGCCCAGCAGCGCCAGATTGTCCTCGCGCCGTTCATTGGCCGGATCCGGGAACTGTGACAGCAGCGTCTGCGCGGTGCGGCGCACGCGGCTGGCCTGGGCGCGGTCGACGCCGTAGCGGCGCATGAACTGGTCCACCGTGACCGTGCGCATGTCCTCATGGTGGCTGCGTCCGAGCAGGTCGTACAGCACGCCCAGCCGCAGCGCGCCGTCGGTCACGTCCATGCGCTCGATATCGAGTTCGGCGAACACGCCCAGCATGATCGACAGGCCGCCCGGGAGCACCGGGATGCGGTCCGGCTTGAGCCCGGTCAGCTTGACGCGGTTGGTGTTCTCCGCCTTGATCAGCGCACGCTTCAGGCGCTCCAGTCCTTCGCGCGTGATGCCGTGCTCGGCATTGCTGTCGTTCATGCCGTTGAGCTCGATCAGCTCGGCCAGCGCGCGCGCGGTGCCCGACGAGCCCACCGCCTGTTCCCAGCCCGCGGCGCGGTACTGGCGCACCAGCACCTGGATCTCGCGGCGCGCCGCCAGTTCGGCCTGCTTCATCGCGTATTCGTCGACATTGCCGCTGGGGAAGAACTGGCGGCTGTGCGACACGCAACCGATATACAGGCTTTCCATCAGCCTGGACTGGTAGCCGTTGCCGATGATGAACTCGGTCGAGCCGCCGCCGATATCGACCACCAGGCGGTTGCCCTGGCAGGCCGGCGCATCGTGCGAGGCGCCCAGGTAGATCAGCCGCGCCTCCTCGCGCCCGGCGATCACTTCGATCGGGAAGCCCAGTGCGCTCTCGGCCTCGATCAGGAATTCAGAGGCGTTCTTGGCCACGCGCAGCGTGTTGGTGGCCACCGCGCGCACCTGGCCCGGCGCGAACTCGCGCAGGCGGTCGCCGAAGCGCCGCAGCGCATCGATGCCGCGCCGGCGCGCGGGCTGGTCCAGGTATTTATCGGGCGTCAGCCCGGCCGCCAGCCGCACCGGCTCGCGCAGCGCGTCCACCTGAAAGATCTGGCTGGCCGGGCCGTTGGCCGTCGGGGTTTCGTCCACCCGCCCGATCATCAGGCGGAAGCTGTTCGAGCCCATGTCGACGGCGGCCAGCAGGCGTGGAGTGTTGTTCATCGTGTGCTTGGAGGGCAGGTTCGCGTTGGCGTTGCGAAGCACGGCAGGGACACGCTGGTGGCCTGGCCTGCCGGCATTCGGGCCCGGGAAAATTATGTCGTCGTCATGTCCGCATCATGACAAAATCAAACTGTCATGAAAGTGACACGATTCTATGAAAAAGTCGCCACATTACCAAAAGAAGGTCATGACCATGTCGACGACTCCGTCCAGTACGCTGCTCAATCGCGAACTGGGCATCCTGGAATTCAATGCCCGCGTGCTGGCGCAAGCCGCCGACCCGAAAGTCCCGCTGCTGGAACGGCTGAAGTTCATCTGCATCGTGTCCAGCAACCTGGACGAGTTCTTTGAAATCCGCATGGCGGGCCTGAAGGAACAGATGCGCGACAATGCCTCGGGCCTGACGCCGGATGGTCTTTCCTTCCAGCAGACCTACCAGCTTGTCACCGAGCGCACACAACGGCTTGTGGCCTCGCAGTATGACATGCTGCAGAACACCATTTTTCCACTACTTGAAAAAGAAGGGGTCTTTTTCCACCTGACCACCACCTGGACCGAGGCCCAGCGTGAATGGGCGCGCCAGTTCTTCCAGCGCGAACTGGCGCCGGTGCTGACCCCGATCGCACTGGACCCCGCGCACCCGTTCCCGCGCGTGCTCAACAAGAGTCTGAACTTCGTGGTGGAACTGTCGGGCAAGGACGCCTTCGGGCGCGATGCCGATCTTGCCATCGTGCAGGCGCCGCGCGCGCTGCCGCGCGTGGTGAAGATGCCGGAGAAGCTGTCGGGCTATCCGTACGGCTTTGTCATGCTGTCGTCGTTCATGCAGGGGTTCGTATACGAGCTGTTCCCCGCCATCGCCGTGCATGGCTGCTACCAGTTCCGCGTCACGCGCAACTCGGACCTGTTCGTCTCGGAAGACGACATCACCGACCTGCGCGAAGCGCTGCAGGGCGAACTGCCCGCGCGCCATTTCGGCGACACGGTGCGGCTGGAGATTTCGTCGGATACGCCGGTCCCGCTGGCGCGCCGGCTGTTGCTGGAATCGGGGCTTGCCGAAAAGGACCTGTACCGCGTTTCCGGCCCGGTGAACCTGGTGCGGCTGATGCAGATTCCCGACATGGTCGACCGGCCCGCGCTCAAGTTCCCGCCCTACGTGCCGGCCCCGGTCAAGGCCTTTGCCGGCGGCGCATCGATGTTCGACGTGATGCGCCAGCAGGATGTGCTGCTGCACCATCCGTACGAGAGCTTCAGCTCCGTGCTCGACCTGCTGCAGCTGGCCGCGGCCGATCCCAACGTGGTGGCGATCAAGCAGACGGTCTACCGCACCGGCAACGAATCGCTGGTGATGGAAGCGCTGATGACCGCCGCGCGCAATGGCAAGGAAGTGACGGTGGTGGTGGAACTGCTGGCGCGCTTCGACGAAGAGACCAATATCAACTGGGCCGAGCGGCTCGAGTCCGCCGGCGCGCACGTGATCTACGGCGTGGTCGGGCACAAGTGCCACGCCAAGATGCTGCTGATCGTGCGGCGCGAGCCCACCGGGCCGAAGGCCAAGCAGGTCAAGCTGCGCCGCTACGCCCACCTGGGCACCGGCAACTACCACCCGCGCACGGCCCGGCTGTACACGGACTTTGGGCTGCTGACCGCCGACGAGGCCATCTGCGAAGACGTGCACCATGTGTTCCAGCTGCTGACCGGCACCGCCGGCACGATCCGGCTGAACCACCTGTGGCAGTCGCCGTTCACCATGCAGAGCAACCTGGTCGACCATATCCGCGCCGAGGCCCGCAACGCGCGCGCGGGCAAGCCGGCGCGCATCATCGCCAAGATGAACGCGCTGCTGGAACCTTCGATCATCGACGAACTGTACAAGGCCTCGCGCGCCGGCGTGAAGATCGACCTGATCGTGCGCGGCGTGTGCGCGCTGATGCCGGGCGTGCCGGGCATGTCCGAGAACATCTCGGTACGCTCGATCATCGGGCGCTTCCTCGAGCATCACCGCGTCTATTACTTCCACGCCGCCGGCGAAGAAGTGCTCTACCTCTCCAGCGCCGACTGGATGGACCGCAACCTGTTCCGCCGCGTGGAGGTCGCGTTCCCGATACTGGACAAGGCGCTCAAGGCGCGCGTCATCCGCGAAAGCCTGCAGGTCCACCTGCGCGACAATGCGTCAGCGTGGATCATGCAGTCGGACGGCAATTACGTGCGCAAGCAGACGCGCTCCAAACATCCGCATGTCAGCCAGAACGACCTGCTGGTGATGTTCGGCGGCACGCCCTGAGCCTGCGACGCTGGCAACAAAAAACCCGCCGCGGCGGGTTTTTCTTTGTGCGCTGATCAGGCTGCGCGCCGCGAACTGTCCGGCGCCTGCGGCGCTACCGTCGGGCCGACGCCTGGCGCCGCGCTGTCGGCGCGGTCGGCACTTTCGGCGGCGGAACGCAGGCTGCGCTCCAGCGGGAACACCACGCGGAACACGCTGCCCCGGCCCTCTTCGCTGGTGATGCGCAGTTCCGCATGGTGGCGCGACAGCACGTGCTTGACGATGGCCAGGCCCAGCCCGGTACCGCCGGTGTCGCGCGAGCGGCTGCGGTCGACGCGGTAGAAGCGCTCGGTCAGCCGGGGAATATGCTCGGGCGCGATGCCCAGGCCCGTATCGGCCACAGAGAATACCGCGTGCCCGTCTTCCCAGGCCAGCCGCATGGTGATGCGGCCACCCTCGGGCGTGTAGCGCACCGCGTTCGACACCAGGTTGCCCAGCGCCGACATCAGCTCGGTCTCGGCGCCGCGCATGCCCACGGTAGGATCGATCTCGGCCGCGACCTCGTGGCGGCCCTGCGACAGCGCCTCGGCGTCGTGCATCAGGTGCGCCACCATGGCGCGGACCGGCACCACGTCATGGCCCGGCGGCTGCGCGTCGCTTTCCAGCTTGGCCAGCGCCAGCAGGTCTTCGACGATGCTCTGCATGCGCACCGACTGCGCCAGCATCATGTCGATATAGCGGCGCCGGTCTTCCTCGGACACCGGCAGGTCGCGCACGGTCTCGAGGAAGCCGGTCATCACCGTCAGCGGGGTCTTGAGCTCGTGCGAGACATTGGCGACGAAGTCGCGCCGCATCGCCTCGGTGTTTTCCAGCTTGGTGATGTCCTGCGTGATCACCAGCTTGCGGTTGTCGCCGTAGGGCAGGATCTGCACCGCTATCACGCTGTGCTTGTGCTCGCCCATGTCGCGCATCACCAGCGGGTCGTCGAACTGCTGCCGCGTCAGGTAGTGGACGAACTCGGGCCGGCGGATCAGGTGGGTAATGCGCTGGCGCACGTCGCGCCGCGCGTTCAGGCCGAAATGCTGTTCGGCGACGTCGTTGCACCACTCGATCTGGTCGGCGTCATCGAGCATCAGCACGCCGTTGGGCGACGCCTGGATCGCCTGGATAAAGCGGGTGTGCTGCTGCTCCACCTGCAGCACCTGGGTGCGCCAGCGCTTGACCAGCCGGTGCAGGCGGTAATACACCTCGCCCCACAGGCCGAGCGCGCTGGGAATCTCGCCGTAGACGGGTGCGTCGAGCACCTTCCACAGCCGGTTGATCTGGTACAAGTAGTAGAACAGCAGCCCGAGCAGCGACACGCAGGCCAGCGCCAGCGCCGGCACCGGGCCGGCGGCCAGGTAGACGCCGGCGGACAGCACCAGCAGGCTGATCAGGATGGCCGCGGAACGGGCCCAGATGACATTCATGCGCAGGGTTCAGGCTTGCAGCCAGCCACGGAAACGGCTGGCTGCAGGGTTGCGACGGAGTGTGCCACGATTTCGCCGCGCCCTGCCAGCGGCTTGAGACCCGTGCGGCGGCTCAGGCGCCAGGGGTGCGCGCCAGCCGGTAGCCGCTGCCGCGCACGGTTTCGATCATGTTGCTGTACCCGCCGGGCGTGAGCGCGGCGCGCAGGCGCTTGATATGGACGTCGACGGTGCGCTCCTCGACAAAGACATGGTCGCCCCAGACCTGGTCGAGCAATTGCGACCGGCTGTGCACGCGCTCGGGGTGCGTCATCAGGAAGTGCAGCAGGCGGAACTCGGTCGGGCCCAGGTCCAGCTTGATCGGGCCGCTGTCGTCCTGGCCGGTGACGCGGTGCGTGGCAGGGTCCAGCCGCAGGCCGTTGATCGCGACCACGTCGTCGGTCAGCTGCGGCGCGCGGCGGCGCAGCACCGCCTTGATCCGCGCCAGCAGCTCCTTGGGCGAGAACGGCTTGGTGACGTAGTCGTCGGCACCGGCTTCCAGCCCCATCACCTTGTCCTGCTCCTCGCCGCGGGCGGTCAGCATGATGATGGGAATCTGGCGGGTGCGGTCGTTGGCGCGCAACTCCTTGGCGAAGTTCGCGCCCGACTTGCCCGGGAGCATCCAGTCGAGCAGCACCAGGTCGGGCAGCACATCGCTCATCAGCGACAGCGCCTGCTCGGCGTTATAGGCCCGGATCGGATAATGCCCCGCGTGCTGCAGGTTCACGGCGATCAGCTCGGCGATCGCCGGTTCGTCTTCGACAACGAGAATACTGCTTGGCATGTGTATGGTTCTCCGTGGGCGGCTGTACTCAGCTCAGCGCTTCGCGCTCCATGTCCTCGCGCGAGACATGGCGGACGTCCGTCCCCTTGACAATGTAAATGATAAATTCCGCGATGTTCTTGGCGTGATCGCCAATGCGCTCCACCGCCTTGGCGATGAACAGGAAATCCAGCGCGACCGAAATCGTGCGCGGGTCTTCCATCATGTAGGTGATCAGCTTGCGCACGAAGCCGCGGAATTCCTCGTCGATGGCCTTGTCTTCCTTGACGATGCGCGCCGCCGCGACGGTGTCCAGCCGGGCGAACGCGTCCAGCGCCTGGCGCAGCAGCGAGATCGCCATCTCGCCCGAGAGCTTGACCTCGGCGTAGTTAATGCTGTGCGCCGACGCGTCTTCCATGATGTGCTTGGTGCGCTTGGCGATCTTCTCGGCCTCGTCGCCGGCGCGCTCGAGGTTGGTGATGGTCTTGGAGATCGCCATCACCAGGCGCAGGTCGCGCGCGGTCGGCTGGCGCCGGGCGATGATGTTGCCGCAATCGGCATCGATCTCGACTTCCAGCGCGTTGAGCTCGATCTCCCGGGCGATGACCTGGTCGGCGGTCTCGGTGTCGAAGTCGGTCAGCGCGCGCATGGCCAGCTCGATCTGCGACTCCACCAGCCCGCCCATCTGCAGCAGCTTGGTGTTGATGGCGTTGAGGTCTGCGTCGAACTGGGTCGACAGGTGCTTGTCAGTCATGGGATTCTCCTGGCCGCTTATGGATATGCTAGTCCCTGCCCTGCCCGTCAGCCGAACCGGCCGGTAATGTAGTCTTCCGTTTCCTTGCGGTGCGGCTTGATGAAGATCTTCTCGGTCTCGCCGAACTCGATCAGTTCGCCCAGATACATGTAGGCGGTGTAGTCCGAGCAGCGCGCCGCCTGCTGCATGTTGTGCGTGACGATCACCACGGTGTACTCGTCCTTCAGCTCCGCGATCAGCTCTTCGATGCGGCCGGTGGAAATCGGGTCGAGCGCCGAGCACGGCTCGTCCAGCAGCAGCACCTCGGGGCGGATCGCGATGCCGCGCGCGATGCACAGGCGCTGCTGCTGGCCGCCGGACAGGCCGTAGCCGGACTGGTGCAGCTTGTCCTTGGCCTCGTTCCACAGCGCCGCCTTGGTCAGCGCCCATTCCACGCGGTCGTCCATTTCCGAGCGCGAGAGCTTCTCGAACAGGCGCACGCCGAAGGCGATGTTGTCGTAGATCGACATCGGGAACGGCGTCGGCTTCTGGAACACCATGCCGACCTTGGCGCGCAGCAGCGCGATGTCCTGGCGCGCGGTCAGCAGGTTGTCGCCGTCCATGTTGATCTCGCCCTCGGCGCGCTGCTCGGGATAGAGCGCGTACATCTTGTTGAAGGTACGCAGCAGCGTCGACTTGCCGCATCCCGACGGGCCGATAAAGGCCGTGACCTTGCGGTCCGGGATCGACATGTTGATGTCCTTCAGCGCATGGAACTGGCCGTAGTAGAAGTTCAGGTTGCGCACGTCGATCTTGGCGCGCACCGAATCGGGAATGTCGATGACGGTGGAGGTCATTGCGTTTTCTCGCTTGCAGTCTTGGGGCGGGTCCGGATGCCGGGCGCGCCGCTTATTTCTTGAACAGGATGCGCGCCAGGATATTGAGTGCCAGCACGCCGATCGTAATCAGGAACACGCCCGCCCAGGCCAGCTGCTGCCATTCGGTGAACGGGCTCATGGCGAAGCGGAAGATCGTCACCGGCAGGTTGGCCATCGGCTTGTTCAGGTCGCTGGTCCAGAACTGGTTGGACAGCGCGGTGAACAGCAGCGGCGCGGTTTCGCCGGCGATACGGGCCACGGCCAGCAATACGCCGGTCACAATTCCCGCGTACGGTGACTTCACCGTGATCGACAGCACCATCTTCCACTTGGGCGTGCCCAGCGCGAAGGCGGCCTCGCGCAGCGCGTTGGGCACCAGGTTCAGCATGTTCTCGGTGGTGCGCACCACGATCGGCACCTGCAGCAGCGCCAGCGCGCAGATGCCGGCCCAGCCCGAGAAGTGGCCCATGCGGGTCACCACCAGCGCGTAGACGAACAGGCCGATCACGATCGACGGCGCCGACAGCAGGATGTCGTTGATAAAGCGGATAAAGCTGGCCAGCGGCGAGCTCTTGCCGTACTCGGCCAGGTAGATGCCCGCCAGGATGCCCAGCGGCGTACCGAACAGCGTGGCCATGCCGACCATCACGAAGCTGCCGAAGATGGCGTTGGCCAGGCCGCCGCCGGCGGTGTTGGGGGCCGGCGTCATCTGCGTGAACAGGTCCAGCGACAGCCCGCCGACGCCCAGCGTGACGGTGGTCCACAGGATCCACGCCAGCCAGAACAGGCCGAAGGCCATGGCCACCAGCGAGGCGGTCAGCGCGTACAGGTTGGTGCGGCGGCGGCGCGCCTGCAAGCGGGTGCGGATGGCATCCGCGTCAGGACGGACCGCCGGGATCGATACGGTAGACACGGCTTGGCTCGCGCTCATTTGGTTCCCTCATTCTTGGCCAGTCGCAGCAGCAACAGCTTGGACAGCGCCAGCACCACGAAGGTAATGAAGAACAGGATCAGGCCCAGCTCCATCAGCGCGGCCGTGTGCAGGCCGGCGCCGGCTTCGGCGAACTCGTTGGCGAGCGCCGAGGTGATGCTGTTGCCCGGCGAGAACAGCGAGGCGCTGTCCAGCAGGTTGGTGTTGCCGATCACGAAGGTGACGGCCATGGTCTCGCCCAGCGCGCGGCCCAGGCCCAGCATCACGCCGCCGATCACGCCGGCGCGGGTATAGGGCAGCACCACGTTCCACATCACTTCCCAGGTGGTGCAGCCCACGCCGTAGGCGGATTCCTTGAGCAGCACCGGGGTGACTTCGAACACGTCGCGCATCACCGAGGCGATATACGGGATGATCATGATCGCCAGGATCACGCCCGCGCACAGCAGGCCGATGCCCAGCGGCGCGCCCTGGAACAGCTTGCCGACCACCGGCAGCTGGCCCACCGTGGCGGCCAGGGGCTTCTGGAAATACTCGCCGAAGATCGGCGCGAACACGAGCAGGCCCCACATGCCGTAGACGATAGACGGCACCGCGGCGAGCAGTTCGATGGCGGTGCCGAGCGGGCGGCGCAGCCACGCCGGCGACAGCTCGGTCAGGAACAGCGCAATGCCGAAGCTGACCGGCACCGCGATGATCAGCGCGATCAGCGAGGTCACGATGGTGCCGTAGATGGGCACCAGCGCACCATAGACATCGGCGGGAGGATCCCACTCCGCGGTCCACAGGAAGCGCGCGCCGAAGGTCTGGATCGACGGCCAGGCGCTGATCGCGAGCGAAACGATGATGCCGCCCAGCAGCAGCAGCGTCACGATCGCGGCGCCCCGGGTCAGGCCGCCGAACAGGATGTCGCCCATGCGGCTGGGGGGCTGGACGTTGCGGATCTCGGAGGGGGTAGTCGCCATATCGGGAATTCAGGGTGGATCGCCGCTGCCGCCTGGGCGGGAGCGCGGTGGCCGGGCCGGTTTGGGGCTGCCCGGCCACCGCCGCCGCGCTCGCGCGGCCGGCGATGCCGTCAGGATCAGTACAGCGCCTTGCCCGAGGCGTCCTTGACGCTGGTCTTCCAGGTCGAGCGGATCTGGTTGACCACGTTTTCCGGCAGCGGCACGTAGTCCAGGTCGGCCGCCATGCCGGCGCCGCTCTTGTAGGCCCAATCGAAGAACTTCAGCACTTCGGTGCCCTGCGCCGGCTTTTCCTGGTTCTTGTGGACCAGGATGAAGGTGGCGCCGGCGATCGGCCAGGCATCCTTGCCCGGCTGGTTGGTCAGGATCTGATAGTAGCTCTTGCTCCAGTCCGCGCCGGCGGCGGCGGCCTTGAAGGCGTCGTCACCCGGCTTGACCACGGCACCCGACGCGTTCTTCATGTTCACGTGGGTCATCTTGTTCTGCTTGGCGTAGGCGTACTCGACATAGCCGATGGCGCCGTTCAGGCGCTGCACGAAGGCGGCCACGCCCTCGTTGCCCTTGCCGCCGGTGCCGCCGCCCGGCCAGTTGACCGTGGTGCCCTCGCCCACCGTGCCCTTCCAGTCAGCGCTGACCTTGGACAGGTAGTTGGTGAAGATGAAGGTGGTGCCCGAGCCATCGGCCCGGCGCACCGGCAGGATGTCCTGGCTCGGCAGCTTGGCTTGCGGGTTCAGCGCCTTGATCGCGGGATCGTCCCACTTCTTGATCTTGCCCAGGTAGATGTTGGCCAGCAGCTCGCCGGTGATGGTCAGCTCGCCCGGCTTCACGCCCTGCAGGTTGATCACCGGCACCACGCCGCCGATCACGGTCGGGAACTGGACCAGGCCCTGCTTGTTCAGGTCCTCGTCCTTCAGCGGCGCGTCCGAAGCGCCGAAGTCGACCGTCTTGGCGCCAATCTGCTTGATGCCGCCCGACGAGCCGATCGATTGATAGTTGACCTTGTTGCCCGTTGCCTTGTTATATGCGTCGGCCCACTTGGAATACACGGGCGCCGGGAAGGAAGCGCCTGCACCGGTAATTTCCGCCGCGAACGCAGTACCCGCCACCACCATCGACACGATGCCTGCCACGGCAGTCTTGACCAGCTTCATATGTCCTCCAGAGAACATTGGTTGGGAATGACAAATTTTTGACAAGACGAACTGTATGCTCCCTGTATGACAATTCCGTGACATCTTCAAATCTTCTCGAAACTGGCCTGCAGCAACGCCTCGCCGGCATGCGGGCGTCTGGCTGCGCGGCCAATATGACGGCGGTTAATTGCGTAAGACGATAAAAAAACGCCGGGACGAACCCGGCGTTTCTTCACTGCATGGGAGGGATCAGGCACTCAACGCATCCGCCAGCTTCCTAGCTGCGCGCTCGGCCATGTCGGCCTGCTCCGCCTCGACCATCACGCGCACCACGGGTTCGGTGCCCGAGGCGCGGATCAGCACCCGGCCGCGGCCTTCCAGCTCCGGTTCCACCGCCGCACGCGCCGCCTGCAGGCCGGCATGGGTCTGCCAGTCGAACCCCTTCTGCACGCGCACATTGATCAGCGTCTGCGGGAACAGCTTCACGCCATCGAGCAGCTGCGCCAGCGTCTTGCCGCTGCGGCGCAGCGCGCCCAGCACCTGAAGCGCCGACACGATGCCGTCGCCGGTGCTGTGGCGGTCCAGGCACAACAGGTGGCCGGAGCCCTCGCCACCCAGTGTCCACTTGCGCTTGTTCAGTTCCTCCAGCACATAGCGGTCGCCCACCTTGGCGCGCACGAAGTCGACGCCCTCGCGCTTGAGCGCCAGTTCCACCGCCATGTTGGTCATCAGCGTGCCGACGGCGCCGGGTACCGCCTGCCCTGCAGCCTGGCGGTCCCGCACGATCAGGTACAGCAGTTCGTCGCCGTTGTAGAGCCGGCCATCCGCGTCGACCACCTGCAGCCGGTCGGCGTCGCCATCGAAGGCCAGGCCGAGGTCGGCGCCGTTGGCCCTGACCGCCTCGACCAGTTTTTCCGGCGCGGTGGCGCCGTAGCCGGCGTTGATATTGCGGCCGTTGGGCTGGTTGCCGATGGCAACCACGTCGGCGCCGAGCTCATGGAACACCGGCGGCGCGATGTGATAGGCCGCGCCATGGGCGCAGTCGACCACCAGCTTCAGGCCATGCAGGTCCTGCTCGTAGGGGAAGGTGCTCTTGCAGAATTCGATATAGCGGCCGGCGGCATCGTCGATGCGGCGGGCGCGCCCGAGGTCGTCGGAGGGAGCGCACACCATGGGCTCGTCGAGGGCCGCTTCGATCGCCGCCTCGACCGCGTCGGGCAGCTTGTCGCCACTGGCCGAGAAGAACTTGATACCGTTGTCGTAGTAAGGGTTGTGGCTGGCCGAGATCACCACGCCGGCGGACAGCCGCAGCGCCCGCGTCAGGTAGGCGATGCCGGGGGTCGGCAGCGGCCCGGTCAGCAGCACATGCACCCCCGCCGAGGTGAAACCGGCTTCCAGCGCGGCTTCGAGCATATAGCCCGAAATGCGCGTGTCCTTGCCGATCAGCACGGTGGGCTTGCCCTGCCCGGTCCTGGCCCCGTGCGCCAGCACCTTGCCCGCGGCGTGGCCCAGGCGCATGACGAAGTCCGGCGTGATCGGCGCCTCGCCGACCTTGCCCCGCACGCCATCGGTCCCGAAATACTTGCGTGTCATTCGTTGTTTCCCTTTCTCTTCTGTGTTCTGTCTTCGTGGCGCTGACCGGCACCGGGCCCGGCTCAGCCGGCGCTGACGGATTCGTTGCGCACGGCCCACCAGGTCTTCACGGCGTCGACGGTCTGCTGCACATCATGCACCCGCACGATAAACGCGCCGCGCTCCACCGCACAGACCGCCGCGGCGATGCTGGCGGCGATGCGCTGCTGCGGCGGCCGGCCGCCCAGGATGGCGCCCAGCGTGGATTTGCGCGAGATACCCGCCAGCATCGGCAGGCCGTCCATCGCCAGCCTCGGCAATTGCCCGAGCAGGCGCAAATTATGATCCGGTGTCTTGCCGAAGCCAAATCCCGGATCGAGGCAGATGCGGTCGCCGGCGATCCCGGCGGCTCGCAGCACGGCGACGCGTTCGGCCAGGAACTGCGCGACTTCGGCAACCACATCGTCGTAATGCGGGTCTTCCTGCATGGTTTGCGGATCGCGCTGCATGTGCATCACGCACAGGCCCGCCTGCCCGCCCGCCACCGCTTCCACCGCGCCAGGCATGCGCAGGCCCCAGATATCGTTGATGAGATCGGCTCCGGCCGCAAGCGCGGCGCGCATGACCTCGGGCTTGTAGGTGTCGATCGACAATGGCTTGCCGCAGTCGCGCAGCGCCTCGACCACGGGGATCACGCGCGCCAGTTCGTCGTCCAGCGGCAGCGCCGCCGAACCGGGCCGGCTCGATTCGCCGCCGATATCGATGATGTCGACGCCCTCGGCCATCATCTGCTCGGCATGGCGCAGCGCCGCTTCGCGGCTGGCGTGCTGGCCGCCGTCGGAAAAGGAATCAGGCGTGACGTTGAGGATGCCCATCACCAGCGGACGCTGGTCCAGGGCAAAACGGAAACGGCCGCACTGGAAGTGCCGGGTCTGAGTCGTCTGCTGCAAGGTAGGAAGGCTTCGGCAAGGCGCGCGGATTCGCCGCGCAGAAAAAGAAAAGCCGGTGCGCCAGGCACCGGCTTCGGGGAGGGGCTACACAGCCATCGCTACAGCGTCGTCGCGGGACGAGCGCCGGATCAGGCCGTCGCGGGCGCGTTGGTCGGCGCCACCGGCGAGCCGCCCGAAGGCGTGCTGCCGCCACCGTTCGGGCCCGACGCGCTGCGCGGCGGACGCGGCGGCTTGCCGGCCATGATGTCGTTGACCTGGTCGGCGTCGATGGTTTCCCATTCCATCAGCGCATTGGTCATGGCCTCGACCTTGTCGCGGTTCTCTTCGAGCAGGCGCTTGGCCAGCGCATACTGCTCGTCGATGATGCGGCGGATCTCGGCGTCGACCTTCTGCTGCGTGGCTTCCGACACGGTCTTCGACGACAGCTTGCCGAACATGCCGTCCTGCTCGGTATCGACGTAGACCATCGCGCCCAGCGAATCGCTCATGCCGAAGCGGGTCACCATGTCGCGCGCGATCTTGGTGGCGCGCTCGAAGTCGTTGGAAGCGCCGGTGCTCATGGCGTTGAGGAAGACCTCTTCCGCCGCGCGGCCGCCGAACAGGATGGCGACCTCTTCCAGCATGCTGTCCTTGTACTTCGAATACTTGTCATGCTCCGGCAGCTGCCAGGTCACGCCCAGCGCCCAGCCACGCGGCATGATGGTGACCTTGTGGACCGGGTCGGCCTTGGGCAGCAGCTTGGCCACCACCGCATGGCCGGACTCGTGGTAAGCCGTGGCGCGGCGCTCTTCTTCGCGCATCACCGTCGACTTGCGCTCCGGACCCATGTAGATCTTGTCCTTGGCGTCCTCGAAATCCTGCATGTCGACCACGCGCTTGCTCCGGCGGGCGGCAAACAGTGCAGCTTCGTTGACCAGGTTGGCCAGGTCCGCGCCCGAGAAGCCCGGGGTGCCGCGCGCGATGATCGAGGCGTCGACATCGTTGCCGATCGGCACCTTGCGCATATGGACCTTCAGGATCTGCTCGCGGCCGCGGATGTCCGGCAGGCCCACGTAGACCTGGCGGTCGAAACGGCCCGGACGCAGCAGCGCCTTGTCCAGCACGTCGGCACGGTTGGTCGCGGCGATCACGATCACGCCCGAGTTGGCCTCGAAGCCGTCCATCTCGACCAGCATCTGGTTCAGGGTCTGCTCGCGCTCGTCGTTGCCGCCGCCCATGCCGGCGCCGCGATGGCGGCCGACTGCGTCGATTTCATCGATGAACACGATGCAGGGGGCCTGCTTCTTGGCGTTCTCGAACATGTCGCGCACGCGGGCCGCGCCCACGCCGACGAACATTTCAACGAAGTCCGAACCGGAGATGCTGAAGAACGGCACCTTGGCCTCGCCGGCGATGGCACGCGCCAGCAGCGTCTTGCCGGTACCCGGAGGGCCGACCAGCAGCACGCCGCGCGGGATGCGGCCGCCCAGCTTCTGGAATTTCTGCGGGTCCTTCAGGAAGTCGACCAGCTCGACCACTTCTTCCTTGGACTCGTCGCAACCGGCCACGTCCTGGAACGTGACGGCGTTCTGGTTCTCGTCGATCAGGCGCGCACGCGACTTGCCGAATGAGAATGCGCCGCCTTTCCCGCCGCCCTGCATCTGACGCATCATGTAGAACCAGAACACGATGATCAGCAGGGTCGGCCCGAGGTAATACAGGGCCTGGACCAGCACGTTGGGTTCGTCATCCGCCTTGCCGGTCACCTGCACGCCATACTTCATCAGGTCGCCGACCATCCAGATGTCGCCCGGCGAGATGATGGTGTACTTGGCGCCTTCCTTAGGCGAGACCACCAGGTTGCGGCCCTGCACGTCGACACGCGACACCTTGCCGTTCTTGGCGTCATCCATGAACTGCGAATAGGTGACGCTGTCCTGCGCACGGGGCTTGTCGAACTGCTTGAAGACGGTAAACAGCACCAGCGCGATCACGAGCCAGATTGCCGCCTTTTGAAACAGGTTGTTATTCAAGGCCGAACTCCTTTGCAATTGCCTTGCCAACGGATAGCTGCATTGTAATGCAGCCCCCGCCCTCGAGGGGAAACAGAGAAACTATGATGCCGATAGCACCGGGCGAGGGTATTTCCCTCTACTTTTCTTATTCCACCCTGGCTTGTATCGAGACCGGTCAATCCACTGCCTTGAGGTAACGCCCAAGGATAAAGGTTTCGGAAGACTTGTCGCGCGACGCCTTGGGCTTGCGCTTCGCGACCACTTTGAACTGCCGTTTGAACTTTTCCACGATCTGGCTGTAGCCGCTCCCGTGGAAACACTTTACCAGCAATGCTCCCTCCGGCTTCAGGTGGGCCTGCGCGAATTCCAGCGCCAGGTCGCACAGGTACTCGATCCGGGCAGCATCGGCGGAGGCCACACCCGACAAGTTGGGGGCCATGTCGGACAATACAAGGTCGATCTTGCTGCCGCCGGAGGCGTCCAGCACCACACTTTCGAGTTCCCGGAACACCGCTTCCTCACGGAAGTCGCCCTGGATGAAAGTGACGTCTGCGACGGGCTCCATGGGCAGCAGGTCGATCGCCACGACCGCGCCGTCGATCCTGCCATCCTTTGCCCGCGGCGAATCCGCCAGCTTGTTGCGGGCGTACTGGCTCCAGCTGCCGGGCGCCGCGCCCAGGTCGACGATGACCTGGCCCGGGCGGATCAGCTTGTCCTGCTCGTCGATCTCCTTCAGCTTGTACGCCGCGCGGGCGCGATAGCCCTCGCGCTGCGCCATTTTCACGTACGGATCGTTGATGTGGTCGTGCAGCCACGAATGGTTGAACTTGTTCTTTGCCATGCCAGATACCAGCCTGTTCCCTGCCCGCGCCCGCCGGCCGGTGCCGGCAGCGAAGGTTTTCTACTGTTTTGATGATTTTGCTGCCCGACAGTGCCGGATTGACGGATAATACGCGCCAATCCGCATACCGGCTTGCCGCCCCGGCGGCCGCCGGCAGCCTGCTTTCCGCCCGCCGCGTCACGACCGGCCAGGGCTGCAGCGCCCGATTACCAGCGCCCAGCGCTCTATCACTATTTAAAGCGCCTTATTCAGCGCCAACCTATGCCCGCTCTACAACTAGTCCCTGCCCAGCGCTCTGACCTGCGCTCCCGCGCCCATGCCCTGAACCCGGTCGTGATGGTCGGCGCCGAAGGCCTGACCCGCGCCGTGCTGGCCGAAATCGACCGCAGCCTGGCTGCCCACGACCTGATCAAGATCCGCGTGTTCGGCGACGACCGCGAAGCACGCATCGCCATCTACGAAGAAATCTGCGACCAGCTCAGCGCCGCGCCGATCCAGCATATCGGCAAGCTGCTGGTGGTCTGGCGTCCGGGCGAAGCCCGCCTGAAGGAAAACCAGGCCGAAGACCTCGGCCGGCACACGCCCGCCCGCCGCGGCGGCGCCGCCCCGCGCACGGTGACGGTGAAGAAGCCCAGCGCCGCGCCGAACCGCCGCCCGACCCGCAAGGAAGTTACCGTGCTCGGCAACGAGCGCGTCACCGCCGGCGGCAACGTGAAGCGCGCGCGCGCGCGCCCGACCAGCCAGAAGAAGAAGTCCCTGGGCTGAGAACGCCCGGGCAGGACCCGCGGGCACCGCCAGGCGCCCCGCTGCCGGCACGCCGCCTCCACGGCCGTGCCGGCGACCGGCCTCACTCCCCGGCCGAACGCGGCGCCGAGGCGCGCCATACCAGCACCAGCGCCAGCAGGCTTTGCAGCAGGTAGAAGGCGCTGGAAACGCCGTGCAGCATGCCGAACTGCGCCTTGTACGGCGATTCCGACACCCCCACCCCCAGTGCCAGCGCCTTTTCCTTCAGGCTGCCCATGAACGGCTGGGTACCGAAGTAACCGAGCAGCACGCAGCACAGCATGCCCAGCACCAGCCAGCGCAGGCCGCGGTAGCGATGGGCCCCGCGCCGGATCATCACGTTGCACAGCACCAGCTGCAGCACGCCGATGGTCACGCCGACAATGGCTTCGGTATGGAACAGGTGCCCGGCGATCATGCCCGCCATCTCGCGGCTGGGCAGCACCGAAAACAGCGTCGGCGCCACCATGTAGCCGACGGTCCACAGGCTGCCCGCCCACACCACCGTCAGCAGCAGGAAGATGCGGTGCGGCAGCGGCGGCAGGTTGTTATAGGAACTGGAGAACACAAGCCGGCCTTTCCGGTGGCCGGCGCAGGCGCTCGCCCGCCGGCCGGGCCGGCATCAGATGTAGCGAACGGTAATGACTTCGTACTCGCGCTCGCCACCCGGGGCCAGCACGGTGGCGACGTCGCCTTCGAACTTGCCGATCAGCGCGCGCGCAATCGGCGAGCTGACCGAGATCTTGCCGGCGTCGAGGTCGGCCTCGTCATCGCCGACGATCTGGTAGCTGACCGGACTGCCGGACTCCAGGTCCTCGAGGTCGACGGTCGCGCCAAAGACGATGCGGCCATCGGTATCGAGCTGGGTCGGGTCGATGATCTGTGCCGCCGACAGCTTGGCCTCCACTTCCAGGATGCGGCCTTCGATAAAGGCCTGCTTTTCCTTGGCGGCGTCGTACTCGGCGTTTTCAGACAGGTCGCCCTGGGCGCGCGCTTCCGAGATGGCATTGATCACCGCCGGACGCTCGACAGCCTTCAGGCGCTGCAGCTCCTCCTTCAGGAGCTCTGCGCCACGCTTGGTAATCGGAATGGTGCTCATGTCTTCGTTCAACAAAAAAATGAGCCGCAGCGGAGCTGGAGCCATCCCCGGCAAACCCCGCCAGGGCACTTCCGCTCAACCGCGGCTTTCAACAGGATCGAACGCGGGCACGCCGGTTCGATCGACGAATTTGACGTAGTTTAGGCCAGGAAGCCCGCCGGCAGCAACTCCGGCGGGCTTCCCGGGCGGGGCCGCCGCCATGCGGGCGGCCCCTTTTGCAATGTGCTGCTTCCTTACCTTGACGGCATCAGGCCAGCGAGGCATGCAGGCCCTGCAGGTCGTAGACCTCCAGGCTCTGCATGTGCTTCAGGCCTTCCACCGCGGCGCGCGCGCCGGCAATGGTGGTGTAGTAGGGAATGCGGTTGGCCAGCGCCGAGATACGGATCGAGCGCGAATCGGCGATCGCGCCGCGGGTTTCGTCCACGGTGGTGAACACCAGCGCCAGTTCGCCGTTCTTGATCATGTCGACGATATGCGGACGGCCGTCCTTGACCTTGTTAACCACCTTGACCGGGATGCCGGCGGCCTCGATCGCCGAAGCGGTGCCGCGCGTGGCGACGATCGGGTAGCCCATATCGTGCAGCATGCGGGCCACGGCCACGGCGCGCGGCTTGTCACTGTCCTTCACGGTGATCAGCACGGCGCCCTTTTCCGGCAGGCGCGAGCCCGCGGCCAGCTGGCTCTTGAACAGGGCCTCGCCGAAGCTCTTGCCCACGCCCATCACCTCGCCGGTCGAACGCATCTCAGGTCCAAGCACCGGGTCGACGCCCGGGAACTTGTTGAACGGGAACACCGCTTCCTTGACGCTGTAGTAAGGAGGGATGACCTCGTCGCCGATGCCCTGCTCGTCCAGCGACTGGCCCGCCATGCAGCGCGCGGCGATCTTGGCCAGCTGCAAGCCGGTGGCCTTGGACACGTACGGCACGGTGCGCGAGGCGCGCGGGTTCACTTCCAGCACGTAGACGGTATCGACGCCGTCGTTCTGCTGGATCGCGAACTGCACGTTCATCAGGCCGATCACGTTCAGCGCGCGGGCCATGGCGGCGGTCTGGCGCTTCAGTTCGGCGACGGTCTCGGCCGACAGCGAGTACGGCGGCAGCGAGCAGGCGGAATCGCCCGAGTGCACGCCGGCCTGCTCGATGTGCTCCATCACGCCGCCGATGAAGACGCGCTTGCCGTCGGAGATGGCATCGACGTCGCACTCGATGGCGTCGTTCAGGAAGCGGTCCAGCAGCACCGGGGAATCGTTCGAGACCTTGACGGCCTCGCGCATATAGCGCTCGAGGTCGCGCGGCTCATGGACGATTTCCATGGCGCGGCCGCCCAGCACGTACGACGGGCGCACCACCAGCGGGTAGCCGATTTCCTCGGCCAGGCGCAGCGCTTCGTCCTCGGCACGCGCGGTGCGGTTGGGCGGCTGGCGCAGGCCCAGGTCCTGCAGCAGCTTCTGGAAGCGCTCGCGGTCTTCGGCCGCGTCGATCATGTCGGGGCTGGTGCCGATGATGGGCACGCCGTTGCGCTCCAGGTCCAGCGCAAGCTTCAGCGGGGTCTGGCCGCCGTACTGCACGATCACGCCGACCGGCTTCTCGATCGCGACGATCTCGAGCACGTCTTCCAGCGTCAGCGGCTCGAAGTACAGGCGGTCCGAGGTGTCATAGTCGGTCGACACGGTTTCCGGGTTGCAGTTGACCATGATGGTCTCGTACCCGTCTTCGCGCAGCGCCAGCGCGGCGTGCACGCAGCAGTAGTCGAACTCGATGCCCTGGCCGATCCGGTTCGGGCCGCCGCCCAGCACCATGATCTTCTTCTTGTCGGTCGGCGCCGCTTCGCACTCGCCATGCTCGGCCTCGTAGGTCGAGTACATGTAGGCGGTGTTGGTGGCGAACTCGGCCGCGCAGGTGTCGACGCGCTTGTAGACCGGGCGCACGTTCTGCGCGATGCGCGCCTCGCGCACGGCCTTGGCGTCGGTCTTCAGCAGCCGCGCCAGGCGGCGGTCGGAGAAGCCCTTCTGCTTCAGGAAGCGCAGTTCGGCGGTCGACAGGCTATCCAGCGTGCGCGACTTGACCAGGCCCTCGGTCTTGACGATGTCTTCGATCTGGGCCAGGAACCACGGATCGATGGCGGTCTCGTGATAGACCTCTTCCAGCGACATGCCGAGGCGGAACGCGTCGCCCACGTACCAGATGCGGTCCGGGCCGGCCTCGCCGATCTCCTCGACGATCTCGTCGCGGTCGGTGGACTTCTCGTCCAGGCCGTCGACGCCCACTTCCAGCCCGCGCAGGGCCTTCTGGAACGATTCCTGGAAGGTGCGGCCCATCGCCATCACCTCGCCCACCGACTTCATCTGGGTGGTCAGGTGGCTGTCGGCCTGCGGGAATTTCTCGAACGCGAAGCGCGGCACCTTGGTGACCACGTAGTCGATCGAGGGCTCGAACGAGGCCGGGGTGGCGCCGCCGGTGATCTCGTTCTTCAGTTCGTCCAGCGTATAGCCGACCGCCAGCTTGGCCGCGACCTTGGCGATCGGGAAGCCGGTGGCCTTCGACGCCAGCGCCGACGAACGCGACACGCGCGGGTTCATCTCGATGACGATCATGCGACCGTCCTTCGGGTTGATCGAGAACTGCACGTTCGAGCCGCCGGTGTCGACGCCGATCTCGCGCAGCACCGCCAGCGACGCGTTGCGCAGGATCTGGTATTCCTTGTCGGTCAGCGTCTGCGCCGGGGCCACGGTGATCGAGTCGCCGGTGTGGATGCCCATCGGGTCCAGGTTCTCGATCGAGCAGATGATGATGCAGTTGTCCTGCTTGTCGCGGACCACTTCCATCTCATACTCTTTCCAGCCCAGCAGCGATTCCTCGATCAACAGCTCGCGCGTCGGCGACAGGTCCAGGCCGCGCTTGCAGATTTCTTCGAACTCTTCGCGGTTGTAGGCAATGCCGCCGCCGGTGCCGCCCAGCGTGAACGACGGGCGGATCACGATCGGGTAGCCGCTGGTGCCGGTGTCCTGCGCGATGCGCGCCTGCACGGCCACGGCCTCGTCCATCGAGTGGGCGATGCCGGACTTGGCCGAGCCCAGGCCGATCTTGGTCATCGCGTCCTTGAACTTCTGGCGGTCCTCGGCCTTGTCGATGGCTTCGGGCGACGCGCCGATCAGCTCCACCTTGTACTTGTCGAGCACGCCATGGCGGTGCAGGTCCAGCGCGCAGTTCAGCGCGGTCTGGCCGCCCATGGTGGGCAGGATCGCATCCGGGCGCTCCTTCTCGATGATGCGCTCGACCACTTCCCAGGTGATCGGCTCGATGTAGGTCACATCGGCCGTGTTGGGGTCGGTCATGATGGTCGCCGGGTTGGAGTTGACCAGGATGACCTTGAAGCCTTCCTCGCGCAGGGCCTTGCAGGCCTGGGCGCCGGAGTAGTCGAACTCGCACGCCTGGCCGATGATGATGGGGCCCGCGCCGATGATCAGGATGCTCTTGATGTCTGTGCGTTTTGGCATTGCACGCTCTCTTTATGGGCCGGCCCGCCTTGCCTGCGGACCGCGCCGGTAATCAGGGGAATCCGTCCGGATTCGAAAATTGGGTCTGGCTCAGTTCATCGTGGCCGTCGCCAGCTTGGCGCCGAAGCCGATGAACATCGCCCCTACCCCGCTGGCCATGCCGGCCGACAGCCGGCGGCGGCGCCGGAACGCCTCGGCCAGCTTCGCGCCCACGAAGATGATCGTGGTCAGGTAGGCAAAGCTGCAGATCTGGCACACCAGCCCCAGCACGCCGAACGACAGCACCGGGTACGCAAAGGCCGGGTCGACGAACTGGATGAAGAACGAGATGAAGAACAGGATCGCCTTCGGGTTCAGCAGGCTGATCAGCAACGCCTTGCGGAACGGGTCGGACTGGTCCGGCGTGGCCGGCGCTGCCGCCGCCGCGCCGGCGGCGTCGCCGCGCGCGGCCCAGCTGCGCAGCGCGCCGCGCAGCATGTTGAAGCCGATCCACGCCAGGTAGGCCGCGCCGATGTACTTCACCACGTAGAACAGCGCCGGGCTGGCCTTCAGCAGCGAGGCCACGCCCGCCGCCGACAGCACCATCAGCACGAAATCGCCCAGGAACACCCCGCACGCGCCCTTGTAGCCGGCGCGCACGCCGCGCTGCGCCGCCACCGACAGCACGTACATCGAGTTCGGGCCCGGCAACAGCACGATGAAGATCGTGCCCAGCACATAGGTCCAGAAGTCGGTGATGCCGAAAGCGGTATGCATGAAGGCGTTCATGGGGTGTCCCGGTGTCTGTCGCAGTGGCCGCGCTTACTTGCGCGCGTCGGTCATCAGCTGGATGAAGCGGTCGAACAGGTAGGCCACGTCGTTCGGGCCGGGCGACGCTTCCGGGTGGCCCTGGAAGCAGAAGGCCGGCTTGTCGGTCAGCGCGAAGCCCTGCAGCGAACCGTCGAACAGCGACTTGTGCGTGACGCGCACGTTCGGCGGCAGCGTGTCCGCATCGACCGCGAAGCCGTGGTTCTGCGACGTGATCACCACGCGGCCATCGTCCAGGTCCTTGACCGGATGGTTGGCGCCGTGGTGGCCGAACTTCATCTTCAGCGTCTTGGCGCCGACCGCCAGCGCCATGATCTGGTGGCCCAGGCAGATGCCGAAGGTGGGGATGCCGCGGTCGATGAACTCGCGCGTGGCGACGATGGCGTAGTCGCACGGCTCGGGGTCGCCGGGGCCGTTGGACAGGAACACGCCGTCCGGATTCAGCGCCAGCGCGTCGGCGGCGCTGGCCTGGGCGGGCAGCACCGTGACCTTGCAGCCGCGCTCGGCCAGCATGCGCAGGATGTTGTACTTGACGCCGTAGTCATAGGCGACCACGTGGAACTGCGGCTTGTCCTGCTTGCCGTAGCCTTCGCCGAGCTTCCATTCGGACTGGGTCCACTGGTACGGTTCCTTGACCGAAACCACCTTGGCCAGGTCCATGCCGGCCAGGCCGGGGAACGAGCGGGCCAGGTCGATGGCCTTCTGGACGTTGTCCTCGCCGGCCAGGATGCAGCCGTTCTGGGCGCCCTTCTCGCGCAGGATGCGGGTCAGCTTGCGGGTATCGATGCCGGCGATGGCCACCACCTTTTCCTGCTTCAGGTAGTGGGCAAGGGTGTGCTCCTTGCGGAAATTGGACGCCAGGATCGGCAGATCCTTGATGATCAGGCCGGCGGCATGGACTTTCGTGGCTTCGACATCCTCAGGATTGACCCCGTAGTTACCGATATGCGGATACGTCAGCGTGACGATCTGCCGCGAGTAACTCGGGTCGGTGAGGATTTCCTGGTAACCGGTGATGGCGGTGTTGAACACCACTTCGCCGATGGTATGGCCGGAAGCGCCAATGGAATAGCCACGAAAGACCGTGCCGTCTGCTAGCGCGAGAATGGCGGACGGAAAAGACGGTAACACGGGTAGGCTCCTGCTGGACTCACCCCGTGACCGACCAATCGACGCCTCGTGCCTCCCAGGCTGGATCCGTGACGGCGGCAGCGGCATTGCGCCGAAGCGGTCGGATCCGGTCGCGACATGCTCATTGCGTCACATTACATGAAGACGGCAAAGGCGGCGCGGATGGGGGCGGCGGAAGGTGGAAAGCGGTAGGCGCTAGGGTGAAGGGTTCTGAAAGCGAAACTTTCGAATTATATCTCGCGCCACCCAATTTCTCAAGTTTTCAAGGACTTGCGCGCGGCAGGCGGCGCTGCCGCCACGCCCGTGGCCACCCGCGCGCGCCGCCGGCGGGCCGCTTACCGCGGCGGCGGCACGACCGCCGTGACCTCGATTTCCACCTTCGCGCGCGGCTCGACCAGGTCCGCTACCTCGACCGCCGTCATCGCCGGGAAGTGGCGGCCGATGATGGCGCGGTAATGTTCGCCGATCGCCCCGTAGGCGCCGACGTATTCGGCCTTGTCCTTCACATACCAGGTCATGCGCGCGATATGTTCCGGCCGGGCCTCGCCGGCGGCCAGCACCGCCACCACGTTGCGCAGCGCCTGTGCCACTTGCAGGCCAAAGTCGTCGGTCTCGAATTCGCACTGGCTGTTCCAGCCGATCTGGCCGCTGATGAACAGCAGGCGGCTGCCGGCCTGCATCTCGGTCATCATGCCGTTGGCGTAGCCGCGCGGCGGCGCCCAGTCGGGCGGCTGCAGGATCTTCATGGGGTTTCCCTGTGGTTGCTTGGTATCGGTGGAGGAATCGGCGGATGGCAATCCGGGTTCAGGCCGCGGCGACCAGATAGCGGGCCATGGCCTCGCGCACGGCATCGGGCAGCGGCTGCGGCGCGATCGCGCCGGTATCGACGCAGACCAGCCGCTGCGTCACTTCCATGCGGGTATCGTCATGCGGGCCGGCAAAGCGGATCGCCAGCGTGAAGCTGGACTGGCCCAGCTGCAGCACGCGCAATTCGCGCGTCAGCACCTCGCCCAGCCGGCTCGGCGCCAGGAAGCGGCACTCCAGCTCGGCGGTGGGAATGCCGGCGCGGCCCTCGCCATGCATGGCATCGAAGGGCCAGCCCAGCGCCTCGCCGAACCAGTCCTCGATCAGGTCGTTGAGCATTTCGAAATAGCGCGGGTAGAACACGATGCCCGCGGCGTCGCAGTGCTTGAAGCGCACCAGCACGGTATTGCGGAATACGTCGCTCATGGCTTCTCCTGGTGTGGCTTGCCGCCGGTGGCGCCCTGCTGCGCCATCTGGCGCAGCCGGAAGCGCTGCAGCTTGCCGGTCTCGGTGCGCGGCAGCGCCGGCACGAACTCGATGCGGCGCGGGTACTTGTAGGGGGCGATCTGGCGCTTCACGTGGTCCTGCAGCGCGGTGCGGGTGGCGTCGTCGGCGGCCACGCCCTCGCGCAGCACCACGTAGGCCATCACCACCTGGCCGCGCCCGTCGTCCGGCGCGCCGACCACGCCGCATTCGGCCACCGCCTCATGCTGCATCAGCGCGCTCTCCACCTCCGGCCCGGCGATGTTGTAGCCGGCCGAGATGATCATGTCGTCGGAGCGCGCCTGGTAAAAGTAATAGCCGTCCGCGTCGGCGACGAAGGTATCGCCCGGCAGGTTCCAGCCGTTCTTCACATAGTTGGCCTGGCGCGGGTCGTCCAGGTAGCGGCACCCGGTGGGGCCCTGCACCGCGAGCTTGCCGACCTGGCCGGGCGGCAATGGCTGCATGTTCTCGTCGACGATCTGCGCGACATAGCCCGGCACCACGCGACCGATCGCGCCGGGCCTGACGTCCGCCCCGGCGCTGGAAATAAAGATGTGCATCATCTCGGTGCCGCCGATGCCATCGGTCATCTCGATGCCGGTGGCGGCCTTCCAGCTCTGTCGCGTGGCGTCGGGCAGCGCCTCGCCGGCCGACACGCTGTGCCGCAGGCTGGCGATATCGAAGCGCGGCGCCAGCGTCGCCATCTGCCGGTAGAAGGTGGGCGCGGTGAAGACGATGGTGGCGCGGAAATCGTGGATCAGTTCGAGCAGCGTCTCCGGCGTGAGCTTCTCGGCCAGCACCGTGCTGGCGCCGATGCGCAACGGGAAGCACAGCATGCCGCCCAGCCCGAAGGTGAAGGCGATCGGCGGCGTACCGCAGAAGATATCGTCCGGCACGGAGCGCAGCACATGGCGCGGGAACAGGTCGCACATGGCCAGCACGTCGCGGTGGAAATGCATGGTGCCCTTGGGCTGGCCGGTGGTGCCGCTGGTGAAGGCGATCAGGCAGACATCGTCGCTGGCGGTGTCGCAGGCGTCGAAGGTCTCCGGCTTGCCCGCCATCGCCGCTTCCAGCGAGCCCTCGCCTTCCCCGTTGAAATACAGCGTGCGCGCCAGGCTCGGGCAATGGCAGTCGCCGCCGGCCTGCTGGTTGGCGTCGAGTTCCTCGCGCAGCCGCACATCGCACAGCGCGGCGGTGACCTGGGCCTTGTCGATGATCTGCTTGAGTTCCCTCGCGCGCAGCAGCGGCATGGTCGGCACCGCGACCAGCCCGGCCTTCAGCGTGGCCAGCCAGCTGGCCGCCATCATCAGGTTGTTGGGGCCGCGCAGCAGCACGCGGTTGCCGGGCACCAGCCGCATGTCCTCGACCAGCACATGGGCAATGCGGTTCACCAGCGCGGCGAGCCCGGCATAGGTGACGGTCTCGATGCGGCCGTCGCGGCGATGGCGGATGGCGATGCGCTCGCCGCGCCCTTCGCGCACATGGCGGTCGACCAGCTCCGCCGCGGCATTGATCCGCTCCGGATAGTCGGTATCGGCATTGAAGCGGAACACCGGCCACTGGTCCTGCGGCGGCAGGCGGTCGCGCGCGAAGGTGTCGAGGTGGGCTGTGGTCGCCATGGCTTGTCTCCTGTCTGCTCTGTATCGGTACGGCAGTTCGTGGGTAGCGCGGGGGCGCAAGCTGCGATGTCAGGCCTGGTGCCCGGCCAGCGTCTCGCGCGCGATGATCAGCTTCTGCACTTCCGTGGCCCCTTCATAAATGCGCAGCGAGCGGATCTCGCGGTACAGGCTTTCCACGCGCGTGCCGACCCGGACGCCGAGGCCGCCGAAGATCTGCACCGCGCGGTCGATCACCTGCTGCGCGTTCTCGGTGGCGACCATCTTGGCCATCGCCGCCTCGCGCGTGGTGCGCCGCCCCTTGACATCGCGCAGCCACGCCGCGCGGTAGGTCAGCAGCGCCGCGGCGTCGATCGCGGTGGCCATGTCGCCGATCGCCGCCTGGGTCAGCTGCAGGTCGGCCAGCACGCCGCCGAACATTGGACGGGCACGGGCGCGCGCCAGCGCATCGTCCAGCGCGGCGCGGCCGAAGCCCAGCGCCGCCGCGGCGACCGACGCGCGGAAGATGTCGAGCGTCATCATCGCCACCTTGAAGCCCTGCCCGGCCTCGCCCAGCCGGTTGCCCGCCGGCACGCGGCACTGGTCGAAGCGCAGCGTGGCGAGCGGATGCGGCGCCATCACGTCGATGCGCTCGGCGATGGCCAGGCCCGGCGTATCGGCGTCGACCACCAGCGCGGTAATGCCGCGCGCCCCCGGCGCCTCGCCGGTGCGCACGAACACGCAGTAGAAATCCGCAATGCCGCCGTTGGAGATCCAGGTCTTGGCGCCATCGATCACATAGTGGCTGCCGTCCTCCGACAGCCGCGCGCTGCATTGCATCGCGGCGACATCCGAGCCGGCCTCCGGCTCCGACAGCGCGAACGCCGCGATCGCCTCGCCGCGGGCGACGCGCGGCAGGTAATGCGCGCGCAGCGCGTCGCTGCCCGCCAGCGAGATCGCGCCCGAACCCAGCCCCTGCATGGCAAAGGCGAAATCGGCCAGGCCGTCATGGCGCGCGAGCGTCTCGCGCAGCAGGCACAGCGAGCGCGAATCCAGCGCCGGCAGCGCGCCGCCATGCGCGGCCGGCACGCAGTAGCGCAGCCAGCCGGCCTCGCCCAGCTGGCGCACCAGCGCGCGGCAGGCGGCATCAGTGTCGCTGTGGTCGACATGCAGGTGCTGCGCGCACCAGCCGTCGAGTTCATGCTCGAGCGCGCGGTGCGCGTCGTCGAACAGCGGCAGCTCCAGGTAGGTCTTGTCGGACATGGCGCTTCAGTCCCCTTCGAAGACCGGCTTGGTCTTGGCGACAAAGGCCTCGTAGGCGCGGCGGAAATCGCGCGTCTGCATGCAGATGGCCTGCGCCTCGGCCTCGGCCTCGATGGCCTCGTCCAGCCCCATGTTCCATTCCTGGTGCAGCAGCTTCTTGGTCACGCCGTGCGCGAAGGTCGGGCCGGCGGCCAGTTGCGCGGCCAGCGCCTGCGCCTGCGCCAGCACCGCTTCGGACGGATGCAGCGCGTTGAAGAAACCCCACTGCAGCCCTTCCTCCGCGCTCATCGCGCGGCCGGTGTACAGCAGTTCGCTGGCCCGGCCCTGCCCGATCACGCGCGGCAGCAGCGTGCATGCGCCCATGTCGGCGCCGGCCAGGCCGACGCGCGTGAACAGGAACGCGGTCCTGGCCTGCGCCGTGCCCAGGCGCATATCGGAGGCCAGCGCCATCATCGCGCCGGCGCCGGCGCAGATGCCGTCGACCGCGCTCACCACCGGCTGCGGGCAAGCGCGCATCGCCTTGACCAGGTCGCCGGTCATGCGCGTGAAGTCGAGCAGCTCCGGCATCGACATGCGCGTCAGCGGGCCGATGATCTCGTGCACGTCGCCGCCCGAGCAGTAGTTGCCGCCGGCGCCGGTCACCACCACCGCCTTGATATCGCTGGCGTAGCACAGGCCGCGGAACAGGTCGCGCAGCTCGGCATAGGAATCGAAGGTCAGCGGGTTCTTGCGTTCGGGCCGGTTCAGCGTCACGGTGCCGACCTTGCCGTCGGCCGACACCGACCACAGGAAATGCCGGGGCTGGTAGCCGGCAAAGCTGCGCTTGTGGTGGCGCATGTCGAGTGCGATCTCAGTCATGGGTCCTCTCGTTGTCTGCTTCAGTCCAGGTGCTTTAACCCGCCATCACTTCCCCGCCGGCGACGGGGATCGCCTGCCCGGTGATCGCGCCCGCGGACGGCTGGCACAGCCAGGCCACCGCGTCGGCCACCTCGTCGGGCTGCACCAGCCGGCGCTGCGGGTTGCGCGCGGCCAGTTCGGCGCGCGCCTGTTCCTCGCTGCGTCCGGTCTTGCCGACGATATTGGCCACCGCGTCGCGCACGATATCGGTTTCGGTATAGCCGGGGCACACCGCGTTGACGGTCACGCCCCGGGCCGCGGTTTCCAGCGCCAGCGCGCGCGTGAGGCCGATCACGCCATGCTTGGCCGCGCAGTACGCGCTGACGTAGCCGTAGCCGATCAGCCCCGCCGTGCTGGCCACGTTGACGATGCGGCCCCAGCCCGCGTCGAGCATCGCCGGCAGCGCGGCCTGCGTGCACAGGAAGGTGCCGGTCAGGTTCACGTCGAGCATGCGCTGCCACAGCGCGGCATCGGTCTTCAGGAACGGCGCGCTGTGCGCCTGGCCGGCGTTGTTGACGAGCATCGCGACCGGTCCGGCCTGGTCCGTGGCCGCGGCGAAGGCGCGCGCCACGCTGTCCGCATCGGCGATATCGGCCGTGACGAAGGACACGCCGGCGCCTGCCGGGGCATGCTCGCGCAGCGCCTGCACCGTCGCCTGCAGCGTGCCGGCATCGCGCCCCAGCAGCGTCACGCTGGCGCCATCGGCCAGCAGCCGCCGCGCGATCGCCGCGCCGATGCCGCGCCCGCCGCCGGTGACCAGCGCGTGCCGGCCGGCCAGTGTTGCCGTGCCGCCGGTCATGCCTGCTTCTCCTGCGCCGCGGCGCGTTCGAGATTGGTTTCCAGTTGCCGCTTGCCGGCCAGGTACTGCCTGGGCCAGGCGATGTCGCGGTAGCCGATGCGCGCCGCTTCGTGCAGCGTCCAGGCCGGGTTGGCCAGGTGCGGCCGGGCGATTGCGCACAGGTCGGCGCGGCCCGCGGCGATGATCGAGTCGACGTGATCGGCCTCGAAGATCGCGCCCACCGCGATGGTGGCGATACCGGCTTCGTTGCGGATGCGGTCGGCGAACGGGGTCTGGTACATGCGCCCGTAGACCGGTGCCTGGTCGGGGCTGACCTGGCCCGACGAGCAGTCGATCATGTCGGCGCCCGCGGCCTTGAACGCGCGCGCAATCTCTACCGCGTCGTCGGGCGTGATGCCGCCCTCGACCCAGTCGTGCGCGGAAATGCGCACCGACATCGGCTTGTCCTGCGGCCACACCGCGCGCACGGCTTCGAACACCTCGAGCGGATAGCGCAGCCGCGCCGCCAGCGAACCGCCGTATTCGTCGTTGCGCGTATTGGTCAGCGGCGAGATAAAGCTCGACAGCAAATAGCCGTGCGCGCAATGCAGCTCGAGCCAGTCGAAGCCCGCTTCGGCCGCGCGCCGCGCGCTGGCGACGAAGTCATCGCGCACGCGGTCCATGTCGGCACGCGTCATCTCGCGCGGCGTCTGCGATTCCCCCGGCAGGTAGGGCAATGGCGACGCCGACATCACCGGCCAGTTGCCCTGCGGCAGCGGATGGTCCATCGCTTCCCAGCCGAGCTGCGTCGAACCCTTGCGGCCCGAGTGGCCGATCTGCATGGCGATGCGCGCATCGCTGCTGGCATGCACGAAATCGACGATGCGCTTCCATGCATCGCGTTGTTCGTCGTTCCACAAGCCCGGGCAGCCCGGTGTGATGCGCGCATCGGGCGACACGCAGGTCATCTCCGCCACCACCATGCCGGCGCCGCCGAGCGCGCGCGCGCCCAGGTGGACCAGGTGGAAGTCGCCCGGCACGCCGTCGGTGCAGGAGTACATCGCCATCGGCGACACCACCACGCGGTTCTTCAGCGTGACGCCGCGCATGCGGAACGGCGTGAACATCGGCGGCAGCGGCTGGTGCGCCTGCAACTGCAGGCTGTCTGCCGGCACGCCGGCCTGCTGCGCCAGCCAGTGCTCGAACTGCGCGACATAGCCGGCATCGCGCACGCGCAGGTTCTCATGCGAGATCCGCTGCGAGCGCGTCAGCAGCGAGTAGGCGAACTGCTCCGGCGGCAGGCTGCCGGCATAGCGCTCGACGTTCTCGAACCACTCGGTCGAATTGCGCGCCGCGTTCTGGATCTTCAGCACTTCCACGCCGCGTGTCGCTTCATAACGCGACAGTGCGTCGGGCAGGCCGTCGTGGCCGCTACCGCGGATCTCTTCGGCCAGGTCGATCGCATCTTCGAGCGCCAGCTTGGTGCCCGAGCCGATCGAGAAATGCGCGGTATGCGCGGCGTCGCCCATCAGCACCACCGGCACGCGGCGGCCGTCGGGCAAGGTGTTCCAGTGCACCCATTGCCGGCAGATCACGCGCGGGAAGCGGATCCAGATTGCCGAGCCGCGCAGGTGCGCCGCATTGCTGATCAGCTTGTTGCCGTCGAGATAGCGCGCGAACAGTTTCTCGCAGTACGCGACGCCCTCTTCCTGGCTCATCTGCTCGATGCCGGCGGCGCGCCACACCGGTTCCGGGGCCTCGACGATAAAGGTCGACGTGTTGTCGTCGAAGCGGTAGGCATGCGCCTGGAACCAGCCGTGCTCGGTCTTTTCGAAGGCGAAGGTGAAGGCGTCGAACAGCTTGTGCGTGCCCAGCCAGACGAAGCGGCACTGGCGCGTGTCGATATCCGGCTGGAAGGTGTCGGCATAGCGCGCGCGGATGCGGCTGTTCAGGCCGTCGGAGGCGACCACCAGGTCGGCCTGGTATTGCATCGCCAGCGCCTGGTCGTCGCAGACATCGGTCTCGAACACCAGCCTGACCCCGAGCGCCTCGCAGCGCGCCTGCAGGATGTTCAGCAGGCGCTTGCGGCCGATGCCGATAAAGCCATGGCCGCCCGAGCGGATGGTGCGCCCGCCGATATGGATGTCGATATCGTCCCAGTGGTTGAAGGCGGCGTTGATCTCGCTGGCGCTGGCGGGGTCGGCTTGCTTCAGGTTGTCCATGGTGGCGTCCGAGAACACCACGCCCCAGCCGAAGGTGTCGTAGGGGCGGTTGCGCTCGACCACGATGACCTCGTTGGCCGGATCCTGCAGTTTCATCAGCAGGCCGAAGTACAGGCCGGCGGGGCCTCCGCCAATACAAAGCACGCGCATCTGTTGCCTCCTGCCGGCTGTTCCGGTCCCGGACCACACCGCCATCTAGATCACGGTTAAATATTTTATGCCTCAAATATTAGACTGCATCACGACCGATGGCAAGGCGGCGATGCGGTGTGCCGCGCGCGGCACCCACATCGCCCTCCCACGGCACTAGCCCTTCAGCGCCGCCTGCAGCTGTTCCAGCGCGCCCGGATCCTCGATGGTAGTCAGGTCGCCCGGATCGCGGCCTTCGGCCACGGCTTGCATGGCGCGCCGCAGCAGCTTGCCGGAACGCGTCTTCGGCAGCGCATTGACGAACAGCACCCGCGCCGGGCGCGCCACCGCGCCCAGTTGCTGCTCGACGGTCTTCATCAGCTCGCCCTCCAGCGCCAGCCGCGCCTGCGGCGTCGCCGTGCGCGCCGGATCGCGCGCGATGCAGAACGCCATCGCCACCTGCCCCTTGAGCGCGTCCTGCACGCCGACCACGGCCACCTCGGCCACCGCGGCGCTGGACGACAGGCTTTCCTCGATCTCGCGCGTGCCCAGCCGGTGGCCGGCGACGTTGATCACGTCGTCGGTGCGGCCCAGGATAAAGACGTAGCCGTCGGCATCGCGCACGCCCCAGTCGAAGGTGGAATAGCACAGCCGGTTTGGCACCGCCTGCCAGTAAGTGCGCACGAAGCGGTCATCGTCGCCCCACACCGTGCTCATGCACCCCGGCGGCATCGGGCCGTCGATGGCGACCACGCCTTTCTGCCCGGGCGGGCATTCCTCGCCGGTGTTCTCGTCGACGATCTTGAGGTCATAGCCGTAGGCGGGCACGCCGGGCGAGCCCAGCTTGGGCGGCAGCGCCTCGATGCCGCGCTGGATCGCGATGATCGGCCAGCCGGATTCGGTCTGCCAGTAGTTGTCGACCACGGGCTTGCCCAGGCCGTCCTGGATCCAGCGCGCGGTCGGCTCGTCCAGCGGCTCGCCGGCGAGGAACAGCAGGCGCAGGCTGGACAGGTCGTAGCGCGTCAGCCACGCCGGGTCCTGCTTCTTCAGCACGCGGATCGCGGTCGGCGCGCTGAACATCAGGTTGACGCGGTATTGCTCGACCAGCCGCCACAGGATGCCGCCATCGGGGCGGATCGGCGTGCCCTCATACATCAGCGTGGCCATGCCGGCCAGCAGCGGGCCATAGACGATATAGCTGTGCCCGACCACCCAGCCGATGTCCGACGCGGTGAACATGGTGTCGCCGGGCTTGCCGCAGAAGATGTATTCCATCGACGTGGCCAGCGCCACCGCATAGCCGCCGGTATCGCGCTGCACGCCCTTGGGCTTGCCGGTGGTGCCGGAGGTGTAGAGCACATAGGACGGCTCGCCCGACTCCAGCCACACGCACGGCACCTGCACGCCGGCGACGCGCTCGCGCCACGCCGCGTAATCTTCGTCGCGGCCTTCGGTGCGGGGCATGTCCGCCAGCTGGCGGTCCACCAGCAGCACTTTCTCGGGCTGGTGCGACGACAGCCGGATGGCTTCGTCCAGCAGCGGCTTGTACGGCACCACCTTGCCCGCGCGCGAGCCGGCGTCGGCGCTGACCACCACGCGCGGGCGCGCATCCTCGATGCGCGCGGCCAGGCTGACCGAGGCAAAGCCGCCGAACACCACCGAATGGATGGCGCCGATGCGCGCGCACGCCAGCATCGCGAAGGCGGCTTCCGGGATCATCGGCATGTAGATCAGCACGCGGTCGCCCCGCTGCACGCCCAGGCCCTGCAGGATCGCCGCCATGCGGCTGACTTCGTCGTGCAGCTCGGCGTAGGTGAAGCTGCGGGCCTGGTCGGTCTCGGTCGAGACCCAGTGCAGCGCCGGCTGGGCGGCGCGGTCCGCCAGGTGGCGATCGACCGCGTTGTGGCACAGGTTGGTGCGCCCGCCCACGAACCAGCGCGTGAAGGGTGCGCGGCTGTTGTCGAGCACCTGGCTGAACGGGGTTTCCCAGTCGATGCGTGCGGCCTGTTCGGCCCAGAACCCCTCGGGGTCGGCCAGCGAACGGGCATGCACGGCATGGCTTGCCGTCATGTCTGTCTCCTCCGCGTCTGCGGTTTGTTGTGATATGCCCTGTAGTTTGCCACCGGCCCGGGCGCCCGTGGCGACCGTTTCAGCGCGATGCCGCACGGGGCGGCGCCGGCACATGAAAAAAAGGGGCGTGCCCACGGCATCGCCCCTTTTGCTGTGGCCGCTTCGGCCGCTTTGGCCGCTTCGTGCCGGCGCTCAGCGTGCCTTGACGCCCTTTGCACTGGCCTTGGTGGTGGCCTTGCTGGTGGTCTTGGCCGACGCCTTCACCACCGGCGCCGCCTTGGCCGAGCGCCGCGGCGAGGCCTCGACCACCACGCGCTGGCGCGTTTCCCCCTTGCCCCTGGCCGAGACCCGGACCACCTTCGCGCCCTTGCCGGCCTTGCCGCCGGGTTCCGCGCGGCTGGCGCGTTCGGTGCGCTCGGCCCGGTCGGCGCGTTCGGCACGGGCCGCGCGCACGGCGCCGGCGCCACGCACCGGCACCATCAGCACCAGGCTCTGCCCGGCCACCAGCTTGGTGCCGGAGAGCTTGTTCCACGACTGCACCTGCCCGGCCGAGACGCCATAGCGGCGCGCCACCGAGGCCACGGTATCGCGCCGGCTGGCGCGCACCACGACGCGGCGGGCATCGGGCAGGTCCGGCTCCATCGCCAGCATGGCGCTGTCGGCCAGCGTGGCGCTGATGTCCTGGTCGTGCCGGCCCGAGCGCGGGATCATCACGGTCGAACCCGCCTTCAGGCGCATGCCTTTGGGAATGCTGTTGATCTCGCGCAGCGTGTCGGCATCGACATTCAGGCGCGCCGCCAGCGCTTCGACACGCTCGCGGCTGTCCACCGTCACCGCGGCCCAGCTCGACAGCCCGCCGCGATAGGTGTTCAGGTTGTACTGGAAGCGCTCGGCGTTATCGAATGGCAGCAGGATCTGCGGGTTCGACGCGCCCAGGATCACCGGCCGGTTGAACGACGGGTTCAGCGCCTTGAATTCTTCCACCGACATGTCCGCCAGCTTGGCCGCGAGGTTGACGTCGATATCGCGCGAGGTGGTCACCGTGACGAAGTACGGATGGTCCGGGATCTCGGGCAGCTTGACGCCGTACGCAGCCGGGTTGGCGATGATGTTCTTGACCGCCTGCAGCTTGGGCACGTAGTAGCGCGTCTCGTTCGGCATCGGCAGGCTGGCATAGTCGGTCGGCAGCCCACGCGCCTGGTTGCGCGCGATCGCGCGCGACACCGCGCCCTCGCCCCAGTTGTACGCGGCCAGCGCCAGGTGCCAGTCGCCGAACATGTCGTAGAGCCGCGCCAGGTAGTCGAGCGCGGCGTCGGTCGAGGCCAGCACGTCGCGGCGCTCGTCGCGGAACATGTTCTGCTTCAGGTTGTACGACTTGCCCGTGCTGGGGATGAACTGCCACATCCCGGCCGCCTTGGCAGTGGACTGCGCCTGCGGGTTGAATGCGCTTTCGACGAACGGCAGCAGCGCCAGCTCGGTCGGCATCTTGCGCTGCTCCAGCTCCTCGACGATGTGATAGAGGTAGCGGCTCGAGCGCCCGACCATCCGTTCCATGTACTCCGGCCGCTGCGCATACCACTGGGTGCGGTCGTCGACCAGCGTGCCCTCCAGGTCGGTCATGGCAAAGCCGCGCCGGATCCGGTCCCAGATGTCGTTGGACGGGCCGCGCAGCCAGTCCAGGCCGCCCTGGTCGACATTGATGGTGGAAGTGGAAGAGAGCGCGGACTTGTCGCTGAGGGTGTTGAGCGGGTCCTGGCGCTTGGCAGTCTGGGCGGTCGCGGCACCGTCGGCGCCTTCAGGCGGCGTGGGGGTGCTGGCGCACGCTGCAAGCAGCGCGGCGCACGCGACCACCGCCAGTAGTCGACCAATTTTCATTAAGTTCTCAAATCGTGGCGCTAAAAGGTTGCGTGATGCTAAAAAAAACCGCGTATCGCGTCAATCAGATTTTCCACATAGACAGTATCCGCCCGACCGCCGCCATGCCTTGCGGCGCAAGGCATGGCGGCCCGGCGCGGGGTCAGCGGAAGTTGTCCTTCCAGCCGCGCAGCGCGCCGAACGCCTGCGCATCGCCGGTGGTGGTTGCGCCGTGCGCCGACAGCGCGGCACGCACCGCGGGCTCGCGCGAACGCAGGAAGGGGTTGACCTGCCGCTCATGCGCGATGGTGGTCGGCAGCGTCGGCCGGTCGGCCGCGCGCAGCGCCTCGACGCGCTGCTCCCATGCCTCGAGCGCGGCATTGCCGGGCTCGACCGCGCGCGCGAAGCGCACATTGCTGCGCGTGTATTCGTGCGCGCAATAGACGCGGGTGTCGCCGGGCAGCGCCGCCAGCTTGTCCAGCGACGCCAGCATCTGCGCCGGCGTGCCTTCGAACAGGCGTCCGCAGCCGCTGGCGAACAGGGTGTCGCCGCAGAACACCGCCGGGCCGGCTTCGCCCAGGTCGGCGACGTAGGCAATGTGGCCGGCGGTGTGGCCGGGCACGTCCAGCACGCGCAGCGTCAGCGCCGGCGCGTCGAGGGTCGCCACATCGCCCTCGCGCAGCGCCTGGGTGCGCCCGCCGATACGCTCGCCCGCCGGTCCCAGCACCGGCACCGGAGCGCCCGCCGGCGTGCGCGGATGCGCCGCCAGCAGCTCGGCCACGCCGCCCTGGTGATCGCCGTGGTGATGGGTGATTACAATAGCGCCCAGAGCCAGACCGCTTTGCGCCAGGAAGCGCTGCACCGGCGCGGCCTCGCCAGGATCGACCACGGCGGCGCAGTGCCCGTCGTGGATGGCCCAGATATAGTTATCCTGGAACGCCGGGATCGGCTCAACCTTCAACATGCGCATGCTCCTATGTCCAATCGTCCCAATCACCCGATTGTAAGCTGGGAAGACTGGCTGGCCTCGCCGCCCGGCGAGTACATGCTGCGCTGGGAGGCGCAGCAGTACGACCGGACCGTGACCGACATCTTCGGCTATCACGCGGTCCAGCTGGGCCTGCCCTATATCGACACGCTGCGCGAGAACCGCATGCCGTTCTCGGCGCTGGCGCTGGACCCGTCCAGCGGCCCGCACGGGCCGCGTGCCGCACATCCGGATGCGCGCCAGCTGCTGTGCCGCTTCGATGAACTGCCGTTCGACACCCAGAGCATCGACCTGGTCACCCTGCCCCACATCCTCGAATTCGCCGAAGACCCGCACGAAGTGCTGCGCGAGGTCTCGCGGGTGCTGATGCCCGAGGGCCGCGTGGTGGTCACCTGCTTCAACCCGATGAGCCTGTGGGGCGCGCGCCAGGGCATGAACCGGCTCGGCGCCACGCCGTTCCTGCCGACCGACGCGCAGCAGATCGGCTTCGTGCGCATCAAGGACTGGCTCAAGCTGCTCGGCTTCGATATCATCCGCGGCCGCTTCGGCTGCTATTGCCCGCCCTACCGCACCGACCGCTGGCTGCAGCGCACCGCCTTCATGGAAAAGGCCGGCGACCGCTGGTGGCCGATCTTCGGCGCGGTCTATATGATTTCGGCGATCAAGCGGGTGCGCAATATCCGGCTGGTCGGGCCGGCCTGGAAGAGCAAGCCGGCGCTGGCGCCGGTGTCGGCGCCGGTGGCCACCCCCACCGGCACGCATGGCAAGGCTCCGGGCCAGAAGCACTGACGCAGCCTGGCCGGCGCGCTATCCACCCTGTCCGGCCCCCTCAATGCGCCACCCGACCCACGGGTGGCCACCACGGAATCACATGCAAGAAGTCACGATCTACTCCGACGGCGCCTGCAAGGGCAATCCCGGCCGCGGCGGCTGGGGCGCAGTGCTGGTCGCCGGCACCAGCGAGAAAGAGCTGTTCGGCGGCGAGCCCAACACCACCAACAACCGCATGGAAATGACCGCCGTGATCGAAGCGCTGCGCGCGCTCAAGCGGCCCTGCGTGGTGCGCGTCTATACCGACTCGCAGTACGTGCAGAAAGGCATCAGCGAATGGCTGCCCGGCTGGAAGGCGCGCGGCTGGAAGACCGCCGACAAGAAGCCGGTCAAGAATGCAGACCTGTGGCAGGCGCTGGACACGCTGGCGCAGCCGCACCAGATCTCGTGGCACTGGGTGCGCGGCCACAACGGCCACCCCGGCAACGAGCGCGCCGACGCGCTGGCCAACCGCGGCGTCGAATCGATCGGCCGCTGACCGGATCCCGCAGCACCCGAACAACAAGCGCGGAACGCCCGCCCCGCTCCGCTAGAATGCCTGCCATGCGACAAATCGTTCTCGATACCGAAACCACCGGCCTGAATGCCGCCACCGGCGACCGCCTGATCGAAATCGGCTGCGTCGAGCTGATGAACCGCCGGCTGACGGGGCGCCACCTGCACTTCTACGTCAACCCCGAACGCGATATCGACGAGGGCGCGATTGCCGTACACGGCATCACCGTCGAATTCCTGGCCGACAAGCCGCGCTTTGCCGAAGTCGTCCACGACATCCGCGAATTCGTGCAGGACGCCGAGCTGATCATCCACAACGCGCAGTTCGACCTGGGCTTCCTCGACATGGAATTCCAGCTGCTGGGCCTGCCGCCGTTCCGCCAGCATGTCGGCAACGTGATCGATACCCTGCGCGAAGCGCGCCAGATGTTTCCCGGCAAGCGCAACTCGCTCGATGCCCTGTGCGAACGCCTGGGCATCAGCAACGCCCACCGCACGCTGCACGGCGCGCTGCTCGACGCCGAACTGCTGGCCGAGGTCTACCTGGCGATGACGCGCGGCCAGGATTCGCTGGTGATCGACATGCTCGACAGCGGCAGCGGCCAGGGCGGCGTGGTCGCCACCGCCGACCTGTCCAGCCTGGCCTTGCCGGTACTGCGCGCCACCGACGAGGAACAGCAGGCCCATCTGGCGCTGCTGAAGGGCCTGGACAAGGCCAGCGGCGGCAAGACGGTATGGCAGGAGGATCCTGCCGAAGCCCCTGGCACGCTTGCCGCGTAACAAAATTCTCAAAAGGGCTTTACAAGATACAAGAACCTCTGCATAATCTCACTTCTCTGCTGCACGACGGCAACGACGACGCAGACAGGGGTGGTTAGCTCAGCGGTAGAGCACTGCCTTCACACGGCAGGGGTCACAGGTTCAATCCCTGTACCACCCACCAGATTCAGGAAAGCCAGCCTCGCGCTGGCTTTTTTCATTTCCGCCTCCGCATCCCCTTCTCCTCGAGAAACCGTCCCGCTCATCGGACACGGCTCGTCTCCTTCGCTGCGAGCAAGCCGCCACGCCCCGCTCTGTTGCAAACAGTTTCGAAGTACCGCTTGACATCTGCTAACCTTCTTATAACGCCACCGTCCCGCACCCAGCGGCTTGCGGGGCCGGAACAACGGGTCAGTGCGCACAAGAAAGAAGTCAATCATGCAGCACTCATTGAAGTATCGGATGGCGTTCGCCACGGCGGGGGTGGTAACGCTGATCATCGTGCTGCGCGCGCTCTACGCCCAGTATTACGCCTATGACAGCCTGAAGAACCTGCTGCAGTCGCAGCAGGACACGCTGGTCAAGATGGTCGCCGAGCAGCTCGATGAAAAGCTGCAGGGCCGCGCCGCCGTGCTGCACCGGGTGGCGCGCCAGCTTGCCGCCATGCCCGCGGCCCGGCCGGCGGAGTTGCGCCGTGCGGCGCATGGCCTGGTGGAAATCCCCGAGACCTTCAATGCCGTCTTCCTGGCCTCGCCCGACGGCGATCTGACGTTCAGCACGGCCGTACCGGACGGCGTGCGCCTGCGCGTCAATGACCGCGACTATTTTCGCGACGTGCTGCACGGACAGCCGTTCGCGGTGTCGGACCTGATCCAGGGCAAGCAGACCAACGCACCGGGACTGGTGCTGGCGGTGCCGATGCTGGGGCCCGCCGGCGAACTGCGCGGCGTGGTCGGCGGCGTGCTGAATCTGGCGGACAGCAACTTCCTGCGCGAGCTGGCGCACAGCCGGGTGGGCACCACCGGCAGTTTTTGCCTGGTGTCTGCCGGCGCCACCCCCCGCTATGCGATGCATCCGGACGTGTCGCGCGTGCTGGCACCGGCGCGCGCACTCGGCGAAGCCTGCGGCGCCGAGCCGCCCCCCGCGCTGCTGGAAATCCTGACGCCGACCCAGCCGATCATCGCGCGCTACCTGCTGGCCTCCAATGGCTGGGAGGTGGTGGCGGTCCTGCCCGCCGCCGAAGCCTATGCGCCGCTGATCAGCGTGCGCCAGCGGACCATCGCCGTGGGCGCGATCTCGCTGGTGATCGCGGCCGGGCTGATGTGGCTGGTGATGTGGCGGCTGCTGGCGCCGCTGCAGCGGCTGCACCGCGCGGTGCGCCAGCTCGGCACCAACCCGAAGGCGGTGGCGGACCTGCCGGCCGGCCGCGCCGACGAGATCGGCGAGCTGGCGTCGAGCTTCGCCGAGGTGGTGGCGCAGCTGTCGGAGCGCGAGGCCGCGCTGCAGGCCGCCAAGGACCGCGCCGCCGCCAGCGAGAAGCGCATCGAGGCGATTGCCAACCATGTGCCGGACTTTATCTCGTTCATCGACATGCAGCAGCGCTATGTCTTCGTCAACCAGGCCTATGCGCGGCGCTACGGCGTGCCCGCGCAGCAGATCGTGGGCCTGTCGCTGCGCGAGCTGTGGGGGACGCAGGAATACCTGGCCTGCCAACCCTATCTGCAGCAAGCCGGCACCGGCCAGGCGGTGACTTTTACCCGCGAAAGCGCGGACGGCACCGAGTGCATCGAGATCACCTGCCAGCCGGCGTGGAACGATGCCCAGGACACCGTGGTCGGCCTGCATATGTTCGGACGCAACGTCACGCACGAGCGCGAAAAGCTGCGCAGCCTGGAAGCGCAGACCGTCTCCGACTACCTGACCGGCCTGCTCAACCGCAAGGGCTTCGACCGGCGCCTGGCCGAAGCCATGGCGCGCAGCGGCGCCAGCGCCTGCCCGCTGGCGCTGCTGCTGGTGGACCTGGACGACTTCAAGGCGGTCAACGACAACCATGGCCACCCCATCGGCGACCAGTTGCTGGTGGCGTTCGCACAGCGGCTGCGCGCCTGCGTGCGCAAGGGCGATGCCGTCGCGCGCATCGGCGGCGACGAATTTGCGGTGATCCTGGATGGGATTGCCGACCGCCATGCGATGGCGTCGGTGGCCAACACCATCGTGCAGGCGGCGCGCATGCCCTTCGTGATCGACGGCCTTACGCTGGCGGTGTCGGCCAGCGTCGGCTCGGCCATCCACGATGCCCGCCACACCATGACCGTGAGCGAACTGTTCCTGCATGCCGACATGGCGCTGTATGAAGCCAAGCGGCATGGCAAGGCGCGCTATGCGGCGCAGGCGGCGGATACGGTGGAGCCGTCTGGCCTGGCATCGCAAGCAGGCTAGTGCCGACGTCCGGCCCCAAAATGACCCATTGGGTGCTCCCTCTCCCGCGAGCGGGAGAGGGCTGGGGTGAGGGCCGGAGTATCAACAGGGTAAGGCGTGTCGGTATGCCACCGCCTGCCCTCACCCCCTGCCCCTCTCCCGCAAGCGGGAGAGGGGAGCAAACCCGCGGCAATCATTCATTGCCGCAGGCTCAGCCCCCTCAGCGCACCTTCCCTTCCTTCCACGCCTGCAGCAGCTTGTCGTAAGGAATGGTCTCTCCCTTCGGCTTCTCGTTGGCCAGCTTCTGCCACGGCGCGTGGTCGTTCGACAGCCACTTGCCCGGATCGCCCTTCGCGTTCAGCTTGGGCGCGCAGTGGCTCATGCCGGCGCGCTGCAGCCGCGCCATGACCTGGTCCATCTCTTCGGCCAGCGTATCCATCGCGGCTTGCGGGGTCTTCTCGCCGGTCACCGCGGTGGCCACGTTCTTCCACCACAGCTGGGCCAGCTTCGGGTAATCCGGCACGTTGGTGCCGGTCGGCGTCCACGCCACGCGCGCGGGGCTGCGGTAGAACTCGACCAGGCCGCCATACTTGGCCGCGTTCTTGGTCAGGTAATCGTGGTGGATATCGCTGTCGCGGATAAAGGTCAGGCCGGTCAGCGACTTCTTCAGCGATACCGTCTTCGAGGTCACGAACTGCGCGTACAGCCAGGCGCCGGCGAGCTTGTTGGGGTCGGTGTTCTTGAAGAAGGTCCACGACCCCACGTCCTGGTAGCCGTTCTGCATGCCCTGCTTCCAGTACGGGCCATACGGCGAAGGCGCCATGCGCCACTTGGGCGAGCCGTCGGCGTTGACCACCGGCAGGCCCTTCTTGGTCATGTCGGCGGTAAAGGCCGTGTACCAGAAGATCTGCTGCGCCACCTGGCCCTGCGCCGGAACCGGGCCGGCCTCGGAGAAGGTCATGCCCATGGCCTGCGGCGGGGCGAATTTCTTCATCCAGTCGATGTACTTGGTCAGCGCATAGACCGCCGCCGGGCTGTTGGTGGCGCCGCCGCGCGCCACCGAGGCGCCGACCGGCGTGCACTTGTCCTCGGCCACGCGGATGCCCCACTCGTCCACCGGCATGCCGTTGGGCAGGCCCTTGTCGGCGGTGCCGGCCATCGACAGCCAGGCGTCGGTGAAGCGCCAGCCAAGCGACGGGTCCTTCTTGCCGTAGTCCATATGGCCGTAGACCTTCTTGCCGTCGAGCTCCTTCACATCGTTGGTGAAGAAGTTGGCGATGTCCTCATACGCGGACCAGTTGGTCGGCACGCCCAGGTCGTAGCCGTACTTGGCCTTGAACTTGTCCTGCAGGTCCTTGCGCGCGAACCAGTCGGCGCGGAACCAGTACAGGTTGGCGAACTGCTGGTCGGGCAGCTGGTACAGCTTGCCGTCCGGCGCGGTGGTGAACTTGGTGCCGATAAAGTCTTTCACGTCCAGCCCGGGGTTGGTCCATTCCTTGCCGGCGCCGTTCATGTAGTCGGTCAGCGGCAGGATCGAGCCATAGCGGTAGTGCGTGCCGATCAGGTCGGAGTCCGAGATCCAGCCATCGTAGATCGACTTGCCGGACTGCATCGAGGTCTGCAGCTTCTCGACCACGTCGCCTTCCTGGATCAGGTCATGGTTGACCTTGATGCCGGTGATCTCCTCGAAGGCCTTGGCCAGGGTCTTGGACTCGTACTCGTGCGTGGTGATGGTTTCCGACACCACGTTGATCTGCGTGACGCCCTTGGCCTTGAGCCGGGCGGCGGCATCGATGAACCACTTCATTTCCGCCGCCTGCTTGTCCTTGGACAGCGACGAGGGCTGGAACTCGTTGTCGATCCACTTCTTCGCTTCGGCTTCGCCCGCCCAGGCGGTGCCGCAAGCCAGCGCGGCGGCGCAGGCAAGGGCTGACATCCCCAACGTCACGTGCACTTTCATCGGTGTCTCCTCAAGAATCCCCTGCCCCGGTTCTGGTCTGGGTGGCGGCCCCGGGGTGGGGACAAGCCGCGATTCCCGTCAATGCCTGGTAATGCTTGTGAATGCCGGCCGGCGCGGCGCTAGCCCTTGCGCAGGATCAGCGCCAGCACCAGCATCGATGCGACGAAGCTGATCCACACCGACGGCTCTTCCGGCAGCGCCAGCCAGGTGGAAATCTTCCCGCCCAGCCCGACCCATGCCAGGTTGATCCACGCCGCGCACATCAGCCCGATGAAGAGCCGGTCGCCGCGGGTGGTGGCGATCGGCAGGAAGCCCTTGCGCAGCACCGACGGCGAGCGGATTTCCAGGATCGTCATGCCGATCAGCATCACCACGATGCAGCCAAAGAACACCGCCACCGGCGTGGTCCATACCATCCAACTGAGCATTGGCGCCGTCTCCTCGAATGAAGGCCCCGGGGACTACACGCGGCCCATCGCGAAGCCCTTCGCGATGTAGTGCCGCACGAACCAGATCACGATGCCGCCGGGAACGATGGTCAGCACGCCGGCCGCGGCCAGCACGCCCCAGTCCATGCCCGATGCCGATACCGTGCGCGTCATGGTGGCGACGATGGGCTTGGCGTTGACCGAGGTCAGCGTGCGCGCCAGCAGCAGTTCCACCCAGCTGAACATGAAGCAGAAGAACGCGGCCACGCCCACGCCGGCCTTGATCAGCGGCAGGAAGATGGTCAGGAAGAAGCGTGGGAACGAGTAGCCGTCGACATAGGCGGTTTCATCGATCTCGCGCGGCACGCCGGACATGAAACCCTCCAGGATCCACACCGCCAGCGGCACGTTGAAGACCAGGTGCGCCAGCGCCACGCCCAGGTGCGTATCCATCAGGCCGATGGTGCTGTAGAGCTGGAAGAACGGCAGCAGGAACACCGCCGGCGGCGTCATGCGGTTGGTCAGCAGCCAGAAGAACACATGCTTGTCGCCGATGAACTGGTAGCGCGAAAAGGCATAGGCGGCCGGCAGCGCGACGCCGATCGAGATCACGGTGTTCATCGCCACGTAGATCATCGAGTTGACGTAGCCCGAATACCAGGACGGATCGGTGAAGATGGTCTTGTAGTGCTCCAGCGTAAACTGCCCCGGCCACAGCGACAGCGTCGAGACGATCTCCTCGTTGGTCTTGAACGACATGTTGACCATCCAGTAGATCGGCACGATGGCGAACACCAGGTAGGCCAGCAGGAAGCCGGCGCGCCACCAGGCGGCGCGGTTGGCCTTTGCCGGGATTGCGGTGGGGATCACGGCAGGAACTGCCGAAGAGATCTCAGCCATGGGGCATGTCCTCGCTGCCGGCGGTGCCCGCGCGCTGCATCCAGTTGTAGAGGATGAAACACATGAGCAGGATGATCAGGAAGTAGACGATGGAAAACGCCGCCGCGGGGCCCAGGTCGAACTGGCCCACCGCCTTCTGGGTCAGGTATTGCGACAGGAACGTGGTGGCGTTGCCGGGCCCGCCGCCGGTCAGCACGAACGGCTCGGTGTAGATCATGAAGCTGTCCATGAAGCGCAGCAGCACCGCGATCATCAGCACGCCGCGCAGCTTGGGCAGCTGGATATGGCGGAACACCGCCAGGCGCGAGGCGCCGTCGATCTGCGCGGCCTGGTAGTAGGCGTCGGGGATCGCGCGCAGGCCGGCGTAGCACAGCAGCGCCACCAGCGGCGTCCAGTGCCAGACGTCCATCACCAGCACCGTGATCCACGCGTCGAAGGCGCTGCCGGTGTAGTTGTAGTCGAAGCCCAGCCCTTCCAGCGCGGCGCCGAGCAGGCCGATATCGGTGCGCCCGAAGATCTGCCAGATGGTGCCGACCACGTTCCACGGGATCAGCAGCGACAGCGCGATGATCACCAGCACCGCCGATGCCTTCCAGCCCCGCGCCGGCATCGACAGCGCCAGCAGGATGCCCAGCGGGATCTCCACCAGCAGCACCGCCAGCGAGAAGCCGAGCTGGCGCAGCAGCGCATCGTGCAGCTCGCCGTCGCGCAGCACCGTGCGGAACCATTCGGTGCCGACGAACACGCGCCGCTCGGGCGAGATGATGTCCTGCACCGAATAATTGACGATGGTCATCAGCGGCAGGATGGCGGAGAATGCCACGCATACCACCACCGGCAGCACCAGCAGCCAGGCCTTCTGGTTGACGGGCTTCATGCGACCAGCTCCTCGTTGACGTAGTAGCAGGTATGCCGGTTGAACACCGACAGCCACGCCGTATCGCCCGCGCGCAGCCCTGCCGCCTCCACACCCAGCCGCGCGCGCAGCGTGCCGGCCTGCGCGCCCGCCTCCTGCACCGTGCCGGTCAGCAGCCAGTAAGTGCCGATGTCCTGCGCCCGCTGCACCTGCACCGGCACCGCCTGCGCGTCGCGCTCCGGCGCCAGTCGCAGGTATTCCGGGCGCACCCCGATGCGGAAGCTGCCGGCCGCGCGCAGCGCCGCTTCCACCGGCGGCGCCAGCGTCGGCGTGTAGCGGCGCCCGGCCACGTCGATGGCGCCGTCGCGCCACTGCCCGGGCAAGAAGTTCATGCCCGGCGAGCCGATAAAGTGCCCGACGAAGGTATGCGCGGGCCGCTCGAACAGCGCATCGGCCGGCCCCACCTGCACCGCCTTGCCGCGCGACATCACCACCACCTGGTCGGCAAAGGTCAGCGCCTCGGTCTGGTCGTGGGTCACGTAGATCAGCGTCAGGCGAAACTCGTGGTGGATTTCCTTCAGCTTGCGCCGCAGCTGCCATTTGAGCTGCGGGTCGATCACCGTCAGCGGCTCGTCGAACAGGATCGCCGACACGTCCTGGCGCACCAGCCCGCGCCCGAGCGAGATCTTCTGCTTGGCATCGGCGGCCAGCCCGCTGGCGCGGCGCCCGAGCGTCGACGAAAGATCCAGCATCTCGGCGACGCGCCCGACCCGCTCGCGCACCTGCGCTTCCGGCACGCCGCGGTTGCGCAGCGGGAAGGCCAGGTTTTCGCCGACGGTCATGGTGTCGTAGATCACCGGGAACTGGAACACCTGGGCGATATTGCGCGCCTGCGGCGTGGCGCCGGTGACATCGCGGCCATCGAAGGCGATGGTGCCGTGCGAAGGCCGCAGCAGCCCGGAAATGCAGTTCAGCAGCGTGGTCTTGCCGCAGCCCGACGGGCCCAGCAGCGCATAGGCGCCGCCGTCTTCGAAGGTGAAGCGCAGCGGCAGCAGCGCGTAGTCGTCGTCGGTGCGCGGATGGGGCACATACGAGTGCGCCAGGTCCAGGTCGATGCGCGCCATTTCAGCCTCCCGCCGCTGGCGTTGCCATCGCCGCGCCGCCGGGCCGGCGCGGCGCATGGATGCGGCGGCCGTCGGCATCGAACAGGTAGAGCTGGTCGGGCAGCAGGTGCAGCGTCACCGGCTCGCCCAGCTGCAGGTCGAGCACGCCGGCGAACTGCGCCACCAGGTTTCCGACCGCGGTATCGGCGTGGACGAAGGTGTCCGAGCCGGACAGCTCGGCCAGCGCCACGCGGCCCGGCACCGCGACCGCGCCAGCCTCCCCCGCCAGACGCAGGGCCGACGCGCGCACGCCCAGCGTCACCGGGCCGTCTTGCGCCGCCACGCCGGGCACCGGCACCGCGATGCCGCCGGCCAGCGCGACCTCGCCGCCCTGCAGCCGGCCTTCGACCAGGTTCATCGGCGGGTCATTGAAGGCGCGCGCCACGCGCAGCGAATCGGGATAGTGGAACACCTGTGGCGTGGGGCCGTACTGCAGCAGCTCGCCCGCATCGAGCACCGCCGTGTGCCCGCCCAGCAGCAGCGCCTCGCCGGGCTCGGTGGTGGCGTAGATCACGGTGGCGTCGCCGTGCGCGAACAGCTGCGTCAGTTCTTCGCGCAGCTCTTCGCGCAGCTTGTAGTCCAGGTTGACCAGCGGCTCGTCCAGCAGCATCAGCGGCGCCTCCTTGGCCAGCGCGCGCGCCAGCGCCACGCGCTGTTGCTGGCCGCCGGAGAGCTCGGCCGGATAGCGGTCCAGCAGGTGGTCGATATGCAGCCGCGCCGCCAGCTCGCGCACGCGCCCGGCGATCTCGCCGGCCGCGGCCTTGCGCCGCAGCCGCAGCGGCGAAGCGATGTTGTCGAAGACCCTGAGCGACGGGTAGTTGATGAACTGCTGGTAGACCATCGACACATTGCGCTCGCGCACCGGCATGCCAGTGACGTCGTCGCCGTCGACCAGCACGCGCCCGGCGCTGGGCCGGTCCAGCCCCGCCATGACCCGCATCAGCGAAGTCTTGCCCGCCTGCGTCGCGCCCAGCAGGATGGTGACCGCGCCCGCAACCGGGGCCAGCGTCATCGGATAGAGATACGCCTGCGAACCTGCCTGCTGTGCGACGCCTTCCAAACGTAGCTGCATCCGGTCTCCATGTTCGATATGCTGCCGGCATCACGGCTTGCGTCCGATGCAGGCGCACCACTCTTGGCTTCACGCTCGTTTTAGCAACAAAACGAACATAAAACAATAGTGCAGCGCATCATTTGTTTTCGTTTGTGTTTGAACTAGAATCCCGGCATGACCCTGAATCCCCGCCAGACGGCCCTGCTCGAAGAAGTCCGCACCCAGGGCTTTGCCTCCATCGACGAACTTGCGCGCAAGTTCGGCGTCACGCTCCAGACGGTGCGCCGCGACGTCAACCTGCTGGCCGAGAACGGCATGCTGGCGCGCTTCCATGGCGGGGTGCGGGTGGAAGATTCCACCACCGAGAACATCGCCTACCGGCAACGGCAGGTGCTCAATGCCGAGGGCAAGGCGCGCATCGCGCGCGCGGTGGCGGCGGCGGTGCCCGAAGGCTGCTCGCTGATCCTGAACATCGGCACCACGGTGGAAGAGATCGCGCGCGGGCTGGTGCACCATCGCGGCCTGCGCGTGATCACCAACAACCTGAACGTCGCCAACATCCTGGCCGACAACCCCGATTGCGAAGTCATCGTCGCCGGCGGCGTGCTGCGCTCGCGCGACCGCGGCATCGTCGGCGAGGCCACGGTGGAGTTCATCCGCCAGTTCAAGGTCGATATCGGGCTGATCGGCATCTCGGGCATCGAGACCGACGGCACGCTGCGCGACTACGACTTCCGCGAGGTCAAGGTGGCGCGGACCATCATCGAGCATTCACGCGAGGTCTGGCTGGCGGCGGACGCCAGCAAGTTCAACCGCCAGGCCATGGTGGAGCTGGCGCATGTGTCGCAGGTGGACCGGCTGTTCACCGACGCGCCGGTGGCGGCGCCGTTCGACCAGATCCTGGCCGACAGTGGGGTGAAGTGTGTGGTGGCGGAGCGGGAGTGAGCGTGCCGGATGTCCGGCTGCCGCTGCCGCGCGGGTGGGAGCGGGGGCGGTGTTGATGGCGGGTGGCAGGGCATGGCGGGGCGCGTCGGCATTGCGACGCGCCCGCCCTCACCCCCGGCCCCTCTCCCGCGAGCGGGAGAGGGGAGCAAAGCTTCGGGGCATCGAAGGCTTACTTGAACACCACGGTCTTGTGGCCGTTGAGCAGGATGCGGTGTTCGGCATGCCACTTGACCGCGCGCGCCAGCGCCACGCATTCGACGTCGCGGCCGACGGCGGTCAGCTGGTCAGGGTCCATGCTGTGGTCGACGCGCTCGATCTCCTGCTCGATGATCGGGCCTTCGTCCAGGTCGGCGGTGACGTAGTGCGCGGTGGCGCCGATCAGTTTCACGCCGCGGTCGTGCGCCTGGTAGTACGGCTTGGCGCCCTTGAAGCTGGGCAGGAACGAATGGTGGATATTGATGGCGCGGCCGGCCAGCTTGCGGCACAGGTCGTCGGACAGCACCTGCATGTAGCGCGCCAGCACCACCAGGTCGATGTTCTGCTCCTGCACCACGTCGAACACGCGCGCTTCCTGCGCGGCCTTCTGCTCCGCCGATGCGTTCATCAGCGGCAGGTGGAAGAACGGCACGTCGTACGATGCCGCCAGCTGGTAGAAGTCGCGGTGGTTCGAGACGATGGCCGCGATCTCCACCGGCAGCCCGCCGACCTTGGCGCGGAACAGCAGGTCGTTCAGGCAATGGCCGATCTTCGACACCATGATCATCACGCGCGGCTTGACCGTGGCATCGTTCAGCTCCCACTGCATGCCGAACTGGTCGCCCACCGCCGCGAACGCGGCCTTCAGCGTGGCCAGGTCGGGACCGCCGGCGGCCGGGGTGAAATGCACGCGCATGAAGAAGCGGCCGGCATACTCGTCGCCGTACTGGTCGGAGTCTACGATATTGCAGCCGTGCTGGAACAGCAGGCCCGAGACGGCGTGGACGATGCCCGGCTGATCAGGGCACGAGAGGGTCAGGATGAATCCGGTGTTGCTCATGGTGTGTGGTTCTGTCGGGGTGGCGCGGCGCGGGGCCGGGGAAGCCTGGGGGGCTCGGTCAGTAACGCAGGCAATAACGCGGGCAATGCAGGCAATAACGCAGACACTGCCGCAGCGAGCGGCGATGGATTCCGCGGCGGCTCAGTCGGGCTGACCGGTATCGAGCCAGCCCCGCCGCTCAAGGGCATCCAGCGTCACCAGTGTCGCATCGACCGTCATGGCGCCGGCCGACATGATAGCAAGCAATGGCGCCACCTCGACGCGCCGGTGCTCGCTGACCTCGCCGTCGTGGTTGTGCGGCGTGAAGCCCGGCGGCAGCAGCAGGTCGTAGACATAGACCTGCTCCCACTGCACGCCTTCGGGCAGGTCGCGCAGCACCTCGATCATGCCGTGCGGCTGCACGCCGCGCGCCAGTTCGGGCGGAATGCCGGACTCTTCCCCGCACTCGCGCACCAGCGTCGCCAGCGGGTCGCTGCCGTGGGGCATGCCGCCGGCGACCAGGTTGTCCCACATGCCGGGGTCGACGGCCTTGGCCGGGCTGCGGCGCGAGATCCACAGCGCCGGCGGGTTGTCCGCACCGCCATCGACGATGCCGTTCATGTGCGAAGCGAAGGTCAGCAGCCCCAGGAAGCGGGCCGCGGCGCGCTCCACCACCGCCACTGCGGGTGCGTCCAGCGCGGCGGTGACCGCGAACAGCTCGTCGCGCCAGCCGCGCACATGGCCGGCGTCGGCCAGATGGTGCGACAGCGTCCGCAGCGCGGCGCTGCGCGCGGCGAAATCATCGCAGCCCGGCAGCAGCGCCACGGCCACGGAGCCGTCGGCAAGCGCCTGCTCCGGACCGAGCACGCCAGCGATGCCGCGCAGGATGCCGGCATGTTTGCGGGGAAGCCAGCCGACCTGCCGGCCGCCGGCCATCAGGCGCAGCTTGGCGGCGGCATCGAAGCCGCTGCGCGCCGCCAGCGAGGCGGCGATCCGTGCCGCGGCAGCCGCGGCCGGCAGGAAGGACATTTCAGCCATCGGCATTCCGTGCGCCGGCCGCGCCGGCGCGCATTGTCATTGTCAGGATCGAACGCATGAACCAGCCCGCCGCGCAGGGCCAGCACCCTGCCCCGTCCCAGCTTCCCGCCGAGCCGCAATACGTGCTGGCGCTCGACCAGGGCACCAGCAGCTCGCGCGCCATCCTGTTCGACCATGCCGGCAACGTGGTGCGCCTGGCGCAGCGCGAGTTCCGCCAATATTACCCACATCCCGGCCATGTCGAGCACGATCCCTACGAGATCTGGCAGTCGCAGCTGGCGGTGGCGCACCAGGTGCTGGCCGATGCCGGCATCAGCGCCTCGCAGGTGCGCGCCATCGGCATCACCAACCAGCGCGAGACCACCGTGCTGTGGGACCGCAAGACCGGCGAGCCGGTCGGCCGCGCGCTGGTCTGGCAGGACCGCCGCACCGCGCCGATGTGCGAGGCGCTGCAGGCCGCCGGCCACGGCGAGCTGTTCCGCGAGAAGACCGGCCTGATCATCGACGCCTATTTTTCCGGCACCAAGCTGCGCTGGATGCTGGACAACATCGAAGGCGCGCGGGCGCGCGCGCAGCGCGGCGAGCTGGCCTTCGGCACCGTCGACAGCTGGCTGATCTGGCAGCTGACCGACGGCGCGCGCCATGTCACCGACGTCTCCAATGCCTCGCGCACGATGCTGTTCAACATCCACAGCTTTGAATGGGACGACGCGCTGCTGGCGCTGCTCGACATCCCGCACGCGCTGCTGCCCGAGGTGGTGGCGTCCAGCGGCGAAGTCGCGCGCACCTCGGCGCGGCTGTTCGGCCTGCCGATCCCGATTGCCGGCATCGCCGGCGACCAGCAGGCCGCCACCTTCGGCCAGGCCTGCCTGGTGCCGGGCATGGCCAAGAACACCTACGGCACCGGCTGCTTCCTGCTGATGAATACCGGCGCGCAGCCGGTCACGTCGCACAACCGGCTGCTGACCACCATCGGCTGGCAGTACCGCGGCCAGACTCAATATTGCCTGGAGGGCGGCGTGTTCATGGGTGGGGCCACCATCCAGTGGCTGCGCGACGGCCTGAAGATCATCCAGAGCGCGCCCGAGGCCGAGGCGCTGGCGCGCCAGTGCAACGACAGCGGCGGCGTGGTGCTGGTGCCGGCCTTTGCCGGGCTGGGCGCGCCGCACTGGGACCCCTTCGCGCGCGGCACGCTGGTCGGCATGACGCGCGGCACCGGCCGGCCGCAGATCGCGCGCGCGGCGCTGGAATCGATCGCGCTGCAAAGCGTGGACGTGCTCGAGGCCATGCAGAAGGACGCCGGCATCGCGCTGGCCGAGCTGCGTGTGGACGGCGGCGCCTCGCGCAGCGACCTGCTGATGCAGATGCAGGCCGACCTGCTCGGCACCCCGGTGGTACGCCCGCGCGTGACCGAGACCACCGCGCTGGGCGCCGCCTACCTGGCCGGCCTGGCCACCGGCTACTGGAGCGACCCGGTGCAGATCGCGCAGCAATGGCAGGTGGAGCGGCGCTTCGAGCCCAACCTGTCTGCCGACGAGCGCGGCCACCGGCTCGCGCGCTGGCACCGGGCGGTCGAGCGCGCCCGCGACTGGGCGCGCGACGACGACGCCGGCGGCGGCCACGGCTGACGCCGTTGCGTCAAACCCGTCCCGCGCAGCGCGGGCAAACCGAACATCCCTAGCCAGCACACACCAGAAACCAGCGTCATGCACAGCCTTCCCACCCCGATCCAGCCGCCCGGCCGCGCCGCCCTGCTCGCCACCCTGGAGCGCGAGCCGCGCTGGGACGTGATCGTCATCGGCGGCGGCGCCACCGGCCTGGGCACGGCGGTCGATGCCGCGTCGCGCGGCTACCGCACGCTGCTGGTCGAAGCCGCGGACTTTGCCAAGGGCACCTCGAGCAAGGCCACCAAGCTGGTACATGGCGGCGTGCGCTACCTGGCCCAGGGCAATATCAGCCTGGTGCGCGAGGCCCTGCACGAGCGCGGCCTGCTGGCGCGCAACGCGCCGCACCTGGTGTGGCCGCTGGGCTTCGTGGTGCCGGCCTACCAGATGTTCGACCAGCCCTTCTACGGCATCGGCCTCAAGCTCTATGACATGCTCGCCGGCAGCCTCAACCTGTCCGGCAGCCGCTGGCTGAACCACCGCGAGGTGCTGGCCGCCGCGCCCAACCTGGCCGAACACGTCGGCGGGCGCCCGCTGCGCGGCGGCAACCTGTATTTCGACGGCCAGTTCGACGATGCGCGGCTGGCGGTGGCGCTGATGCGCACGCTGTTCGACGTCGGCGGCACCGCGCTCAACTACATGCGCGCGACCGGCCTGAGCCAGCAGGGCGGCGTGATCAGCGGCGTGACGGTGCAGGACGTGCTGGGCGGCGCCACCTTCCGGCTGCGCGCGGACTGCGTGATCAATGCCACCGGCGTGTGGGTCGATGCCATCCGCCAGATGGAAGACGGGCATGCCCGCGCCATGGTCGCGCCCAGCCAGGGCGTGCACCTGACGCTGCCGCGCAGCTTCCTGCCGGGCGAGCGCGCCATCCTGATCCCCAAGACCGACGACGGGCGGGTGCTGTTCGTGGTGCCCTGGAACGGCCACACCATCGTCGGCACCACCGACACGCCGCGCCGCGACCTGCCGCTGGAGCCCGACGCCGGCGCCGACGATGTCGATTTCATCCTCGAAACGGCGTCGCGCTACCTGGCCAAGGACCCCACCCGCGCCGACGTCACCAGCGTCTGGGCCGGCCTGCGGCCGCTGGTGCGGGCCACCGGCGAAGCCTCCACCGCGTCGCTGTCGCGCGAGCATACGATCGTGGTGTCGAAAGCCGGACTGATCACCGTCACCGGCGGCAAATGGACCACCTACCGCAAGATGGCCGAAGACGTGATCGAGACCGCGATCCAGCGCCAGATGGTGCGCGCCGCGCCGTGCGTGACCGCGGAGTTGCCGCTGCACGGCGCGGCCGGGCTGCCGGCCGACCTGCCGCCACCGGATTCCGGTTCGCCGGACCGCTACTACGGCAACGAGCTGGCGCTGCTGCGCGCGCTGCCGGGACACGACCGCATGCTGGCCGGCGCCTCGGGCCTGACCGAGGCCCACGTGCGCTTTGCCGCGCGGCATGAACTGGCGCGCCGGGTCGAGGACGTGCTGGCGCGCCGCAACCGCGCGCTGTTCCTGGACGCTCGCGCGGCGGTCGACGCGGCACCGGCGGTGGCGGCTATCCTGGCCGAAGAACTCGGCGAGGATGAAGCCTGGCAAGCCCGCGAGCTGGAGAGCTTCCGCGCGCTCGCCGCCGGCTACATGCTGGGCTGAGCGCTTGCCGCAGCCCCACCCGAACACCAACTTTCGACCAGAACACGCCATGCCCGATCGCCTGATGCTGTCCCGCATTCCTGCCGTTGCCCTGCTCGCCGCACTGTGCGCCAGCGCCACCGCCCAGGCCGCCCGCGCGCCCGGCATCGACGGCGTGCGCTTTCCCGAGGTGCGCACCATGCGCTACCAGTGCGACGGCGGCAAGACGCTGACGGTCCGCTATTTCAACAGCCCGGACAACCAGGCCGCGGTGTTTCGCATCGAAGGCAAGCCGGTGCTGGCGGTCAGCACGGTGTCGGCTTCCGGCGCGCGCTATGTCGGCGGCCGCTACGAATGGTGGACCAAGGGCGAGTCAGGCACGCTGCGCGACCTGATGCAGGCGGAAAACGCCGCGCCGGCGCTGGCCAACTGCCACGCGGGGCCATAAGTCCACGATCGGCACGGTCGCGCCGCGCCACGGTTTGAAGCCGCGGCGTTCCGGGCGATAATGCGGGGATTGAATCAGGGAGAACACCATGGACGAGATTGAAGACCTGTCCGATCTGCCGATGCCCCGCTTTATCTGGGGCTTCGCCGTGATCGCGGGCAAGGGCGGCGAGGTCATGCACGACGAATTCGAGTACCTGACCCACACCCGCAGCCCGCGCTTCACCTGCCGCGTGGTCGAGCTGGAAGACATGCCGGCGGAAAGCGAAGAAGACGCCATCGACGGCCGCATCGTCCACGACGACGACCCGAGCCGGATGTTCTACATCACCGATGCCGGCATGGCGCTGGTCAACTTCCAGCTGTTCGACAAGATGCCGGACAAGCAGAAGTTCAAGCGCATCTGCGACGAAGCCATCGCCAACTGGATGCTGCGTCGCGAGTTCCTCGACGACGAAGACGAGGATTGAAAGAGGACTGAAGCCCCGGCGGCCCTGCGGCCGCCGCGCGACGCTCAGGCCTGGTCCTGCTCCGGCGGCAGCGCGCCCGCCAGCACTTCATTGAGCAGCCCCGTCATGCCGCCCGGGTGATCGGCGGCCAGCGCCTGCAGGCGCTTCACCAGCGTGCCGTCGAGCTTGCACGCGAACGGCACCAGACCTTGCTCCTGGTCCAGCCGGCGCTGCTCGCGCCGGTCCGGGCGCGCCGCGGCGCCGGGCATGCCGCCCCGCCCCGCCGCCGCCTGCTTCAGGCTGTTGGCGATCTTCAGGCCCTTGTTTTTTTCCAGGTCCGTTTTCTTCACGGCAATATCCGAAAGTCTGTAGAGGGCGGTATTGTACGCACTCGCGGGCGTCCACCGGGCCGGCGCTACAGTGGCGCGGGTGGGCGTTGGCTTATGCGTCGCTGACTTCGATCAGCTCGGCCGCCACGCGCTGGATCTCCGCATAGACCGGGATCGCGTCCATCGGGCCGGTGCAGCCCACCGCCGTGGCCTGGCTGGCGTCGGCGCCGGGCGGCAGGAACACGAACGCCATGCCGGGCTGCCAGCCGGGATGCTTGCGCAGGCTGTCGTTGAGGATGTCGAGATACTGCGCGCGCGTGAAGACGTGCCTTGCCATCGCTACCTCCGGAATCCGCTGCCGATGCGCCGCGCGGGCGCGGGTGTCATGGCGGGGATCGTAGCATGGCAAGGACGCGCGGCGTCACCGTATGGCGCCGCGCGGCGGGCTGGTCAGCACTCGCCCTTCTTGGCCTGGCCGGGCGGGCAATGGTTGCCCTTGTCCTTTTCCTTGTGGCCTTTGTTGCCTTTGTCCTTGTTTTTGTCTTTATATCCGCCCTGGTCCCAGCGGCCCGGCACCAGCACCCAGCCGTCGCGCGCCTGGACCCAGCGCGGCGACTCATAGACGTAGCCCGGGCGCTCGCGCTCCCAGCGACCCTTTTTCCAGGCGTGCTTGCGGTGGTGATCGTCCCAGTCCCAGTAGCCGGGCATCCAGACGTAGCCGGCGCGCGGCGCGGGCACGGCCTCGTAGATCGGCGCCGGCGGCGGCACGCCGATGGCAATGTTGACCGACACCTGGGCCATCGACGCCGCACTGAACGTCAGGCCCGAACCGAGCAACGCGGCCAGCAGCAGGGCCCTGGCCGGGCGAAGCGCGCAATCCGTCATGGGAGTCCTTTCTTGTGGAGGAACATGCCCATAGTCTAGTGTGCGGGGAACCGCCCGCAAGGCAAGAATCGATATCGGCCGGCCACGGATGCCGGCGCGCAACAGCCCGGTACGAGCCGCTTGCGCTAACGCGAGGCTAGTGATCCTCGGCCATCGCCTTGAGCTGGGCCTCGCCGGCAACGCGCGCGGCATCGGAGGTGGTGAAGGTATCGTCCGACACAATGGCGCGCCGGACCTGCTGCGCGCTGAAATCCACCAGCGCGATGACCCACACGTAGCGCCCCGCCTGGGGTGCGGTCTGCACGAAAGCCTTCAGGTTGTGGCGCGATTCATTGGCCATGATCCATCTCCGGTTGAGACGTGCCGCAGCACAGGGGGTCAGGCAACTCTAGCACAAGGCCCGCAGGCTCACCGGCCGCCGGCCTCGGTGGCGAAGGCGCGCAATTCGCGCGCCCGCGCGGCCGTCATGTCCAGCATGCAGCCCGCGCCGGCCACGCGCGCGGCGCTGCCGCCGGCCGGATTGGAAACGAAAGCGCAATGGGCCTGCCGGTACTCGAGCCAGACCCGCTGCGCCACCCGCAACTGCCCGGTGCGCGGCGGCTCCAGCCGCCGCAGCAGCGACTGATAGGCGCGGTTCAGCGCCGCCTCCTGGACCCGCGACTCCAGCGCGGCACAGTTGAGCATGTCGGCGGTCGACACAGCCTTGCCCATGCAGCGCTCATAGTCGGCGCTCAGGCCGCCATTGCCCGCGGCGCCGGCGGGGATGGCCGCCACGGCCAGGCCGGCGACGGCAACATATGCGAAGACGCGCATGGCAGCTCTCCGTTTGCGTGGTTGTGACAAGACGAGACGGACCCAGGTGCTGCGCGGTCCGTTCAGGCGAGCCAGCGGCCCAGCGTCGCCACGGCGATATTGGCCAGCCCGAGCACCAGGTTGGTCCCGACCGCCTGCCGGATGCGGTTCAGCGCGGCACCGGCGGCCGGCCAGTCCTGGGCGTCCACGGCCCGGCCCAGCGCCCGATACGGGCCGAACCATACGTAGCAGAAAATCCCCGCCATGACGATGCCGATGCCCAGCATCAGGTGCCAGTTGCGCGGCGCGCCAGCCATGCCCACCGCCGCCATCATCGCGCCACCGCTTAGCAGGATTGCGACCACCGACGCCCACACCCATGGGAAAAACCGGTCAAACACGCCGCGCCACAGGCGCAGGCGCGGCGGCGGCTCCAGCACGGCGCCGGCCACCGGCCGCAGGCACAGGTAGGCGAAGAACATGCCGCCGACCCAGACGGCGACGCCGGTCAGGTGCAGCATGCGGAGAAGGGGGTCGGCGATCATGGCGGCACGCGGCAGGGCGCGGGTTGGGGCGATGACCACATTCTAAGTGTTGTGGCCGCCACGGCGAAGCCGGGCGGGCTTCAGGAAAGCAACAGCGGGCCGATAAACATTTCGTATCACGCCGCGTCATGAGCCGGTTCCGCAGGATCTCGCTCGCGCAGCCCGATTTCGCCCAAGCCATTGCACGGCCGGGCGCTTGACCGTCCGGAACCCAGCCCCAGACAATACCCTCGGCCAGACCACAACACCGCAAGCGGCCGCTCCGCCCCCTTCATTCCAGACCATGGCGCCTGCCCCAGCCAGCCCTCCTCCGACCGCGTCCGCTGCCCGTGCGCGACCGCTGCTGCGCCGCGGCCTGACGGCCGCTCTGCTTGCCGTGACGCTGGCGGTGCTGCCCGCCATGCTGCCGCCCGTTGTCACCGCGCAACCTGCCCCGCAACGGGCCGACCTGGTCGCGCGCGTGGTCATCAGCCTGCTCGGCTACGCGCGCTGGCCGGTGGAGCGCGATCCGGTGCGGCTGTGCGTGGATCATGCCAGCCGCTATGCGGCCCGGCTGAGGGAGGGTGGCACGCTCGCCAATGGCCGCACGGTGCAGACCCGGCAGGTCGACGTGCTGGCCGACATGCTGCATCCGGCGTGCGATGCGCTGTACGTGGGCACCATGAACGAACCGCGCCGCAAGCGCCTGTCGGCCGAATTGACCGGCCGCCCGGTGCTGGTCATCGCCGAAGAAGACTTCGAGTGCGAGGTGGGCAGCATGTTCTGCCTCAACATCCGCGACAGCCAGGTCTCGTTCCGCGTCAATCTCGATACCCTCGCCCGCAGCGGCGTGCACATGCATCCCGGCGTGCTGCAGCTCGGCCGCCGCAAGGGAGCGCCGTCATGAGCCAGCCCCGGCCGGTGCGCGGGCAAGGCGCGCGCCCCACCCTCTACAGCGTGCTGCGCCGCATCCACCTGGGCGTGGCGCTGATCGCGGTATGCACCGCCGGCCTGGCGCTGACCGCGATCGGCGTCACCGCGCTGCGCGTCTACGCCGACCACAACGTGCGGCTGGTGGCGCGCTCGATCGCCTATACGCTGGAAGCGCCGGTGGTGTTCCGCGACCAGCCCGCCACCGCGGAAACGCTGGCGGCGATCGCGGCCTCGGAAGACATCGCCCGCGCCACCGTCTATGACCGCGACCACCACGTGCTGGCGGTGTGGGAGCGGCCCGGCCAGGCGCCGCTGACCGGCTTGCGCCATGCACTGGTCGAATGGCTGGGCACGGAAGCCGTCGAGCAGCCCATCCTGCACCAGGCGCAAACGGTCGGCATGCTGCGCGTCAGCGGCGACCCGCGCAACCTGCTGCATTTCCTGCTGCAGGGCGCGCTGGGCCTGCTGGCCTGCCTGCTGCTGACCGCCGTCGGCGCCCACTACCTGGCCAGCCGGCTGCTGGTGCAGATCATCGAGCCGCTGCGCAACCTGATGCGGGTGGCGCACGCGGTCCGTTCCGAGCGCGATTTCGCGCAGCGCACGCCGCCGGCCAGCATCGCCGAACTCAATGCGCTCAGCGAAGACTTCAACGGCCTGCTCGACGAACTGCAGACCTGGCAGAACCAGATGCAGCACGAGAACCGCTCGCTCGCCCACCGCGCCAACCACGATGCGCTGACCGGGCTGCTGAACCGCGCCGCCTTCGTCGAGGCGCTGGAGCACGCCGTGCGCCACGCGGCCGCCAACGACGAATATGCCGCGGTGCTGTATCTCGACAGCGACGATTTCAAGCACATCAACGACCGCCACGGCCATGCCGCCGGCGACGCGGTGCTGGTCGCGGTGGCCCAGCGCATCCGCGCCAGCCTGCGCGCCCGCGACACCGTGGCGCGCATCGGCGGCGACGAATTCGCGGTACTGGCCACCGCGCTGCGCGCGCCGGACGATGCGATCCAGATCGCCGAACATATCCTGCAGGCGATGGCCTGCCCCATCGACCTGCCAGACGGCAGCGCGGTGCAGGCCTCGCTCAGCATCGGGCTGGCCGTCTTCCCTGTCCATGCGCAAGGCAGCCAGGCGCTGCTGCACGCCGCCGACGCCGCCATGTACGGCGCCAAGCGGCGCTCCGGCGGCATCTGGCAAAGCGCCGAGCCGCGCCTGGACGTCACGCAGTGAGAACCCACATGTTTGCAAGCCGTCCCCTGACCGATCACAAATTCCGCTGGAAGTCCTGGCTGGCCGCGGCGATGCTGGCCAGCCTGGCGCTGGCCGGCTGCCAGACCGCACCGCCCGACGGACGGCTGTCGCCGGCGCAGCTGGCCGTGCTGCAGCAGGAAGGCTTTACGCTGACAGGAGAAGGCTGGGAACTGGGCCTCAGCGACAAGGTGCTGTTCGGCTTCAACGAGGACCTGATCGAAGGCGAGCGTGCCGCCAACGTGCGGCGCATCGGCCGGGCGCTGAGCGGCGTGGGCATCGAGCACCTGCGCGTGGACGGCCATACCGATGACGCCGGCGCGGCGGAATACAACCAGTCGCTGTCGGTGCGGCGCGCCGAAGCCGTGGCCAGGCTGCTGGCCGATGCCGGCTTTGCGCGGGACCACATCGAAGTCCGCGGGCTGGGCAAGACCCGTCCGGTGGCGGACAACCGCACCGCCGCGGGACGCGCCGAGAACCGGCGCGTCGCCATCATCGTTTCAGTGGACTAGCGCGCTCAGTCGCCGAAGGGATTGGGCGCGCGGTTCTCCAGCGCCTCGTTCAGGTCGAACTCGTCGCGCACCTTGTCGACCGCCGCGCGCACGCTGGCCGCATAGCCGTGCAGGTTGTCGAAGGCCATGTCCCAGTTGCGGCCGCGCGCATCGCGCGGATGCGGCTGCGGTGCCGGCACCCGGATCCGGGGACCGTCCTCGCCGATTTCATCGATCTGCTGGATACGCCGGCTGACCTCGTCCTGCAAGGCACGCCGGCCGCGCTCACGCTTGGGCATGACTGACTCCTGGCTGAATCCCGATGCATGCTAGCACGCGTCTGCCTGGACTTGCAGGCTCTTACAGCGCCGCCTTGGCCGCCTGGTAAGCCGCATACAGGCGCGCGAACACCGGCCCCGGCACGCCCTTGCCGATCTGGCGGCCATCGATGCTGACCACCGGCAGCAACTCCTTGCTGGCCGACGACAGCAGCACCTCGTCGGCGGCAAACACCTCGTCCCTGCCGATCCGGCGCGACTCCAGCGCAATCCCCATCGCCTCGCAGATTTCCTCCATGAAGCCGTAGCGGATGCCTTCCAGGATCAGGTTGTCCTTGGGCGGCGCCGCCACGCGGCCATCGCGCACCAGCCACACATTGGACGCCGACGCCTCGGTCAGCCAGCCGTCGCGGAACTGGATCGCCTCGGTCACGCCCTGCTCCACCGCATGCTGCGCCGCCAGCACGTTGCCGAGCAGCGAGGTCGACTTGATCTGGCAATTGAGCCAGCGCCGGTCCTCCATCGTCACGCACGCGACGCCCTGCCCGACCATCTGCGCCGACGGCAGCGCCATCGGATTGGTCATGATCAGCACCGTCGGCACCACTTCCTTCGGGAACGCATGGGTGCGCCTGGCCACGCCCCGCGTCACCTGGATATAGACAAGCTGGTCCGACAGCCCGTTGGCCTGGACTACCTCGCCGACACGCTCCAGCCACTGCGCCGCGCTGTACGGGTCGGGAATGCCGATGCCCTCCAGGCTCCGGTGCAGCCGCGCCAGGTGCTGCGCGCCGCGGAACGGCTTGCCGTGGTAGTACGGGATCACCTCATAGATGCCGTCGCCGAAGATAAAGCCGCGGTCCAGTACCGGGATGCGGGCTTCGGAGAGCGGGGTCAGGGTGCCGTTGAGGTGGACGATGGGGTCGGACATGGGAGCATGCTGGCTGTTCGAAAGAGATGCCTGATTCTTTCACGGGCTGCCCGGCAACGTCATGCAATCTGCGCATGAAGCCGGCGCGGCGCCTCACGCCGGCACGGGCGCACGCACTCAGGCCGGCGCCAGCGCTTTCGACAACAACACCGTGGTAAAGCCGCTGTCCCAGCTTTCATCGGGATAGAAATCGATCTCGGCATAGCCATGGCGCCGATAGAACGCGCGGCTCTGCTGGTTGAACGTATCTGTCTCCAGCCTCGCCTCGCGATGCCCGGCGCGGGCCATCCCGGCCTCCGCATGCGCCAGCAGCGCCCCGCCCAAACCCATACGCTGCCATGCGCGGCCGACATGCAATGCCCAGATGAAGTTGTTTTCCCAATCGACCATCGCGGCCGGCACGCCGTCCACGCAGGCGACATGAAAGGCCTGCAGGCGTGATTCGACGTAGCTGCGGGTCTTGCCCTGCTGTTCGAAGGCAGCTGCCGCGGCCGGCGCCAGTTGCGGCTTCCAGGTGCCGAGGTAGGTGTCGGTCAGGATGGCTTCCACGGCTTGCGCGTCCGAGGGCAAGGCGGGGCGGATTTCGAAATGGGGGGTGAGTTTGGTCATGGCCGGGAGCATGTCTGGACAACAAATATCGCCGCGCCGGGCGAGAGCAAATTACCCATTGCAGGCCGGCCGCAATATGCCACAAAGCGCACACGATGGTACCAGTTGCAATCATTCGTTAGAGCCAACGACAAATCTTGCTTGCCTCCGGCAGCATTCCGCCTAAGATCGAATCCAGACTGGATTCAATTTAAAGGCGCGAGATGAAAACAAGTTTGCAGCCCACCGGTAAGCCGAAATTCAGGTTTGTTGTGATTGCCGATACGCATGTCAATCAGGCGGAAGACAAGGCATCTTCGTTTTTTGAGCTAAACCGGCTCGCCAACGAACGGGCGCGTAAGGCCATCCACGAAGCAAAGCGCTACAACGCGAGCTTCGTGATTCACCTGGGCGATATCGTGCACCCCATTCCCTCACATGCCGGCTTCCATGAGGCAGCGGAGAACTATCGGCAGATGGCGGCCGTGCTGGAATGCCCCGTCTACCTTACGCCGGGAAACCATGATGTCGGGGACAAGCCATGGCCACTTGCACCTGTCGCCCAGATCGCGCCGGATTTCATGCGCGCTTACGAGCGCGAGTTCGGCGCACAGTGGTTGGAATGGCAACATCAGGACTGCAGATTCCTGGTTTTGAACACGTCGCTGCTCAACTCCGGATTGCCCGAGGAACTGGAGCAGCAACGATGGTTTGAGCAGGCGCTTGCGAAGGGAAAAGGAAGGGCCTTTTTGTCCTTGCATTACCCCCCTTATGTCAGGGACGCCGACGAGCCAAGCCACTACGACAACATCGATGAGCCAGCAAGGAGCTGGTTACTCGACCTTCTGGCCGAGCACCGCGTGGAAGCAGTCTTCTGCGGTCACGTCCACAACCTTTGGTACGACCAGTATGGGGATACCGAGATTTATCTCCTGCCGTCGACCGCTTTCGTGCGTCAGGACTATTCGGAAATGCAACGCTGCCTCCCGCCAGGCGAGGAAGGCGGGAGGCAGGACGTCGACAAACTAGGCTTCTTCGTCGTCGACGTCTTCGAATCCGGCCATGTCGCTCGCTTCATTCGCACGGAGTCCACTGACGTAGTCCCTGGCTGCGACGAGCTCCGAACGGAGCCCATCCTTCACCCCAAATGCACTTCGCTGCCGAACCTGGGAATCGACCCCGGGTATCCATGGGCTAGTGACGTAGAGGTACAGCCTAGCGGTGCACTGGATGCATTCGATACAAAAACGGTTCGAAACGACTACCCGCTGTTCGGCCTGTTCGACCTCAGCGTCTCCCGGATTCGCACAGCCCTGTCCGACCTGCGTCGTCCTGAAGCGGTAGAGCGGCTTCGCAAACTGGCAAAGATTGGCATGCGGGCTCAGCTCGTTGCGACCTCCCTCCCGGATAGCGCGCAAATCGAACTCTTGCGCGACATCGCTCCGGCGATTGAGTCGCTCGAACTGGTCGCGACTGAAGCCAGCCTTCGCGCCGAGGTGCAGCGGGTGACAAGCATCCCGGAACAGCTGCCCGGCGTACGTCTCCTCGTCAACAAGCTACGGCAGCCCAGCGATGCAGCAGTCGATGGTCTGAAGTATGGGCATCTGGTCTTCCATGGTTGGGTCCCTGCGGAACTCCACCGACTAAAGGAACTTGCCGAACTTGGCTATGCGGGGTGCACTGCACTCTTCCGTGTGGGGTTCTCCGATTCGCCTCTCGATATCGCCGACCAGGTATCGCGGCTGCCGGAGACACATGGAATGCAGCCGAGTCTCCTCGTGCGTACCGCTACCGACAATCCTGCAGGGGCACAGGAAAACGAAGTAGCCCTTTGCGCACAACTTGTCGAATCTGTCCTCGCTGCGTATCGCACTCCGGCGCTGGGCGTAACCATCGAAGGCATGATTGATTTCGACCGCGGCTACTTTTTGCGGGTTGGCATGTTCGACCGCTCGTTCAACCCTCGGGTCGGCGGCCTGGTGCTGAAGTACTGGATTTCAATGCTGGCTCGAGACCTGCCTTGCATCGAAGGGATCGAGCGGTCCAAGCACGAGCACCTGTATCGCTTGCGCATGACTGGTCCAGCGGGTTGCGCCGAGCTCCTCGTCTTTGCCGCCGACCAGCACGCCAAGGCCTTGCAGACGATTGCCCAGGCTCTGCAGACCGGGAAGACTTGCTGGAATCTGCGAAACGGCGAACAGCTTTACCAGGCAGACATGCCAATGGCACGAAATCTCGTGAACGCCGTATATATCCCTGCCTGACCCTGATTGAGCAACTACCCTCGCGGAATTGATGAAACGTGGATTGACGTCGTACTGATTACTAGAAATCAAAGGAGACTCATCATGTTGTTCCGAGCTGCTGCTGCCGTTATGGCGCTGACTCTCGTCGCTGCCGCATCCCCGTCACTTGCTAACAATGGCGGATATCCTAGCAAGCCGATTCGCATCATCGTCCCGTGGGCGGCCGGAGGGGCGGCCGATTTTCTGGCCCGCCAAATAAGCCACGAAATGAGTACGCGTCTCTCGACACCAGTCATCGTTGAGAATCGGCCAGGCGCCGCCACCAATATCGGCACGCAGGCTGCAGCAAATGCCACGCCAGACGGCTACACGTTGCTGATGGCAAGCAGCAATAACTGCGTCAATGCCACGCTATATCCCAAACTGACGTTCGATTTCGCCAAGTCCTTCAAGGCCGTGACCAATGTCGGAGTCGCGCCCAACGTACTGGTGGTCAACCCCGCGGTACCCGCCAAAGATGTCAAGGGCCTCATCTCCTACGCCAGGAAGAATCCGGATGTACTGACCTATGGGTCCTCGGGGAATGGAAGCGCCTCGCACCTCGCCGCGGAGCAATTCAAGGCCCAGGCAGGCATAAAGGTACTTGGCATCCCATACAAGGGCTCGGCTCCGGCTGTGACAGACCTGCTGGGCAATCAGGTCTCCATGATGTTCACGGTGTTGCCTCCAACGCTAGGGCACATCAAGGCCGGAAAGCTAAGAATCATCGGTGTAGCTTCCAAGGCTCGGCTGCCGCTCTTCCCGGATGTTCCGACCATCAGCGAAGCCGGACTGCCAGGCTTTGAATCGAGCATCTGGTATGGCTTGGTTGCCCCCGCCGGAACGCCGGACGAGATTGTAGGCAAGCTGCAATCCACGGTTAGCGCTGTATTGAAGGAGCAAAAAGTGGCTGAAGCCATCAAGCAACAAGGCATCCAACCGGTGGGAGACAGCTCAAAGGCCTTTGCAGAAACCATTTCCAACGATATTCAAACCTATGGGGCCCTGATTAAAACGGCACAGATCGCGGTGGAGTGATTAAAGCATGCTCCGGGCAAGCCGATTTCGCAATGTCCCTCGCTTGGTTCGCAACCTGACTTGGGAATCCCTTCGGGCGGACATCCTCGCCGGCTTGCTTGGCGCAGTGCTGGTGCTGCCTCAGGGGGTGGCATTTAGCGCTCTCGCTGGTCTTCCGCCAGAGTATGGCATCTACACCGCAGTGGTGCCGTGCATCATCGCAGCGCTATTTGGGTCAAGCCGGCATGTCATGTCGGGACCCACGAATGCGAACTCGCTCGCGCTCTTCGCCATGCTGAGCCCCCTGGCTGCTCCAGGCAGTTCATCGTATGTCACGCTTGCACTGAGCGTAACCGTTGCGGTGGGGCTGATGCAGCTGGTCATCGGAGCACTCAGGCTGGGAAGCCTGACCAACTTCATTTCTCCCTCAGTGCTGCTGGGGTTCACCTGCGGCGCCTCGTCGCTGATCGCGCTGTTTGCGCTTAAGGACTTCTTTGGCTTGGCAGTGCCGGCGGGGACAGATGCTTTCGGCTTGGTCAGCTTCTTATTGCGCAATCTCACATCGATCAATTATGCCTCCGTCACCGTTGCGTTGACGACCCTCGTTGTCACGCTGGCGGTACGGCGTATTTCGTCCAAGCTTCCATTCATGCTCATCGGGCTGCTCGCCGGATACGCCACGGCAAGCCTCGCTGAGTTCAGTGGCTGGTTCGGTGACCAGCATGTGGCCGTGGTCGGCGCCATCCCGGCCGCCATTCCGCCATTTTCCGTACCCCACCTCTCGATAGAAGCTATCCGAGACCTGTTTGGAATCTCGGCTGCTCTTACCATCGTCGCGCTTAGCCAAACCATCTCGGTCGCGAAGATGGTCGCGGCTCGTTCGGGACAGGCAATTGACGCAAATCGGGAGTTCATTGGACAAGGACTCTCTAACGTTGCAGGCGGATTCTTCTCCGCGTACGTGTCATGTGGCTCTCTTAACAGGTCTCTTCCAAACCTGGAAGCTGGGGCTCGGACGCCGCTGGCCAGCGTGTTCTCAGCAGTATTGCTCGTAACATTGGTGAGCTTCACTGGCTCCCAGCTCTCGCAGATTCCGCTTGCGGCCATAGCAGCGATGCTGCTCCTGGTAGCGTGGTCCTTGTTCGATGTTGCGCAGCTAAAGACGATGGCTCATGCAAGCCGAATCGAACTAACCATCGTCTGCGTTACGTACCTTGCCACAATCGGAACCCGACTCGAACGGGCAATCTTGATAGGGGTCGTACTGTCGATAGCCGCTCACATGTACCGCACATCGCGCCCAGTACTTGCCTGCGTAGTCCCCGATAGCAGCGCCGGGCGTCGACTTGTGCCAGTGGACAGCACAAAGGACATGCAATCAGAATGTCCGCAGTTGAAGGTCATTCGAATGCAGGGTTTGCTTTACTTCGGCGCTGTGCAAAACATATCCGGCCAACTGCGCGGGGAGCGTTGTGGCACAGGAAAACCGAAGCACTTGCTTGTCCTGGCACGCGGCATGAGCTTCTGTGATATCGCTGGTACGGAGATGTGGAAAAAGGAGCTCGAAGCACGGAGAGCTTCCGGGGGTGACCTCTACTTCCATGACCCACAAGCGCAAGTCTTAGCGCTTTGGCAGAAGTCTGGCCTGCTAGGGGAGCTCGGTGACGCAAATCTGTTTGCAACAAAACAGGCCGCCTTAAGCGACATCATTCCACGGCTGAATTCGACCGTGTGCGCGTCATGTTCCGTTCGTCTATTCCAGGAATGCAGCGAGTTGAAGAGCCTGGCATCTGATGATTGCGGGAGGAATCGCCTTCCTATCCCATAGACTACCGTGCAATCAAAGAAAATGGCACCGCATCGGAGCCGGAAATCTATATCGACTGCCTTTGTCGATGATGGAGACACGCGCGCGGGTAGTGCTCTCGCGCCTATGACATGGGCTTTCCAGCCGCTAGAACAATGAAATCGCAGGGCGAATGCTTGCGGCAGTTTGCCGAAAGCTACTGTGACCTTTCTCAATATGGAGGCGCATCAGGCGCACCGCTTCGTTGCTATCGCGTCTCTGAATGGCCTCAACGATTGCTTCATTCTCCTTGAGAATATCCTGCGCTCTGTAGGGATTCGCGCGAAGCAAGGAGATTCCGAAGAGGATGACCAGGTCGTTGACCTGACGAAACATCCGAATCAGCTGGGAGTTGCCGGTTGCTTGCGTAATGAGTTCGTGGATTGCGCGGGAGGTATGCTGAAATTCCACCAGATTTTCGCTACGGAGATGCTGATGGCAAGAACGTAGCAGCCTCGACATGGCCCGCGCTTCATCGTCGGTAGCGCGTTGGGCAGCGCGCTCTGCGCTGGCCACTTCAATGACGAGACGCGCCTCGAAAATTTCCTCTGCATCTCGCAATGAAATGGTGCGCACGTTGTACCCCCAATTTCCTTCGCGCACAACCAGCCCCTCGCCCTCAAGGCGAGCAAGCGCCTCCTTTACGGGAGTTCTGCTGACCCCAAATTCGCCTGCCAATCGTTGGCTGACCAGTCGCGCACCCGCGGACAATCGGCCACTCAATATGGCCTCGCGCAAACGCGAATACACGCTCATACCATCAAGCAGTTCTTTTGCATCCATAGTGGATTCAATTTAGTGTTGAAGGTCAATCGTGTCAAGGGCACGGAAGACGCGCCGGCGTTATAGCTTGGCCCGCTGACGTGTCAGATCCTGCGGCAGCGTCCTGGCTAGTCGCCAGGCGCAAAAAAGCCCCGCAAGCTATTCACTTTACGGGGCTTTCTGAAATTCTGGCGGAGAGAGGGGGATTCGAACCCCCGATGGGCTATTAACCCATACACGCTTTCCAGGCGTGCGACTTAAACCACTCATCCATCTCTCCGGGAAGTCCGAGATTATAGCAGAGTTGCCTGGCGAATCCAGTGCCACGTCGCCACCCTGCGCTACCCCTTGCGCAGGTAGGTCACCAGCCGGTCGATCACCGGCGCGTTGCGCGGCGTCAGCAGGCTGACCACGATCGCCACCGCGAAGCCGGCCGGCACGCCGAAGGCGCCGGAGGCGATGGGGTCGACGCCGAACCAGCGGTTGCCGAAGATGCCGGTCATGCGGGTGAAGAAGGGATAGTTGACGAAGATGTAGTACACCGCCACGCCCAGCCCGGCGACCATGCCGGCGACGGCGCCGGCGGCGGTGGTGCGGCGCCAGAAGATGCCGAGGATCAGCACCGGGAAGAAGCTGGAGGCCGCCAGCGAGAAGGCGGCGCCGACCAGGAACAGGATATTGCCGGGGCGCAGCGAGGTGACGTACGAGGCGAACAGCGCCACCGCCAGCAGCACGATCTTGGCGGTGGTGACGCGCCGCTGGTGGCTCGCCTGGCGGTCGACCATGTGATAGAAGACGTCGTGCGAGAGCGCGTTGGCGATGGTCAGCAGCAGGCCGTCCGCGGTGGACAGCGCAGCCGCCAGCGCCCCGGCGGCGATCAAGCCGGAGATGACATACGGCAGGCCGGCGATTTCCGGGGCGGCAAGCACGATCATGTCAGGCTGCAAGAGGATTTCGGCCCATTGCACGATGCCGTCGCCGTTGACGTCGCGGATGCCGAACACTGGTGGATCGACCTTGCGCCATTGCACCACCCACTGCGGCAGGTCGGCGTACGAGGTGCCGACCAGGTGCTCGAAGAACTCGTATTTCACCAGCGCCGCGAGCGTGGGCGCCGACACATACAGCAAGGCGATGCAGAACACGGCCCAGGCCACGGAATTGCGCGTTTCGCGCACCGAAGGCGTGGTGTAGAGCCGCGTCAGGATGTGCGGCAGGCTGGCGGTGCCCACCATCAGGCAGAACACCAGCAGCACGAAATTGAGCCGCTTGGTCTTGCGCTCCTGCTCGGATGCCGCGGGATAGGGTTCGGTGGACGACATCGAATGGCGGCTGCGCGCCAGCGCCTCTTCGCGCTGCTGGTGCCACTGCTGCTGCGCGGCGGCGACGTCGCGCGGGAATTCCAGCCGCTCGCGCTCGAGCGCCTTGATCTCGCGCAGCGGCGCATTGCGCGCGCGCAGGTCCTGCAGGCGCGCATCCAGCGCGTCGCGCTCCTGCGCGAACGCATCCGGCAGGCGGGCGATGCGTTCCTGCAGCAGGATGGCCTGCTGCCGGTAGTATTCGCGCACCGCCTGCTCGGCGGGATCGCGTTCCAGCTGCTGTTCCCTGGCATCGAGCTGCGTCAGCAGCGTGCCGTAGCTCAGCTGCGGCAGCGGTTCCTGGTGATGCTTCCACGCGATCATCGACACCGTGACCAGGAACGCCACGATCATCATGATGTACTGCGCCACCTGTGTCCACGTGACCGCGCGCATGCCACCCAGGAACGAGCAGACCAGGATGCCCGCCAGCCCGAAGAAGATGCCGACGGCAAACTCGACGCCGATAAAGCGCGTGACCACCAGCCCAACGCCCTGGATCTGCGCCACCAGGTAGACGAACGAGCAAAGCGAGGCGGCCAGCACCGCGATCGCGCGCACCGGCAGGTTGCCGCCGGGCTTGCCGTTGCCGTAGCGCGCGGCGAGGAAGTCGGGAATGGTGTAGCCGCCGTACTTGCGCAGGTATGGCGCCAGCAGGAAGGCCACCAGGCAATAGCCGCCGGTCCACCCCATCACGTAGGCCAGCCCTTCATAGCCGGACGAAAACAGGATGCCGGCCAGGCCGATGAACGATGCCGCGCTCATCCAGTCGGCGGCGATCGCCATGCCGTTGAACATCGCCGGCACGCGCCGCGACGCGACGTAGTATTCGTTGAGGTCCGAGGTGCGGCAGATCAGCCCGATGCAGGCATAGATCGCGATGGTGATGAACAGGAACACATAGCCGAGCCACAGCGCATCGGCATTGGAGCGTTCCAGCAATCCCATCATGCCCACGAAGCCGAACAGCCCCAGCGTGAACAGGCCGTAGTAGAGCAGCAACCGTCGGCGAAAGCGCGACTGGGCTTCTGGCATGAGGGGGCAGTCCGTGATCGGTGGGAAGCTATCGTAACAAACCCGCCGGCGCGCAGGGGCGCGGCGGCGGGTTCAGGTTGCGGCCCGGGCTTGCGGGATTACCGGGGGATTACTGCGCCTGCTTGAGCTGATCGAGGATGGCCGGGTTCTCCAGCGTCGAGGTGTCCTGCGTAATCTCCTCGCCCTTGGCCAGCGACCGCAGCAGGCGGCGCATGATCTTGCCCGAGCGCGTCTTGGGCAGGTTGTCGCCGAAGCGGATGTCCTTGGGCTTGGCGATCGGGCCGATCTCCTTGCCGACCCAGTTGCGCAGCTCGGTCGCGAGCTTGGCCGCTTCCTCGCCGCTCGGGCGCGAGCGCTTGAGCACGACGAAGGCGCAGATCGCTTCGCCGGTCATGTCGTCCGGGCGGCCCACCACCGCGGCTTCGGCCACCAGCGGGTTGGCGACCAGCGCCGACTCGATCTCCATCGTGCCCATGCGGTGGCCCGACACGTTGAGCACGTCGTCGATGCGGCCCATGATGGTGAAGTAGCCGGTGTCCTTGTCGCGGATCGAACCGTCGCCGGCCAGGTAGAGCTTGCCGCCCAGCTCTTCAGGGAAGTAGCTCTTCTTGAAGCGCTCCGGATCGCCCCAGATGGTGCGGATCATCGCCGGCCACGGGCGCTTCACCACCAGGATGCCGCCGCTGCCGTTGGGCACATCGTGGCCGGTCTCGTCGACGATGGCGGCCATGATGCCGGGCAGTGGCAACGTGCACGAGCCCGGCACCAGCGGCGTCGCGCCCGGCAGCGGCGTGATCATGTGGCCGCCGGTCTCGGTCTGCCAGAAGGTGTCGACGATCGGGCAGCGCTCGTTGCCGACGTTCTTGTAGTACCACATCCACGCTTCCGGATTGATCGGCTCGCCCACGGTGCCGAGCAGGCGCAGGCTGGACAGGTCGTACTGCTTCGGGTGGATCTTCTCGTCGGCCTCGGCGGCCTTGATCAGCGAGCGGATCGCGGTCGGCGCGGTGTAGAAGATGCTGACCTTGTGGCGCGCGATCATGTCCCAGAAGCGGCCGGCGTTCGGGTAGGTGGGCACGCCTTCGAACACCACTTGCGTCGCGCCGGCGGCGAGCGGGCCGTAGGCGATATAGGTGTGGCCGGTGACCCAGCCGATATCGGCGGTACACCAGAACAGGTCGTCGGGCTTGATGTCGAAGGTCCACTTCATCGTCATCAGCGCCCACAGCAGGTAGCCGCCGGTGCTGTGCTGAACGCCCTTGGGCTTGCCGGTGGAGCCGGAGGTGTAGAGCACGAACAGCGGGTGCTCGGCGCCGACCGGCTCGGCCTCGCAGGTGTCGGGCTGGTTGGCGCAGACGTCGTCGAGCCAGCGATCGCGGCCCTCGGTCCACGCAACGTTGCCGCCGGTGCGGCGGTACACCACCACGTTCTTCACGGCCTCGCAGCCGCCCAGCGCCAGCGCGTCATCGGCGATGGCCTTCAGCGGCAGCGCCTTGCCGCCGCGCATCTGTTCGTCCGCGGTGATCAGCGCCACCGCGCCGACGTCGACCAGCCGCTCCTGCAGCGACTTGGCCGAGAAGCCGCCGAACACTACCGAGTGCGTCGCGCCCAGGCGCGCGCACGCCTGCATCGCGGCCACGCCCTCGACCGACATCGGCATGTAGATCACGACCCGGTCGCCCTTCTTGATGCCGAGCGTCTTCAGGCCGTTGGCCAGGCGGCACACCCTGGCGTGCAGCTCGCGGTAGGTGATGCGCGTCACGGTGCCGTCGTCGGCCTCGAACACGATCGCGACCTTGTCGGCGTTGCCGTTCTCCAGGTTGCGGTCCAGGCAGTTGTACGACGCATTGAGCTGGCCGTCTTCGAACCACTTGTAGAACGGCGCGTTGCTCTCGTCCAGCACCTTGGTGAAGGGCTTGTTCCAGTGCAGCAGCTCGCGCGCGTGGCGGGCCCAGAAGCCCTCGTAGTCGCGCTCGGCCTCGTCGCACAGGGCGCGGTAGGCGTCCATGCCGGGGATGGTTGCCTGGCTGGCAAAGGCCTCGGGCGGGTTGAACACGCGATGCTCGTGCATCACCGATTCGATGGCGGACATGGGAATGGTCTCCTGATTTTGGACTGGCTTTGGCTGCCACGTTACGCCCGACGGCTTACTTAAACCTGACGATAAGTTCCGGATCAAATCCCCGCAGCCGGCAGGGCGAGGCACTGCAACCTGTTGCAATGCAGCGGGAAGAATCAGGGGCGCGCCGCGAAAGTGGAGCCTTCTCCATTAGGCTAGCACAGCTATAATGCCGCGAGCCTGATACCTGAATGCGACGCTGGCCCTTGCCGCGCCGCGTCGCGCCAACCACGCGGCACGGCCAGTCCAAGCCCCCGCCTGCTGACCGGAAGACTCAAGGCAACCGACCCGTGCCCGCCAACGCTGCTGTCTTCGCTCCCGTCTACGTGCTGTTCCTGATCGCTTCGATGGCGCTGGTCGGCAGCAATGTCGGGCTCGGCAAGTCGATCATCGCGCATGTGCCGGTGCTGCTGTTCGCGCTGCTGCGCTTTGTCATCGCCATCGTCTGCCTGGCGCCGTGGTACCGGCCCGCGCGCATGCGCCAGGTCTCGCGCGGGGAATGGCTGAACCTGTTCCTGCAGGCGTTCTTCGGCACCTTCCTGTTTACGCTGCTGATGCTCAACGGCGTGCGGCTGACCAGCGCCATGGCCGCCGGCGTGATCACCAGCACCATCCCCGCGACCGTGGCGCTGCTGTCGTGGCTGCTGCTGCGCGAACGGCTGTCGCGGCGCACGGTGGTGTCGGTGCTGCTGGCGGTGGCCGGCATCGCCGTGCTCAATATCGCCCGCGGCGACTCGCACGGCGCCGGCGCGGGCAGCCAGGCATGGCTGGGCAACCTGATGATCATGGGCGCGGTGGTGTGCGAGTCGATCTACGTGATCCTGTCGCGCCGGCTGACGCAGACGCTGGCCGCGATCGAGATCTGCGCCTACACGCACCTGATCGGCGGACTGCTGATGCTGCCGCTGGGGCTGGTCCCGCTTTTGAGCTTCGATGCCGCCACGGTGCCGGCGCAGACCTGGCTGATGGTGCTGTGGTACGCGTTGTCGGCCAGCGTGTTCTCGTTCTGGCTGTGGATGAAGGGCATCCGCCATGTGCCGGCGCAACTGGCCGGCGTGTTCACCTCGGTGCTGCCGGTGGCCGCGGCCACCTACGGCATCGTCTTCCTGGGCGAGCAGCCGGGCTGGCCGCATGGCGTGGCGCTGGCGTGCGTGCTGGCCGGCATCGTGATCGCCAGCTGGCCGGGCCGGATCGCGCGCGGCGCGTGGCGCGCCAAGGCGGCGGGCGCCGACCCGGGCGCGCAGGCCTGAGCGCCGCGGCGCGGTCAGCGGTTACCGCTGGTAACACAGCGTTGCCATGCGCGCTTGGTACAATCCACGCCGAATTTCAACTCGCCGACCCCGCCCCGCCATGGCTTCCAACCCTATTCCCAAGCCGCAGCCCCAGACGCTGCGGCCGATCCCGAGCATCATCTTCGCGTCGCGCTGGCTGCAACTGCCGCTGTACCTGGGCCTGATCGTCGCCCAGGGCGTCTACGTCTACCATTTCCTGATCGAAGTCTGGCATCTGCTCGCGCATGTGACCGAGTTCGACGAGAACAAGATCATGCTGGTTGTGCTGGGCCTGATCGACGTGGTGATGATCTCCAACCTGCTGATCATGGTGATCGTCGGCGGCTACGAGACCTTTGTCTCGCGGCTTGGCATCGACAACCACCCCGACGAGCCCGAATGGCTCGACCATGTCAACGCCGGCGTGCTGAAGGTCAAGCTGTCGATGGCGCTGATCGGGATTTCGTCGATCCACCTGCTCAAGACCTTTATCGACGCCGAGCAGCGCACCACCCATACCATCATGTGGCAGGTGGCGATCCACCTGGCGTTTCTGCTGTCGGCCGTGGCCATGGCGTGGGTGGACCGCATGGTGACCCATCCCGCCGGCGCGCACGCCAGGCATTGACAGCGGCTTGCGGATCCACCCGCTCGCTTTGCTACGGACCGCGGCCATGTGCCGCGGTTTTTGCTTTTGCGCCGGCGCGGCCGCCGGCAGCGGCGTTTGCCGCACATTAACGGCTGTGGACGGCTGTATGCAGCCGGGCAGAGCGCCGCCGCTCAGTGTATGATTTCGGGCTGTGTTTCACCGCTGCCCACCCCACAAAATGACCGTCATCAAGCAAGAAGACCTCATCCAGAGCGTCGCCGACTCCCTGCAGTACATCAGCTACTACCACCCGATGGACTACATCACCAGCCTGGGCCGCGCCTATGAGCTGGAGCAGAGCCCGGCGGCCAAGGACGCGATCGCGCAGATCCTGACCAACAGCCGCATGTGCGCCGAGGGCAAGCGCCCGATCTGCCAGGACACCGGCATCGTCACGGTCTTCGTCAAGGTGGGCATGGACGTGCGCTGGGATGGGGCTACCATGGGCCTGACCGACATGATCAACGAGGGTGTGCGCCGCGGCTACACGCATCCGGACAACGTGCTGCGCGCCTCGATCGTCAGCCCGCCCGAAGGCGGCCGCAAGAACACCAGGGACAACACCCCGGCCGTGATCCACTATGAAGTGGTGCCGGGCAACACCGTCGACATCCAGGTCGCGGCCAAGGGCGGCGGCTCGGAGAACAAGTCCAAGTTCGTGATGCTGAACCCGTCGGACTCGATCGTCGACTGGGTGCTGAAGACCGTGCCGACCATGGGCGCCGGCTGGTGCCCGCCCGGCATGCTGGGCATCGGCATCGGCGGCACCGCCGAGAAGGCGATGGTGATGGCCAAGGAATCGCTGATGGAGTCCATCGACATCCAGGACATCATCGCGCGCGGCCCGAAGGACTGGATCGAGGAACTGCGCGTCGAGCTGTACGAGAAGGTCAACGCGCTGGGCATCGGTGCGCAGGGCCTGGGCGGCCTGGCCACCGTGCTCGACGTCAAGATCATGGCCTGCCCGACGCATGCCGCGTCCAAGCCGGTGGCGATGATCCCCAACTGCGCCGCCACCCGCCACGTGCACTTCACGCTGGACGGCAGCGGCCCGGCCCGGCTGGAAGCGCCGGACCTGTCGCAATGGCCGAAGGTCGAGTGGGCGCCGAACACCGAGACCTCGAAGCGCGTCGACCTGGACACGCTGACCCCGGAAGAAGTCGCTTCGTGGAAGCCCGGCCAGACCCTGCTGCTCAACGGCAAGATGCTGACCGGCCGCGACGCCGCGCACAAGCGCATCGCCGACATGCTGGCCAAGGGCGAGAAGCTGCCGGTGGACTTCAAGAACCGCGTGATCTACTACGTCGGCCCGGTCGATCCTGTGCGCGACGAGGCGGTCGGCCCGGCCGGCCCCACCACCGCGACGCGCATGGACAAGTTTACCGAGATGATGCTGGCCGAGACCGGCCTGATCTCGATGATCGGCAAGGCCGAGCGCGGCCCGGTGGCAATCGAGGCGATCAAGAAGCACAAGTCGGCCTACCTGATGGCCGTGGGCGGCGCCGCCTACCTCGTCGCCAAGGCGATCAAGGCGGCCAAGGTGGTCGGCTTCGAAGACCTGGGCATGGAAGCCATCTACGAGTTCGAGGTCAAGGACATGCCGGTGACGGTCGCCGTGGACAGCGAAGGCACCTCGGTGCACAAGACCGGTCCCGCGGAATGGCAGGCCAGGATCGGCAAGATCCCGGTCGCGGCGCTGTAATTCGCAAAGGGCTACCCTGCTCCCCTCTCCCGCTTGCGGGAGAGGGGTTGGGGGATAGGGCCGGCGCTGGCAGAGGCGCAGGCCTTGACTTCGTCGAGGCTCCCGCCCTCACCCCCGGCCCCTCTCCCGCACGCGGGAGAGGGGAGAAAACCCTCCTCTTCCCCGTTCCGTGAACCCCGCACCCATCGGCGTCTTCGATTCCGGCCTCGGCGGCCTGTCCGTGCTGCGCGAGATCCGCGCGCTGCTGCCGCATGAATCGCTGCTGTACCTGGCGGATTCAAAATACGCGCCCTATGGCGAGAAGCCCGAGGCCTTTGTCGAGGCGCGCACGCTGCAGGCCTGCGAATGGCTGCTCGGCCAGGGTTGCAAGGCGCTGGTGATCGCCTGCAATACCGCCACCATGCATGCGGTGCAGACACTACGCGAGCGGCTGACGGTGCCGATCATCGGCGTCGAGCCCGGCCTGAAGCCCGCCGCCGCGGCCAGCCGCAGCAAGGTCGTGGGCGTGCTGGCGACCGCCAACACCCTCAAGAGCGCCAAGTTCGCGCGGCTGCTGACATCGCTGGAAGGCGAAAGCCGCTTCCTGTGCGAGGCGGGCCTGGGGCTGGTGTCGCTGATCGAGCAAGGCGAGACCGACGGCCCGGCCGTGCGCCAGCGCCTGGATGCCTACCTGACGCCCATGCTGGAGGCAGGCGCCGACACGCTGGTGCTGGGCTGCACCCATTACCCTTTTCTCGCCGGCACGATCCGCGCGATGGTTGGCGACCAGCTGGCACTGGTCGACACCGGCAGCGCCATTGCGCGCCAGCTGGCACGCAAGCTGGCCGAGCATGCGATGGCCGCGCCGCCCGATACGATCCCGCGTGACCGCTTTCTTTCCACCAAGGACGCCGCCCACTTGCGCGCGATGGCGGCGACGCTGCTGCAGGTGCAAGCCGACGCGGAAACCGTGGTGATCGAGCCGGCGCCGGCGTTCTGACCGGCGTCTCCGGCTAGCGCAGGAAGCCCAGCGGCCTGTGCTCGCGCACCTCGGGCTTGATCGCATGCTCCTGGCGTAGTTGCGCCAGGAATTCATCGGGCGTCAGCGCCTCGCCCAGCAGCACGCACTGGCGCTTGACCGTGGCGAAGTCGCCCGGCGTCAGGCAATCCATCGCCCCCAGGTCCGCGCGCATGGCGTCGGTCAGGCCGGCGGCGTCGCCGTCTAGCGCCTCGTCGACGAACATCGCCACGCGTTGCGCGGGCCTGAGCGCCAGGAAGCGGATCTTGAACGAGAAGCGGCGCAGCGCGGCTTCGTCGATGCGGTCGAACAGGTTGGTGGTGCAGATGAAGATGCCGTTGAAGCGCTCCATGCCCTGCAGCATCTCGTTGACCTCGGAGATCTCATAGTTGCGCACCGCCTGCTGGCGGCTCTGCATGAAGCTGTCGGCCTCGTCCAGCAGCAGCACCGCGCCGTCCTCTTCCGCACGCGCGAACATCGCGGCGATCTGCTGCTCGGTCTCGCCCACGTACTTGCTCATCAGGTCCGAGGCGCGCCGGATCATCAGCGGCAGGTCCAGCTCGGCCGCGATATGCTCGGCCAGCGCGGTCTTGCCGGTGCCGGGCGGACCATAGAAACACAGCGTGCCGCGCTGGCGCACGCGCAGCGCGTCGACGATCTTGACCACGTCGTAGCGGGTCTCGAGGTGCAGGTTCTCGAGCCGGTAGTGCGTGACCACCGGGCGCGCCTCGGCCTCGGGGCGCAGCCCCATGGCGCGGTCGGCATGCTCGAGCTGGCGCAGGATCAGCGCCTCCACCGGCTCTTCCACCGCGTCTTCCCCGTTCGGCTGCGCCAGTTCGACAAAGCGCGCCGCCGATTGCACCTGCGCCGGCGTCAGCGTCTTGCGCGCCGCCAGCCCGGCGATAAACGCATCGCTGACATCCAGCCCGCCCAGGTGCTTGCGGATGATGTTCTCGCGCACCAGCGGCGGCGGGATCTTCAGCTCCAGGTGGAACTGGAAGCGGCGCAGGTAGGCCGGGTCGATCTGCCGGATCGAATTGGAGATCCAGATCACCGGCACCGGGTTCTGCTCGAGCGTCTGGTTGACCCAGGCCTTGCCGTTGACCGACGCGCGCGTGTCCTCCTGGCCGAACAGGCTCATCAGCTCGCGCGCGCTGCCCGGGAACACGTCTTCGACCTCGTCGAACAGCAGCGCGGTATGGGCGCGCCCGCGCAGGAACGCCTGCGACACCTGCAGCGAGCGGTAGCGGTCCTTGCCCGACAGGCTGTTGCCGTCGCGGTCCAGGCAGTCGACCTCATACAGCTCGCAGCCGGCCTCGCGCGCCAGCAGCCGCGCGAACTCGGTCTTGCCGGTGCCGGGCGGACCGTAGATCAGCACGTTCACGCCGCTGGCGTGCTGGCGCGTGGCATTGGCCAGCAGCGCGCGCAGGTAGCGCGCGTCGGTGTCCACATGCGGATAGTCGGCGGTGGTCAGCGTGGGCGGCGCGGCCGGGCGCGTGAACACCGCCATCATCTCGGCCTCGTTGGCGTAGTTGCCGAGCAGCACGTGCAGCAGCCGGTCCGACAGCCGCATCAGGTCGCCCAGGTCGGTCACGCTGTTTTCCGGCAGCGGCTGCTCGATCAGGTTCAGCGTTTCCAGCCGCGAGCCGGGCCGCAGCGACGCCGCCACGTCGGCCGCGCCGGCGCCGGTCAGGCCGGCCAGGATCTGGAACGCCTCCTGGCTGTGCGCCACCTTGCAGTCGACCATCACCGCGCGCAGGTCGCGCTTGTACTTGGCCAGCGCCGCATACAGCAGCAGCTTGCGCTCGTGGTCGGGCAGGTCCAGCACGTGGCTGAGCATGTCGATATTGCGCACCAGCAGCACGCGCTCGCCTTCCAGCCGCTGGGCGATCGCCGCGGCCGAGGCGTCGAACACGGCGAACATGTCCTTGGCGTGGTGCTTGACGTACTCGTCGAGGTAATAGAACAGCGCGCTTTCGTCGAAGGCGCTGTTCCACTGGCCGTGGCGGTCGAGGAATTCTTCCGGGGTCAGGCGCGCCGCGCCCTTCCAGGCGGGCATGTCGGCGCAGCGCGCGGCCAGGAAGCGCTGCACGCGCAGCACCACGCCATAGGGCCACACCATCTCCTGCGCGCTGACGGTCAGCACATCGTTGATATTGCTGCGCAGGTTGAAGCGCGGCCCCAGCGCGCAGACCACGCGCAACGCGAACTGCGCGCACATCCAGTCCAGCGCCGAGCTGGACGAGGCCCCTGGCATGGAGCGCAGCAGCGTCGATCGGTCATCTTCAGCAAAACGTGTGAAGTCCATGGACGGGTCCCCGAGCGCGCGATGCGCAATGGCGGGCCGCGACAGGCGCACCGCCACGTCTGCGTTGTCTTCCTATGCTAGCGCGCTTTCCCGCGCCGCGGGCGCGCCGGTGCGCCGCCGGCGCCCGCCATGGTGGCCTGGGCCACCGAAACGCGGCGCGGTGCGAAAGCGTGCCGGCGCGCATGAATCAACCGTACTGCTCCTCCCCACCCTCCCGATTGGCTGCCGGGACTTGCCGGTATAACGCGCGCAGGCGGAAAATTCCAGTTGCGGCGCACAAATCACAACAAATAAGAATCATTATCGTTTATACTCACCCGCTGACACGCTGCCCCAGAGTGGCGCTCCCACGTCAACCCAGTTGAAGGAGCGTTTATCATGGAATTGCTGCTTAGCCTGCTGGTTGGTTGCGGCATCTCGCTGATCCTGTTCTACCGCAAGTGACGGCGCATGGCCGCCTGAGGTGTCGCCGCCGGCAGACTTTTGTTGTTGACACATGTTCGACCAACGCTTCTTAAAGATTACGCTCGCCGTGCTGCTGTTCCACGCCGGCCTGCTTTACCTGATCCAGAGCGGCCTGGGCCGCAAGCTCACCGAGGCCGTGATCGCGCCGGAAATCATTGCGCGCATCATTCCGCTCGAGCCGCCCAAGCAGGAAGCTCCGCCGGAGCCGCCCAAGCCCAAGCCGAAGCAGGAAACCCCGCCCAAGCAGGTCAAGGTGACCACGCCCAAGCCGACGCCGCCGCAACCGAAGCCGGCGCCGCAGCCGGTCGCCGACCTGCCGCCGACGCCTTCTGCACCTGAAGCACTGCCCGCCCCGCCGGCGCCTCCGGCACCGCCCGAGCCGGCGCCCGCACCGGTATCGGCCGCGCCGCGCGCCGTCGGCATCGGCGAAATCCAGTGCACGCCGCCGCAACCGAAGTATCCTTCCCAGTCGCGCCGCATGGGCGAGACCGGCAAGGCCGTGGTGCGGCTGACTACCGATGAAAGCGGCAAAGTCGTGAAGACCTCCGTGGTGTCGTCGAGCGGCTCGTCGCGGCTGGACCAGGCCGCGGTGGACGCGGTGCAGGCGATGCGCTGCAAACCCTATATGGACAACGGCCGCGCCGTCGCCGTCACGGCGCAGCAGCCGATCGGCTTCGAGCTGAACTGACCGCCCCGGATTTCCGATCTCTGATCTGACCTAAACCAAGCGAACTCACCAGGAAACCAACACATGCAGGACCTCGGACTCACCCACCTCTGGTCGCAAGGCGACTACGTCATGCGTGCGACCGCCATCATTCTGCTGATCATGTCGCTCGCCTCATGGATCGTGATCCTGACCAAGGCGTGGGATCTGGTGCGCCTGAAGAAGATGGCGCAAGGCGCGGAAAAGCGCTTCTGGCACTCGGACGATTTCGACCACGCCCTGGAAACGCTGGGCGCCGGCGATGCCAACCCATTCCGAACGCTGGCCATCGCCGGCAAGGAAGCCGCCCAGCACCATCGCGCCAGCCAGCCGCAACTGCACGACGTGATGGATATCTCCGACTGGCTGACGCGCTCGCTGAAGAGCTCCATCGATGAATCGGTGGCGCGCATGCAGTCGGGCCTGGCGGTGCTGGCCTCGGTGGGCTCGACCGCGCCGTTCGTCGGCCTGTTCGGCACCGTCTGGGGCATCTACCACGCGCTGATCGGCATCGGCGCGTCGGGCGTGCCGACCATCGACAAGGTTGCCGGCCCGGTGGGCGAGGCGCTGATCATGACCGCCTTCGGCCTGGCCGTGGCAATCCCGGCCGTGCTGGGCTATAACGCCCTCACCCGCGGCAACAAGTCGGTGATCTCGAAGCTCAACCGCTTCGCCCACGACCTGCACGCCTACTTCGTCACCGGCGCGCGCGTGCGCCCCACCGGCACCCGCGCCGAGGACGGCACCGTGCGCCTGGCCACGGCACAGCGCTAAACCGCTAGCAAGGAAGTCATCATGGCATTCGGCACTATCGAAGGGGACGACGACGAGGTGATGAGCGAGATCAACATGACGCCGCTGGTCGACGTCATGCTGGTGCTGCTGATCATCTTCATCATCACCATCCCCGTGATCAACCACGCGGTGAAGATCGACCTGCCGCGCGCCACCAACACGCCGAACGACCCGAAGCCGCAGAACATCAACGTGTCCATCGATGCAAGCGGCAAGGTCTTCTGGAACCAGGTGGAAGTGGACCAGGCCACGCTGGAAAGCAATATCGCGCTGGCCGCGCAGCAGCAGCCGCAGCCTGAACTGCACCTGCGCGCGGACCGCGAGGTGCGCTACGAGCGCGTGGCAGAGGTCATGGCCGCCGCGCAGCATGGCGGCCTGGGCAAGATCGGCTTCATCACCGAGCCCAAGCAGTAAGCCGGCGCCCGCGGGCGCGCTCGCACGATAAAGGGCACCTTCGGGTGCCCTTTTGTCATGGTGCCGCCGGCTCGCACACCGGTGCCCGCACGCGCCCTGGCACCAGCCGTAGCCGTTGGCTGAATCTTAGCGGCAGGCTCTTGTAATGATAACAATTCTCATTTAATATCTTTCCATCGACTGCGCCAGTCGCGGCATGATCGCCCCTGGTTGCACTCCCCTTACTCTCCCACCGCAGAACGGAGCCAGATGATGAGCACACTTTCCCTGCCGCTGTCGCAACCCCGTGAAGTCACGCGCCGCAGTTTGTCGCTGCGGCGTGTCGACGTGGCCGCGCAGCCTCGCCGGGACGCCAGCGCGAAGGCCGCCCCGTCGGCAATCGCCTCGGTCAAGTCCGCCGTGGCCGCCCTGCCCGCGCGCCTGGAAGCGCTGGTGCGCGACAGCCTGAGCTCGGCGCCCGCCGGCGAGCCGGTGGCGCTGGAAGCCATCATGCGTGGTGCCAGCACGCTGCCGATCCTGCACAACGGCGAGGTCTACACGCTGCGCGTGACCCGCTACGGCAAGCTGATCCTGACGAAATGACGCGGCCCCGCGGCGATTTCCGCAGGGAGGCAGCCCGGGGGAAGCGATTCGAAGCCCGCGCCATGCGCGGACGCCACGAACGTGGCAGCAAAGACTTTTGTGGGGACCACCTCGGAACGAGGTGTTGGGCAGTAGCCAGGTATGCGTGCCGCAGGCGGGAGTCAGACCCCACGCCAGGCCGGCCGTACTAAGCCATGCCCTCTTTTATGCCGCCCCGCAGGCCACGCCTGCGGGGCTTTTTCATGCGCCGGCGCGGCGCCGGCGCGTTTCGCCTTACAGGCCCAGCGCGGCGATGCCGGCGCGCGCGACCTGCGCGTCCTCAGTCGACTTCACGCCCGACACGCCAACGGCACCCACCACCTGCTCGTTGCAGACGATGGGCACGCCGCCCTCCAGCATGCCGTGCAGCACCGGCGCCGTCATGAACGAGTAGCGGCCGTTGTTGATCATGTCTTCGTAGACCTTCGACTCACGGCGGCCCAGCGCCGAGGTACGGGCCTTTTCGCCGGCGATATAGGCCGAGATCGGCGCGGCGCCGTCCAGGCGCTGCATGGCCAGCATATGGCCGCCGTCGTCGACCACGACGATGGACACGGCCCAGTGATGGTTCTTTGCCTCGGTTTCCGCTGCGGCCATGATCTTCTTCACGTCGTCTGCCGTCAGAACCGTCTTTTGCTGCATGCCACTCTCCTGGTCATTGATTTGGATTGAGGCCGAAGTATAGCGCCGCACCTGCGCCACCGTCATGCCGAGCGGGCCGCCACGGCAGCCCGCACACCATGCGCGCCACGACAAAATGGCCCGCGAGCGGGCCATTGGTCATGCGACGACTGCAGCGCTGCGGTCAGGCGCCATCGGTGAACGGATCGGGCTTGCCCACGCGGGCGCCGTCGGTGTACGGGTCAGTCTTGCCGACACGCGCGCCGTCGGTGAACGGGTCCGGCTTGCCGATCTTCGCGCCATCGGTGTACGGGTCGACTGCGCCGATCTTGGCGCCGTCGAGATACGGGTCGACCTTGCCCACCGCAGCGAACGAGGCGGTGGACGCAGTGCCCAGGACCGCCAGCGCGGCGGCGGCAATCATGGCTTGTTTGATCTTCATGAGATTCCCCTTGCTTCTTGGTTGGTCACGGCATCGCGCGCCAGCCAAGGCCGACGTCATTGCGATGTCACACAACTAGTTTAGGGAAAACCCTTATACAGGTGCAGGTGATGCTTTGAGCAGTCTGTTCAAATATTTTGACGTCGATCAAATTGCGCCACGCCGACCGGAACCAGCCGGGCGCCGTTATGTCGCAGCGCCAAAACGAAAGGGCCCGCAACGGGCCCTTTCAGGGAACAGCTGGATCGACGATCGCGCTTAGTCGCGCCACCTGCCGTGACCATGACCATGGCCGTGTCCATGGCCGCGCCCACGGTGATAGCCCGGCGGGCCATAGTAGCCGCGGTGGCCGCCGTAATAGCGCGGCGGACCATAGTAGCCAGGACCGTAGTAGACCGGGCGGGGGCGAACCACCACCGGCGGGGGACCATAATAGACCGGCGCCGGCGCCACCACGACGGGCGGCGGGCCATAGTAGGCGGGCGCGGGCGGATAATACGCCGGCGCACCGATCACCACGCCCGGAACGCCAACGGATACGCCAACGCTCACATGGGCCATGGCTGCGCCAGACGCCAACCCGGCGGCGATACCGCATGCTGCAAGCCACCAACGTTTCATATCCGCCTCTCAAAGTGGGATGTCTCGTAACTGGTATTTTAGAGGTTGGGAAATTTCCAGGTGCAACGGGCCACACGACATTGTTACCAGCCGTAACAGTGTCGTCACTTTTCGATGGAGGCGGGCCAGAGGGAGTCGGCATCGCCGCGCCCTGCTCTGCCGGCTCAGCCGCAGCTTGCATCCGCGATGCGGAGCCACCACAATATCGGGCTTGCCTGCGCTGCGGTCGCCGGGGTCCACGCGGACACCCGATGCAGCGAGCGCTCGCGCCCGAGTGGTGAAATCGGTAGACACAAGGGACTTGAACAATTTGAGCCTTCGGGGGGAAACGCCCGAAGTGACGCCCGTCAAAGTCGGCGAACGCCCTGGATGCGAAGGCATCCGAGCCAACGCCGAGCCAAGCCCGTCCGCAATGGCCGGGAAGGTGTAGAGAGCAGACGGCGGGCACCTACGGCCGCAAGGCTATGGTGAAGGCGTGCTCCAGCCCACGAACAGCGCCCGCGCTGGCGGCGAAAGCCGAAGTGGGAAGAAAATCCCTCGCCGCAAGGCGTGCCGGTTCGATTCCGGCCTCGGGCACCACACTCCGTTGCCACCGTCCACATGGTGGCGACCTGCTGCCGGTCGCAGGATGCTGAGCGTCCGCCGCGGCCTATCCCGCAAAAATGCAGAAAGGGGGCCATCGCCCCCTTTTCCGCCTGGGTCCGGATCGCGCCGTCACGCCATCGCGTAGCACATCAGCGCCCCCACTCCCATCAGGAACACGAACAGCACCCCCGCCAGCGCCAGCGGCTTGCGTCCGGCGCGCACCAGGTCGCCGATGCGGGTGTGCAGGCCGATCGCCAGCATGGCGCAGGCCAGCAGCCAGTTGTCGAGCGCGATCAGCGGTGCCTTCCAGGCAGCCGGCACGGCGCCGGCCGAGTTGACCGCCATCACCGCGACAAAGCCCACCGCGAACCACGGCACCGACTTCATGATGCCGCTCATGCGGCCGGCCGCAGCGCCGGACTTGGCTTGCTGCGACCCGCCCTGGGGCCACAGCGCCATTACCAGCAGCAGCGGGCCCAGCGCCAGCACGCGCACCATCTTCGCCACCACCGCGGCGTCGGCGGTCGGCTCGCTGATCATCTTGCCGGCGGCAATCACCTGCGCCACCTCGTGCAGCGTCGCCCCGGTGAAGATACCGAACATGCACTCGCTGACGGCCCAGTGCCAGTGGCCGGTAGCGAGTTCGTACAGGTAGGGGTAGAGCAGCATGCCGACGGTCCCGAACAGCACCACCGTCGCCACGGCCACGGCAGTCTGCTTGTCGTCGGTGCGCACCACCGACGACACGGCAATGGCGGCGGCCGCGCCGCAGATGGCGCTGCCGGAGCTGACCAGGATCGCCTCGCGGCGGCTCAGGCCGAAGAAGGACGTGCCGACCCAGGTGCCGAACAGCAGCGTCGCGACCAGCATGGTCAGCGGCACCGCGATGCCGGGCAGTCCCAGCGCGACGATCGAGGCGAAGGTCAGGCGCAGCCCGTACAGCGCCACGCCCAGGCGCAGCAGGTGATGCCGCGCCACCTGCATGCCGGGGGCCAGCGGCGCCAGCCAATGGCGCGGCAGCGTATTGGCAGCGACCATGCCGGCGCACATCGCCAGCGTCAGCGCGCTGAGCCCGTAGCGCGATACCGCCGGATGCTCGGCCAGCGCGATCGCCAGCCATGCAATGCCGCCCAGCGGGAGCAGCGTCAGCAGTCGCTGCGACCAGGGCGGCGGCAAGGCCGGCGCGGCAGGCGCGGTGGCCGGCGCGGTGGCCGGTGTAGTGCGGGGGCTGGACACGGAAGACATGGCGGGCTCGGGTTGGTGTGCTTGAGTGACTCCAGCGTAATGGCGCCCGCCTAACCCGTAAAACGGGTAATATCGTTATGCGTTATTGATATTTCCGATATGGACCTTCACCCCAGCCCTCCCCCGTCGCCCCGGCCCGAGCAGCGCCCGTTGCGCCTGACGCTGCGCCAGTTGTCCGTGTTCGTGGCGGTGGCCCAGCATGGCAGCACCATGGCGGCGGCCCAGGCGCTGGCGATGTCGCAATCGGCGGTCAGCGCCTCGCTGGCCGAGCTGGAGCGTGCGCTGGACAGCCCGCTGTTCGACCGCATCGCCCGCCGCCTCAGCATCAACGAGACCGGGCGGCAGTTTTTCCCGCGGGCGCTGTCGCTGCTGGACCAGGCGCAGGAACTGGAGCGCTTTGCCGGCCAGACCGGGGTCCAGTTGCGCATCGCCGCCAGCAATACCATCGGCAGCTATATGCTGCCGCCGCTGCTGGCGGGCTTCCGCCACTCGCGCAGCGGCCCGTGCACGCTGGACCTGCGCATCGGCAATACCCGCGAGGTGCTGCAATCGCTGCTGCAGTTCGAAGCCGATATCGGCCTGGTCGAGGGCGCCAGCCATGAGCGCGACCTGCGCAGCGTGCGCTGGTGCGACGACGAGATGGTCGTGATCGTCGGCCCCTCCCATCCGCTTGCCCGCGCACCGCATGACCTGGTGGCGCTGCGCGATGCCGAGTGGATCGTGCGCGAGCCCGGCTCGGGCACGCGCGAGGTGATCGAGGAGCGGCTGGTGCCGCTGCTGGGCGAGTTGCGCTTCGCGCTGGAACTGGGCAATGCCGAGGCCATCAAGCGCGCGGTGATGAGCGGCTTTGGCGTCAGCTGCCTGTCGCTGCACGTGGTGCGCGACGAACTGGAGCGCGGCACGCTGGTGGCGATCCGCGAGGGCATGCCGCGCATCGTGCGGCCGCTGCAGCTGGTGGTGCACCAGGACAAGTTTCCGACCCAGGGGCTGCTGGCGTTCACCGAATACCTGCGCACCATGGCGCCGCGGATCGGCGCGTGAACCACGCCCGGCACCTCGCCGGGCATCCGCTCAGGCCGCTCAGGCGGGCTGCGGGTCAGCGCTCCGGCTGCGGCGCGCCGTGTACAGGTCCAGCATGTGGAACAGCACGGGATTGAGCATGATCGACAGCAGCGCGCCGGCCAGGATCAGCGCCTGGCCGCGCTCGGGCAGGACCTTCAGGTAGACCCCCAGGCTGGCGAGGATGAACGAAAACTCGCCGATCTGCGCCAGGCTGACGGCAATGGTCATGCCGGTCTGCCCCGAATGCCCGAAGGCGCGCATGATGCCCAGCGCCGCCAGCGACTTGCCGACCACGATGATAAACACCGTCGCCAGCACGCCCCACGGGTCATTGACCAGCACCATCGGGTCGAACAGCATGCCCACGGAAACGAAGAACAGCACGGCGAAGGCATCGCGCAGCGGCAGCGATTCCTCGGCTGCGCGATGGCTGAATTCGGATTCCGCCAGCACCATGCCGGCAAAGAACGCGCCCAGCGCGAACGAGACACCAAACAATGCGTAGGCGCCGTAGGCCACGCCCAGCGCCGTCGCCAGCACGCCCAGGCGGAACATCTCGCGGTTGCCGGTCCAGACAATGCGCTCGAGCATCCACGGAATAAAGCGGCGGCCGATCACCAGCATCACCGCGACGAACGCCGCCACCTTGCCCAGCGTGGCGAGGATCGCCAGCACCACCTCGCCGGTGCCCGGGCCGGCCTCGCCGGAAGCCAGGTCCGCGCCGGCCAGCAGCCCCGCCATCGCCGGCAGCAGCACCAGCGCCAGCACCATCGCCAGGTCTTCCACGATCAGCCAGCCGACGGCGATGCGCCCCTGCGGCGATTCCACCAGGTCGCGCTCCTGCAGGGCCTTCAGCAGCACCACGGTGCTGGCCACCGACAGCGCCAGCCCGTACACCAGTCCCTGCCCCCACGACCAGCCGAAGCCCCAGGCCACCAGCATGCCCATCAGCGTGGCAATGCCGATCTGCACCACCGCGCCAGGAATGGCGATGCGCCTGACCGCCATCAGGTCCTTGATCGAGAAATGCAGGCCCACGCCGAACATCAGCAGGATCACGCCAAGCTCGGCCAGCTCCGGCGCCAGCGCCTGGTCGGCGGTGTAGCCGGGCGTATGCGGCCCCACCACGATGCCCGCGCACAGGTAGCCGATCAACGGCGGCAGGCGCAGCCGGCTGGCGACCGCGCCAAGGATAAAGGCCAGGACGATACCGCCGACGATGGTACTGATAAGCGGGGTGGCGTGATGCATGCGTGCGGGATTCCTCGTGTCAGGGGCTGAACGGCTAACCCGCTCCCTTGCCCTGGCAAGTGGCACAGCGCATCCGGCGCGCACCAGCGGTCAGCGCGGGACAGTCGCCGCAACCATCGGCAGCAGCATCGGAACGGGGAAGAACGGGAAGTGCCGCAGCGGCCCCGGACACGCCGGCGGCGCGTCACGGATCGGGGATGGCGATTGACATGCTGCCCCGCGAACCCGGCCGCGGAGCCCCCCGAAAAGCGTACGACAGGAGTAATGTAACATGCCCGCCACGTCGCGGCGGCGCAGCCGGGACCGGGAAAACAAAAACGGCGCCATGAGGCGCCGTTCTGCTTGCAACTGGAGGCGGAGGTCGGAATCGAACCGGCGTACACGGCTTTGCAGGCCGCTGCATAACCACTCTGCCACCCCGCCAGGTGACGTGCTGCTGGATTGTATCCGCATTCAGCTGAAGCTGCCGCAGCGCAGGGATGCGGCCAACCGCCGTGCGGCGATCCAACCCAAACAAAAAGGGAAGCCTTGCTTCCCTTTGGGGATTGGAGCGGGAGACGAGTCTCGAACTCGCGACCTCAACCTTGGCAAGGTTGCGCTCTACCAACTGAGCTACTCCCGCATACAACTTTGTACTGCCAGCCCCGCATCGCGATGATCACGCTGCCGGACCTGTTTTGACCTGGAGCGGGAGACGAGTCTCGAACTCGCGACCTCAACCTTGGCAAGGTTGCGCTCTACCAACTGAGCTACTCCCGCAGGGCACTGCCGAAATCCAATCAGGTGTTTTATGCTGCAAAACGCTGGTATCTCACAACATCTTGCGCTAAACCCACCTTATCTCGCTGCTTTCGCTTGCGTCGTCAGCAACGAGAATGAGATTATGCAAAGAACTGCCCTCCTCGTCAACCTCTTTTTCGAATTTCTTTTCACTTCGGCGCGCCGGCGCGCGCCACCGCGCCGCTGCGCTCGCGGATCTGCGGCCATGCCAGCTTCATGTAGTAAATCATCGACCACAGCGTCAGCACCGCCGCGACGTAGATCATCCAGGTGCCGAGCAGGTGGGCGTCAAAGCCGAGCAGGCGGTCGCTGAACAGCAGCAGCGGAATCGCCACCATTTGCACGGTGGTCTTGAGCTTGCCGAGGAAATTCACCGCGACGCTCTTGGACGCTCCGATCTGCGCCATCCATTCGCGCAGCGCGGAAATGGTGATTTCGCGCCCGATGATCACCAGCGCGATCAGGTCGGTGACCCGGTCCAGCGCCAGCAGCGACAGCAGCGCCGCCGTCACCATCAGCTTGTCGGCGACGGGGTCCAGGAACGCGCCGAACGACGAGGTCTGGTTCCAGCGCCGCGCGAGGAAGCCATCCAGCCAGTCGGTCACCGCGGCGATGATGAAGAACGCCGCCGCGGTGAGGTTCTTGGTATGCATCGGCAGCCAGGCGTCGGGCAGGTAGAAGACCCCTACCACCAGTGGAATCATGGCGACGCGAAGCCAGGTCAGCAGGATCGGGATATTGAAGGGCATGGAACTCGGACGGCGGGGGGGACGGTAACCAATCCTGCGATTGTCGCCGATTTCGGCGCCAATCGAGCATTATTGGCGATTCGCGTGCCGGCCCGCCGCCTGGCGCGGCGGGCGCGGTCAGTGCAGCTGCCGGTAGATTTCCTCGGCCAGCCCGCGGGAAATGCCCTCGACGCTGGCCAGTTCGTCGATGCTGGCGGCCATCACGCCGCGCAGCCCGCCGAAGCGCGTCAGCAGCTTCTGGCGCCGGCGCGCGCCGATACCCTCGATCTCTTCCAGCCGCGAAGTGGTGCGCGTCTTGGCGCGGCGCGCGCGCATGCCGGTGATGGCAAAGCGATGCGCCTCGTCGCGGATCTGCGCCACCAGCATCAGCGCCGCGCTGCCCTGGCCCAGTTCCAGCGCAGGGCGGCCATCGGCGAACACCAGCGTCTCCAGCCCCACCTTGCGCCCCTCCCCCTTGGCCACGCCGACCAGCAGGCCGATATCCAGGCCCAGTTCCTCGAACACCTGCCGCGCCACCTCGACCTGGCCCTTGCCGCCGTCGATCAGCACGATCTGCGGCACCAGCGCCGCGGCTTCGCTGCCGCCGTCTTCCTGGATCTGCTCGACCAGCTTCTGGTAGCGCCGCGTCAGCACCTGCCGCATCGCCGCGTAGTCGTCGCCGGGGATGATGTCCTGGATGTTGTAGCGGCGGTATTCGCTGTTCTGCATGTCGTGATGGTGGTACACCACGCACGACGCCTGCGTGGCCTCGCCGGCGGTATGGCTGATGTCGAAGCACTCGACGCGCAGCAGCGCCAGGTCTTCCAGGTCCAGCCCGATGGTTTCCGCCAGCGCGCGCGTGCGCGCTTCCTGGCTGCCCTGCTCGGCCAGGCGGCGCGACAGCGCCAGCGCCGCGCCCTGCTGCGCCATTTCCAGCCAGATCTTGCGCTGGCCCTGCGGCTGGCGCACCAGCGTGACCTTGCGCCCGGCGTGCAGCGCCAGCGCCTCGAGCACCGCGGCATCGTCGGGCACATGGCTGACCACGACGATCGGCGGCGCCGGCTGCTCCAGGTAATGCTGCACCATGAACGCCGACAGCACGCGCGTGGCGATGCGGTCCACCGTCAGCGGCAACGCGGCCTCCGCGCTGGCAGCACCGTCAGCGCTTTCCTCGACACGCTCGTCGGCATCCTCGACGATCATCGCGGCCTCGTCGGCATGGGCCGGGAAATAGGCCTTGTCGCCGAGATGGCGGCCGCCGCGCACCATGGCGAGGTTGACGCAGGCGCGGCCACCCTCGACCGCCACGGCCAGCACGTCGATGTCGCGCGCCTGCCCGCCCACCTCTTCCACCGCCTGGCGCTTGAGCACGGTCGACAGCGCCGCGATCTGGTCGCGCACCGCCGCCGCCTGCTCGAATTCCAGCCGTTCGGCGTGCTGCTCCATCTTGCCCTGCAGGCCTTCCAGCACCTCGCTCTGGCGGCCTTGCAGGAAGCGCGCCGCGTTGGCGACATCGCGCGCGTAGTCTTCCTCGCTGATGGCGTTGACGCAAGGCCCGGTGCATCGGTGGATCTGGTGCAGCAGGCACGGCCGCGTGCGGTTGTTGAAGACGGTGTCCTCGCAGGTGCGCAGCTGGAACACCTTCTGCAGGATCTGCATGCTCTCGCGCACCGCATAGGCGCTAGGGAACGGGCCGAAGTACTGGTGCTTGCGGTCGGTGGCGCCGCGGTAGTACGCCATGCGCGGGAAGCGGTGCCCGGTCAGCTTCAGGAACGGGTACGACTTGTCGTCGCGGAACAGGATGTTGTAGCGCGGCGCGAGCGCCTTGATCAGGTTGTTCTCGAGCAGCAGCGCCTCGGCCTCGGTTCGCACCACCGTGGTGTCGATGCGCGCGATGCGCGACACCATCATCGCGATGCGCGGCGACAGCTGGGTCTTGTTGAAGTAGCTCGCCACACGCTTCTTCAGGTCGCGCGCCTTGCCCACGTACAGCACGTTGCCGTTCGCGTCGAAATAGCGGTAGACGCCCGGCAGGCCGGGCAGGCGCGAGATGACCGGGCGGGCGTCGAAGGGCTCGGCGGGTGCGTCGGCTGCGGGGGCATCGGCCGGTACCTGGTCGGCGGGATTCGGGGAATCGGGTTGCTGGTCTGACATGTGGGGACGGTGACCGCTGCGGGCCGGCGCGCGTCAACGCCGCGCGGCCTCTAAAATCGCAAGTTTAGAGCAATTCAACCGGGCACCCCGCCCACCACCACCTCTCATGCCTATCCGTTCCTGGGACATCTTCTGCACCGTGATCGACAACTTCGGCGACATCGGCGTGTGCTGGCGGCTGGCGCGCCAGCTGGCGCAGGAACATGGCCACGCGGTGCGGCTGTGGGTCGATGACCTGGCCAGCTTTGCCCGGCTGGCGCCGGAGCTGGACACCGCCGCCGCGGCCCAGCACCTTGCCGGCGTGGAAATCCGGCCCTGGCATCCCGCCGCCGCGCCCGGCGAAGCCGACGGCACCGCCGGCGCCGTCCCGCACGATGCCGTCATCGAGGCCTTCGCCTGCCACCTGCCGCAGGCGTTCCTCGAGCGCATGGCTGCGCGCGCGCCCAAACCCGCCTGGATCAACCTGGAGTACCTGAGCGCCGAGCCCTGGGTGCGCGAACACCACGCGATGCCGTCGCCCCATCCGCGGCTGCCGCTGGTCAAGCACTTCTTCTTTCCCGGCTTCGAGCCCGGCACCGGCGGCCTGCTGCGTGAATCGATGCTGGGCGCGCAACGCCAGTCGTTCCTGGACGGTGCGGCGGCGCAGGCGTCACTGTGGCACCGTCTGGGCGTGACGCCGCTGACCGACGCGCTGCGCGTGAGCCTGTTCGCCTACCGCAACCCCGCCCTGCCGGGGCTGCTGGAGCAATGGCGCGACGGCGCCGAGGCCGTCCATTGCCTGGTGCCCGCGGGCCTGGCGGCGAGCCAGGTGGCGGAGTGGCTCGGCGCCCCGCTGGCGCCTGGCCGCCCGGTGGCGCGCGGCAGCTTGTGCGTGCAGGCCATCCCGTTCGTGCGCCAGGAGCACTATGACGAACTGCTGTGGGCCTGCGACCTGAATTTCGTGCGCGGCGAGGACTCGTTCGTGCGCGCGCAGTGGGCGGCGCGGCCGCTGGTCTGGCACATCTATCCGCAGGACGACGAGGCCCACCGGGTCAAGCTCGACGCCTGGCTGGCCCTGTTCGCGAACAGCGGCGTGGCGCCGGAAGCGGCGGCCGCGCTGGCGGATTTCTGGCACGCCTGGAACGGCTACGGCAATGCGCCCGACTGGCCGCGCCTACGGGCGCAGCTGCCGGCACTTGCGGCGATCGCGCCGCGCTGGGAGCGGCGTTTGCAGCATCCCGGCGACCTTGCCGCCAACCTGGTGGCGTTTTGCGAAAATCAGGTAAAATAACCGGTTGATCCAAATGGCGACCGGGCCGGAGAACCACGGTCTGGCCCGGCGTGAATGAGCACGCCAGGCACAGACCCAAAGCAAGCTGGGCACGGGGTCGCGAGCGCGTGGATCCTGGCTCTCGCGGGCTTACCGCGGGCACGCCGGCAGCGCGCCTTCGCCATTCCAAATTCCTAGACTTTATTTTTCAGGAAATCAGTTCAGATGAAAATCGCACAGGAACTCCGCGTCGGTAACGTGTTCATGATCGGCGGCGATCCGATGGTCGTGCAGAAGGCCGAGTACAACAAGTCGGGCCGCAACGCCGCTGTGGTCAAGATGAAGTACAAGAACCTGCTGACGGACGCACCGGGCGAGTCGGTGTTCAAGGCCGACGACAAGTTCGAAGTGGTGGTGCTCGAGCGCCGCGAATGCACCTACTCGTACTTCGCTGACCCGATGTACGTGTTCATGGACGCCGACTACAACCAGTACGAAGTCGAGAAGGACAGCATGGGTGACTCGCTGAACTACCTCGAGGACGGCATGAACGTCGAAGTCGTGTTCTACAACGACAAGGCCATCTCGGTCGAAATGCCGACCACGCTGGTGCGCGAGATCGTCTACACCGAGCCGGCCGTCAAGGGCGACACCTCGTCGGGCAAGGTGCTCAAGGGCGCCAAGATCAACACCGGCTTCGAGCTGCAAGTGCCGCTGTTCTGCAACATCGGCGACAAGATCGAAATCGACACCCGCACCGGCGAATACCGCAGCCGCGCCAACTAAGGCGCTGGTTTCGCCCCGCCTCTGCGCGGGGCCGGTCAACGAAAATGGCAGCCTAGGCTGCCATTTTTGTTTCCGCACGAGACCCCGCTCAGGCGATCAGCTCGTGTTCCTTCAGCGTGCGCAGCGCGGCGCGGTACTCGCCCTCCTGGTGCAGCTTGTTCCAGTCCAGCGGCTTGCGCCGCGCAAACAGCTTGCGGATACGGCGCTGCGAGGCCTTGTCGATCTCCACGTCCAGCTCGCTCAACAGCTGGTCGGCCCGGTCCGGGTGGTTGCAGATCAGCACCATGTCGCAGCCCGCGGTCAGCGCGGCACGCGCGGCCTCGGTGACATTGCCGGCGACGCTGGCGCCTTCCATGCTGAGGTCGTCGCTGAAGATCACGCCCTCGAAGCCCAGCTGCGCGCGCAGCACGTCCTGCAGCCAGTAGCGCGAGAAGCCGGCCGGGCTGGGATCGACCTTGGGGTAGATCACGTGCGCCGGCATCACCGACGACAGCGACAGGCCCAGCCATTCATACGGGCGCGCGTCCTGCCCCAGGATCTCGTCCAGCGCGCGCTCGTCGACCGGGATCGCCACGTGCGAATCCGCCTCGACGTAGCCGTGACCGGGAAAGTGCTTGCCGCAGTTGCTCATGCCGGCCAGCAGCAGGCCGTGGTTCAGGTGGCCGGCCAGCATCGACACCACGCGCGGGTCGGCGTGGAAGGCGCGGTCGCCGATCACGGCGCTGCGGCCGTAGTCGAGATCCAGCACCGGGGTGAAGCTCAGGTCGATATCGCAGGCGCGCAGCTCGGCCGCCAGCACATAACCACAGGCGACCGCGGCCTTGGTCGCGGCCAGCACGTCGCGCTCCCACAGCTCGCCCAGGCGCTGCATTGCCGGCAGGTGGGTAAAGCCGTCGGTCTTGCAGCGCTGCACCCGCCCGCCTTCATGGTCGATGCAGATCAGCACGTCGTCGCGCACTGCGCGGATCGCGCGCGTCAGCGCCTGCAGCTGCGCGCGCGACTCGAAGTTGCGCGCGAACAGGATCACGCCGCCGGTGAGCGGATGCGCGATGCGGCGCGCGTCTTCCGCGTCGAGCTGCTTGCCGACGACATCGAGGACCACCGGGCCCGGCCGCTTGCCGGAATTCTTCTTGGACATGGATGGGGTTGGGTTCACAAGGCAGTAGTTTGAGACGCCGCCGCGCCGCTGCGCTCGGCAATGGCGAAGGCGACCGCGTAATCGTGTTCGTCACTGACACTGACCCGCACGACCAGCCCGCGTTGCGCAAGCCACGCAGCCAGCTCGCCATGGCACACCGCGGTGGGCTCGCCGGAGGGCAGGTTCATCAATTCCATCGCGCGCCACGTCATCGGCCAGCGCATGCCCAGGCCGATCGCCTTGGAGAACGCCTCCTTGGCCGCGAAGCGCGTCGCCAGGAAGGCCAGGCCGCGCTTTTCCGAGCGGGCCTTGCGGGCATGGTACTTGGCCAGTTCATCGGGGCCCAGCACCTTCTCGGCGAAACGGCCGTTGGTGCGCGTCATCACGCCCTGCACGCGGGCGATCTGGATGATGTCGGTGCCGAGGCCGTAAATCACGCCGGGGCACCCCCGGCAGGATATTGCGTGCCCAGGCGCGCGGCGACCATGATGGCCTTCATTTCGCGCACCGCGTTCTCCCAGCCGGCGAAGACCGCATGCGCGACGATGGCGTGGCCGATGTTCAGTTCCTTGATGCCCGGCAGTGCCGCGATCGGCTGCACGTTGGTGTAGTGCAGCCCGTGGCCGGCATTGACCACCAGGCCGTGCTTCTGGCCGGCATCGGCGCCGTCGGCGATGCGGCGGAACTCGATTGCCTGCTCGCCCGGCGTATGCGCGTCGGCATAGCGCCCGGTATGCAGCTCGATCACGGGCGCGCCGCAGGCCGCAGCCGCGGCGATCTGGTCGGCGTCCGGGTCGATGAACAGCGATACGCGGATGCCGGCGCCGGCCAGCTGCGCGCACGCCGCCTTCACCTGCTCGAAGCGGCCGGCGACGTCCAGCCCGCCTTCGGTGGTCACCTCTTCGCGGCGCTCGGGCACCAGGCACACGTCCTGCGGGCGGATTTCGCAGGCGATGTCGAGCATCTCCTGCGTGATCGCGCACTCCAGGTTCATGCGCGTGGCCAGCTGCGGGCGCAGCGCGCGCACGTCGGCGTCGCGGATATGGCGACGGTCTTCGCGCAGGTGCAGCGTGATCAGGTCGGCGCCGGCCTGCTCCGCCAGCAGCGCGGCGCGAATGGGATCGGGGTAGACGGTGCCGCGCGCGTTGCGCAGCGTGGCCACATGGTCGATGTTGACGCCAAGGTCGATGACGCCCGGATTTGCGTGGAAGATCATGCGAGCAGGTGCAGGAGTAAGTCAGAGGTTCTTGTCGTTCAGAGATACTGCAGGTCGATCAGTATCTGGCGCGTCTTCAGCGGCGCACCCTGCAGATAATAATGCAGCAGGAAACGCATCAGCGCGCGGCTTTGCGCGGCGGTCTGCGCGCGGCTGTAGTCGTCCTGCGCCATGTCCAGCAGCGTTTGCCCCGACACCACCGGCCACGTCGACGGGTCGCTCGGCTGGGCGCGGCGCACGCCGCGCTCTGGCTGGTAGACATAATCCAGGCCCGGCTGGACCCGCTCGCCGGTGCTCAGGCACTGGTCGAACGCCACCGCAAAGCCGGTCTCCTGCAGCAGCACGCGCTCGAAGCCGCGCAGCACCAGGCCGGCCTGCTCGCCATGCGCCAGCCGTGTAAGCGTCGACAGGTAATGGCGGAACAGCACCGGATGCGCATCTTCGCGCGGGCAGAAGCGCATCAGCAGTTCGTTCAGGTAGAACGCCGACAGCAGCGCATCGCCGGCCAGCGGCGGCATGCCGCCGACCCACTCGGCTTTGGTCAGGGTCTTGACCTCGCCGCGCCCGCTCCACGACACCGAGACCGGGTGGAAGTGCTGCAGCACCGCGCGCAGCGCCGAGTGCGGGCGCTTCGCGCCCTTGGCCACCATCGAGATGCGGCCGTAGTCGCGCGTGAACAGGTCCAGGATCAGGCTGGTCTCGCGATAGGGCCAGGCGTGCAGCACGAAGCCGGGCTGCTCCGCCACGCGCGATTCGGGCCGCGCCGGCACGATGCGCATGGCGCGATCCATCATCGCACGCGCGGCGGCGTCGGCCATGCCGGGCAGCGCGCCGCTGCCGAGCAGCTCGGCGGCCTCGTCGACCACGGGGTCGGCGCGCCGGGCCTTGGGCGCCGGCGCGCGCGCGATGTCAGCGGTCTTGCTCACGGGGCGCTCGCTGGGGGCTCGCTGTCAGGGTTGGCGTGGGGATCGCTGCCGGGCTCACTCGTAGCCGTACGCGCGCAGGCCGGCTTCATTGTCGGCCCAGCCGCTCTTCACCTTGATCCACATTTCCAGGTAGACCTTGCCGTCGAACAGCTTTTCCATGTCCAGGCGCGCCTCGGTGGAGATCTGCTTGAGCTTGCTGCCCTTGTTGCCGATGATCATGGCCTTGTGCGCATCGCGCTCGACCAGGATGGTGGCAAAGACGCGGCGCAGGCGGCCTTCGGTCTCGAACTTGTCGATGATCACGGTGCTGGTGTACGGCAGTTCGTCGCCGGTCCAGCGGAACACCTTCTCGCGGATGATTTCCGAAGCCAGGAAGCGCTCGCTGCGGTCGGTCATGGCGTCGGCGTCGTACATCGGCTCGCCTTCCGGCAGGTAGGGCCGGATGATCTCGAACAGCCGCGCGATATGGTCGCGGGTCTTGGCCGACATCGGCACCACTTCGCGGAACGGGAACAGCTGCCCCATCTTTTCCAGGAAGGGCATCATCACTTCCGAGCGGTTCTCGCCGATGCGGTCGAGCTTGTTGGTCACCAGCAGCACCGGCGTGTTCTTCGGCAGCAGCGACAGCACCTTCTCGTCGTCGGCACCGTAGTAGCCCGCCTCGACCACGAACAGCACCAGGTCCACCGACGACAGCGTGGACGTGACCGCGCGGTTCAGCGAACGGTTCAGCGCGCTGGCGTGGCGGGTCTGGAAGCCGGGCGTGTCGACGAACACATACTGCGCGTCATCGGTGGTCTGGATGCCGACGATGCGGTGCCGCGTGGTCTGCGCCTTGCGCGAGGTGATGCTGATCTTCTGGCCGACCAGCGCGTTCATCAGCGTGGACTTGCCCACGTTGGGGCGGCCGACGATGGCCACGATGCCGCAGCGGAACGCCGCGGCCGGGGTATCCGCCGCGTCTTGCTGCGGATGGGTAGATTCGGTCATTCCTTCAACCTGAGAGACAGCTGCGGGTCCTGCGGCTGGGGTTGCTTGCGGGTCTTGCCGGTACGCTCGGCGCGGCTGCGCTTGAGCAGCTGCGGCACCAGCTTCTGGACTTCATCGAGCGCCAGCTTGGCGGCGGCCTGCTCGGCGGCGCGCCGTGACGCGCCGGTGCCGAACACCCGGACTTCCAGTTTAGGCACGGTGCACTCGACTTCAAACTGCTGGCTGTGCGCGGCGCCATGTGTGGCGATTACGTTATATTGGGGAAGAGCAATCTTGTGGCCCTGCAGGTATTCCTGCAGCAGGGTCTTGGCGTCCTTGCCCAGCGTGCGCGGATCGACCTGCTCCAGGATCGGGATATAGAGCTTGCGGATCAGCGCGCGCGCGGCATCGAAGCCGGCGTCGAGAAACACCGCGCCGACGATGGCTTCGAGCGCATCGGCCAGGATCGACGGACGGCGGAAGCCGCCGCTCTTCAGTTCGCCCTCGCCCAGGCGCAGGGTGTCGGACAACTGCAGCATCTGGGCGATCTCGTACAGCGCCTGCTGCTTGACCAGGTTGGCCCGCACCCGCGACAGGTCGCCCTCGTCGAGCTTGCCGAACATGCCATAGAGCATGTCGGCCACGGCGCAGTTGAGCACCGAGTCGCCGAGGAATTCCAGGCGTTCGTTGTGCTGGGCGCTGTGGCTGCGGTGCGTCAGCGCCTGTTGCAGCAATTCGGGCTTGCTGAATCGGTAGCCGAGTCGTTGCTGCAAGGCGTCGAGGTTCATATCAGTGCTGCGTTCCTGAATAGGTAATCAACAGGCTCAGGGGTCCGTAGACAGGCACCTCGGTGCGGTACGAGAAATCGACCGACTGGATGGTGCCGTTATCGTCTTCCCGGATCAGCAGGTCTTCGCCCTTGACCGCGGTAATGCGGTCGATGGCGGCCTGCTTCTCGAAGAATTCGACCACTTCACGTTTGTTGGCGGCGCGCTGCTTGGCATAGCCGGCGGCGCGCTTGACCGAAAAATATTCCACCAGGCTAGGGATCGCGCGCAGCGCCGGCAAGGCCACGCCGACCACGAACACCACGATCACCAGCAGCGTCCACACGGAAAACCCGCGGGCGCCGCCCCGGCGCCGTGCCGGATGGCTCCCTGCCCCCACCTTCCCAAATCGACCCATCGCGCCTGCCCTCGTTATGTTGAGTGTTCTTGCGCCGCGCCAGTGGCTTATTTAAACGATCCGACGCGTCCGAAATTGCCCAGGTTCATCCAGATCACGAAGGCCTTGCCGACGATATTCTGGTCCGGCACGAAACCCCAGTAACGGGAATCCAGGCTGTTATCGCGGTTGTCGCCCATGACGAAATAGTGACCTGCAGGTACCTTGCAAGTCACACCCTGTTGATTGTAGGTGCAGTTGTCCCGGTACGGAAAATCCGGATCCGCGCCGGCGATAAACGCCGGCCGGTCGGCGTCGTTCAGGATGCCATGATCGACGCCGCCCGGGAGCTTCTCACGGAAATGACGCGAATAGGCCAGGCGCTCTTCGTCGAGGAAGTCCGGCAGCGTAGTGTATTCGGCCGGCTTGCCGTTGATGGTCAGGCGCTTGTTGGCGTACTGCACCACATCGCCCGGCACGCCGATCACGCGCTTGATGTAGTCGAGCGACGGGTCCTTCGGGTAGCGGAACACCATCACGTCGCCGCGCTGGGGTTCGCCCATGTCCATGATCTTCTTGTTCACCACCGGCAGGCGGATGCCGTACTCGTACTTGTTGACGAGGATGAAATCGCCGATCAGCAGCGTCGGGATCATCGAGCCGGACGGGATCTTGAACGGCTCGACCACGAACGAGCGCAGCACGAACACCGCCAGGATGACCGGGAAGAAGCTGGCCGAATACTCCAGCCACCACGGCTGGCGCAGCTTTTCCTCGGCCAGGCGCTTGCGCGTGGCTTCGGCGTCGGCCGCGCCGAAGCTGCCTTGCAGGCGGCCCTGCTGCGAATCGAACTCGGCCAGCGCGAGCCGTGCCGAAGAGCGGCGCTGCCGCTCGAACACGAGCTTGTCGGCCACCCACGCCACGCCCGTAATCACCACCAGCACAAAAAGGATCAGTGCAAAATTCATGACGGCTTCTGGTTCTTGGAAATCCTGGTACAGCCTGTTCTGTCGCCACGCCGGCAAGTCTGCCGGGCGCAGCCCTGCCACTGCCCTGCCCGCGGCAAATTATTTGTCGTCGACTTGCAGGATGGCCAGGAAGGCCTCCTGCGGGATCTCGACGGTACCGACCTGCTTCATCCGCTTCTTGCCCGCCTTCTGCTTTTCCAGCAGCTTCTTCTTGCGCGAGATATCGCCGCCGTAGCACTTGGCCAGCACGTTCTTGCGCAGCGCCTTGACGTTTTCGCGGGCGATGATGTTCGAGCCGATGGCGGCCTGGATTGCCACGTCATACATCTGGCGCGGAATGATCTCGCGCATCTTGGCCGCGACCTCGCGACCGCGGTATTGCGAGTTGGAGCGGTGCACGATCACCGACAGCGCATCGACCTTGTCGCTGTTGATCAGGATATCGACCTTGACCACGTCGGACGGGCGGTATTCCTTGAACTCATAATCCATCGACGCATAGCCACGCGACACCGACTTCAGGCGGTCGAAGAAATCCATCACGATTTCCGCCATCGGGATCTCGTAGGTCAGCTGCACCTGCTTGCCGTGGTAGCTCATGTTGATCTGCGTGCCGCGCTTCTGCGTGCACAGCGTGATCACCGAACCAACGTATTCCTGCGGCATGTACAGGTTGACGGTGACGATCGGCTCGAGGATCGCCTCGATCTTGCTCGGGTCCGGCATCTTCGCCGGATTTTCCACGGTGACCGTGGTGCCGTCGCGCATCTCGACCTGGTACACCACCGTCGGCGCGGTGGTGATCAGGTCCATGTCGAACTCGCGCTCCAGGCGCTCCTGCACGATCTCCATGTGCAGCAGGCCCAGGAAGCCGCAGCGGAAGCCGAAGCCAAGCGCCTGCGACACTTCCGGCTCGAACATCAGCGAGGCATCGTTCAGGCGCAGCTTTTCCAGCGATTCACGCAGCGCCTCGTACTGGTTGGCCTCGACCGGATACAGGCCGGCGAACACCTGCGGCTTGACTTCCTTGAAGCCGGGCAGCGGCGCCGCGGCCTTGCGCTGCATGGTGGTGATGGTATCGCCCACCTTGGCGGCCTTCAGTTCCTTGATGCCGGCGATGACGAAGCCCACCTGCCCCGCGGTCAGCGCATCGCGCTGGATCGACTTGGGCGTGAACACGCCGACCTGCTCGACCAGGTGCTGCGAGCCCGTGGCCATCAGCAGGACCTTGTCCTTGGTGCGCAGCGTGCCGTTGACCACGCGCACCAGCATCACCACGCCAACGTAGTTGTCGAACCACGAGTCGATGATCAGCGCCTGCAGCGGCGCGTCGGCATCGCCCTTGGGCGGCGGCACCTTGGCGATCAGGGCCTCGATCACGTCCTGCACGCCCTGGCCGGTCTTGGCCGAGCACGGCGTGGCGTCCTGCGCGTCGATGCCGATGACGTCCTCGATCTCCTGGATCGCGTTGTCGGGATCGGCCTGCGGCAGGTCGATCTTGTTCAGCACCGGCACCACTTCGACGCCGAGTTCGATCGCCGTGTAGCAGTTGGCCACGGTCTGGGCCTCGACGCCCTGCGAGGCGTCGACCACCAGCAGCGCGCCCTCGCAGGCGGACAGCGAGCGGCTGACTTCATAGCTGAAGTCGACGTGCCCGGGGGTGTCGATCAGGTTCAGGTTATAGACCTGGCCGTCGCGCGCCTTGTAGCTCAGCGCAGCGGTCTGCGCCTTGATGGTGATGCCGCGCTCTTTTTCGATATCCATCGAATCGAGAACCTGCGCTTCCATCTCCCGATCCGACAGCCCTCCACAAAGCTGAATGATCCGGTCGGCCAGGGTGGACTTCCCATGGTCGATGTGGGCAATGATCGAGAAATTACGGATATGGTCCATCTAGTGTTCAGGGGAGCGCCGGCTGAGAGCCCGGGCGGCAACAAGCAGTGGAGCGGCCCGGCGCCGCGCGCCGCAAGGCGTGCGCGGGCGTACCGCGGGTTCGGGAGGTGCAATTTTTGCGCCAATCCGCAATTTTACCGGATTTTCAATGACTTCCGGGCGCCATCTGGCGGCGTGGCGCGGATGCCGGCGGTGCTCAGCGGGCGGTGCGCGCGGCGCCATGTGCGGCAAGCCATACCCTTGTCGCCGCCTCGTCGAGGAAATAGTGACAAAGGGGCGCGGCACCGCTGGCCAGGTCCGCCGGCGTGCCGGGCATCAGCACCGGCACCAGTTCGCCGAAGCGCGCCTCCAGCGCGGCATCGGCGTCGACATCGACTTCATGCAGGGTGAAAGAAAAATCGCGCCGGAGCGGCTCCAGCGCGACTTTCATGTCCTCGCACAGGTGGCAGTACGCCCGGCCGTACAGCGTCAGCGCGGGCGTAGTCGCCATGTCGGATCAGCGGGCCGAGGCGGCGCCCGGTCGCAGGGTCAACACCTGGGTGGCATCGCCGCGCCGCACGAACACCGCGGCGATCCGGCTCTTGTCCAGGCCGCGCACCAGCTCGTTGAACTGGCGCGCGTTGGTCACGTCGGTGTCGCCCAGGCGCAGGATGATGTCGCCCGGACGGATGCCGGCACGCAGCGCCGGGCCGTCGGCCACTTCGACCTCGACGCCGGACTTGAGCTTGAGCTCTTTCAGGCGTGCCTCGGGCAGGTCGCTGACCACCAGGCCCAGCGCGTTGGGCTTGCCGGCCTGGGGCGCGCTGTCGTCCTTGGGCGTGGCGCCGCTGCGGGCGCGCGCCTTGCCTTCCGGCTCCAGCTCGGTGACGGTGATGCTGACCTCGCGGGTCGCGCCCTTGCGCCACAGCTGCAGCGGCACGCGCGTGCCGGGCTTGGTCTCGCCGACCATGCGCGGCAGGTCCGAGGCGCGCTCGATATCGCGGCCGTTGAACTTCAGGATGATGTCGCCCGCCTCGATGCCGGCCTTCTCGGCAGGACCGCCCGGCTCGACGCTGCCGACCAGCGCACCGCGCGCACGGCCCAGTCCCAGCGAATCGGCAACTTCCTTGGTGACATCGCCGATGGCCACGGCAATGCGGCCGCGGGTCACGCGCCCGGAAGACTTGAGCTGCTCCGACACGCGCATGGCCTCGTCGATCGGGATCGCGAAGGAAATTCCCATGTAGCCGCCGCTGCGGCTGTAGATCTGCGAGTTGATGCCGATCACTTCGCCGCGCAGGTTGATCAGCGGCCCGCCCGAGTTGCCGGGGTTGACCGCCACGTCGGTCTGGATGAACGGCAGGTAGTCGCCGGTGTCGCGGCCCTTGGCCGAGACGATGCCGGCGGTCACGCTGTTGTCCAGCCCGAACGGCGAGCCGATCGCCAGCACCCACTCGCCGGCGCGGACCTTGTTGGAATCGCCCAGCGGCAGGCGCGGCAGCCCGCTGGCCTCGACCTTGAGCAGCGCCACGTCGGTACGCTTGTCGGAGCCGATCAGCTTGGCCTTGAATTCGCGCTTGTCCGGCAGCGTCACGTAGATGGTTTCGGCGTCGGCCACCACGTGCGCGTTGGTCATCACATAGCCGTCCTGGCTGATGATGAAGCCCGAACCCACGCCGCGGCTCTGCTCTTCCTGCTGCGGCGGCTGCCCGCGGCGCGGCGGGGTGCCGGGCGCCGGCGCGCCGGGCATCGGCACGCCGAAGAAGCGGCGGAAGAATTCGGCCATCTCGTCGTCGCTGCCCGGCACGCCGCGCTGGCGCACCAGCTCGGTGGTGCGGATATTGACCACGGCCGGGCTGGCCTTCTCCACCAGGTCGGTGAAGTCGGGCAGGTTGTAATTGGAGGCAGCGGCCTGGGCGTGGCTGACTTCGGCAACGGTCGGGCCGAGCAGCACCATGGCAGCCATGACCACGGCCCGCGCCAGGGCTGGAGATCTGAACATCATCGACAACTCCCGGGATTCAGCGAAAAGAAGAAAAACCGACTGGATGTGATCCCGTGGCGGGGACCCCTGCGCGGGTCTCATGGAGCCGGCCCGGACGAAATCCGGGCGCCGGCTGCACCCGCTCAGGCTCAGTGTACCGTCTTGGGCGGACGGTACTCTACTGCTGTCGCAAACTGGCGCACGGTGCTCGCCGGCACCTCGCCCACCACGGTGATCCAGAAATCGGCAACCCGGCGCACCACGACCTGGGTCGCGCCGAGCGCGGCCACGCCTTCGCGGCGCACACGTTGCTCGGAAACCGGCTCAATGAAGACCGACAGGCCGGTCAGCCCGTCGCTGTAGACGACCTGCAGCACTTCGAACACCTGCCCGCGGGCATTGCCCGGAGGCGGGGCGCGCAACTCGCCGAGCGGGCGGCGGACCTCGCGGATCTTCTGGAAGCCCTTCAGGGGCACCGCGATCGACCAACCCTCGTCGGCGATATTGGTGGGCTGGTAGGTCACCTCATAGTGATTCCAGCTGCTGGAATTCTTGATCGCGCCAAGAATGCGCTGCTTCTCGGACGGCACGCCGATCTGCACTTGCGAGAACGACACCTGCTCCAGCACCTTGCCGCCGTCGCCGATGGTCTGCGCGCGCATCAGCAGGCCGGAGTTCTTCTCGGCCCACAGGCGCACCGCGTAGCGCGCGGCATCGTGCGGCTCCAGCGCAAAGACCTCGCACTCCATGCCGGCCACGCGCTCGGCGGGCATCTTGCGCATGTCGTACAGGTCCAGCACGTCATTCTTGTTGGTGGCGAGCAGCGCGGGGAAGCGGTCCTTGGCTTCCTGCTTTTCCACCACCACCAGCTTGGCTTCGGGGATCAGGCTGTGCACCACGTCGTTCTGCCGCAGCACCTCGCGCGGCTTGCCGTCGAGCGTTTCCAGGCGTTCGTACTCGTTGTTCACGAGATCGCTGTAATGCTGGATACGCGAGGCGTGCATGACGCTGCCGCGCTGATAGATCAGCGTGCCGACATAGTTTTCGCGCTGTGCGGCTTTGTGGATCTTGTTGAGCCAGGCAGTGGCGTCGCGTCGGTTCAGCGTAGCGTCCGATGGCTGCGCGGTCGCCGCTGCAGCGCTCAGACACAAGGCCAGAAAAAAGGACCTACGCAGGGCCCTAATTCTCTGCGCGCCCGCTACATAGGCGGGCGAACCTCCTTTGTGCATGTCCGGCATTATTCCTGCGTATTTTCCTGAGTGAAGTTTGCACCGTTGGCAACCGTGCGCATGGTCGGCACGAAAGCATCCGTTGCCACTGAAGTGCGATGCGCACGCAGGTATTCGTCAAGGCGCGGGTCGCGGATCATCTGCGGTGCGTCGGCGGCGACCGTCACGATGCCGGCGGCTTGCCCGGCAGCCGGCTGCTCGGCACGGGCCACCACGGCGTCGGGCGTTGCCACCGTGGCGGGACCGCGCAGTTGCGGCACCACCACCCAGCTGACCGCGGCCACGGCTGCAGCGATCGCGGTGCCGGGCATCACGCGGCGCACCCACGACGGCCTGACCAGCAGGCGATGACGGGCGCCGGCCTGCGCCACCGCCGGCACCAGCACGTGCGGCTCGGCTTCCAGGCGCGCGGAGAAGCGTGAGAGGAAATCGGCGGTGGAACCCGCCTGCGTCAGGTCTTCGGAACGCAATGCGTCGCCGATCAACTGGTATGTGGTCCAGTCGGAGAGGCCGGCCTCGCTCTTCGCGAGATCCAGCACGGCATCGACTTCGTGCGGCGCCAGTTCGCCATCCATCAATACGGAGATCTGCTCCGCTGCTTCCACTACATGAACCGACTGCTTATGAGCCTGACCCATTTCCCACCCCAAGACATTCCATTGAACACCGATAATCCCGTTACTGCTGTCGCTTATCGATGCAGGAATAGGCTGCAACGCTGGCCGCACGACATTGTTCTCTACAACCTGAACCGCCAATTACCGTCACTTACCACCGCTTGCCCTCTGCCGTTCCCAGCAGCGGGCGCAATCTTTCGGCAATCGCCTCGCGCGCCCGGAAGATGCGCGAGCGCACCGTGCCGATCGGGCATCCCATCGCTTCGGCGATTTCCTCGTAGCTGAGGCCCTCGATCTCGCGCAGCGTGATGGCGGTCCGCAATTCCTCCGGAAGTGCTTCCATCGCGCGGTTCACCGTCTCGGCGACTTGCCGCGTGTGGAGCATCGACTCCGGCGTATTGATATCCCTTAGTTGTTCACCGTCCGCAAAAGTTTCAGCCTCTTCCGCATCGATATCGCTGGACGCTTCCGGGCGGCGGCCCTGGGTGGCCAGGTAGTTCTTGGCGGTGTTGACGGCGATCCGGTACAGCCACGTGTAGAAGGCCGATTCCCCGCGGAACTGGGGCAAGGCGCGGTATGCCTTGATGAAGGCATCCTGCGCCACATCCTCGACTTCAGCGGGATCCCTGACCAGGCGCGAAATCAGGCGAATGATCTTCCGATGGTATTTGGTCACCAGAAGTTCAAAGGCCCGCTTGTCGCCCTGCTGGACGCGTTCAACTAGGAGCTGATCGGCTTCGCGTTCGCTCACGTATGGCTCACCTGCAGTGTATCTCTTGGTTTGGTCGTCACGACAAACGTTGTATTTTACCTACGATTCTCAGCCCGCCCGGTGAAGCAACGCGCATCCTGTGACCGCAAGCTAACAAAATCGTTCCCTGCCCGGGCTTCAGGTTGCACCCGCAGTGCAACTCGCGCGGACCGTTGCAGCCACCGCGCCAGTTCCGGGCCGGCCGCCTGCCAGGGGAGAAGAATGACGCCGGGCATCGCGGCATCGCCGGGGGCAAGACTCACTACCGCCGCGCTGCCCAGCTGCCAGCACTGCCGCACCACGGCCTCGCGCCGCGCGCCGTCCGGCGCTTCCAGCCAGAGTCGCAGGGGTCCTTCGGCGTTGGCGTCCTGCACCGCGGTACAGACCCAGCGCAAGCCGCGCCACCATGCCGGCCAGGCCCGCAGTGTCGCCGCGGCGGCCAGCGCCAGGCTAATGCCCGCGGCAAGGTGCCACCACAGGAATCCAGCCTGGCTGCCAGCGACGGCGTTGGCCAGCGTCCGCGCCAGCAGCGCGAGCGCCAGCAATTCGCCGGCACAAAACACGAACAGGGCCCACCGCAACGGGTGGACCCTGCCATGGCGCAGCACCTTAAAGAACCCCCTAAGGGGCCCCTTAAGGGCCCGCCTCAACCACGGATCAGGCGCGGCGGAAAACAAGCGTGCCGTTGGTGCCGCCGAAACCGAAGTTGTTCTTCACCGCCACGTCGATCTTCATCTCGCGCGCCGTATTGGCCACGTAGTCCAGGTCGCATTCCGGATCCTGGTTGTCGATGTTGATCGTCGGCGGCGAAACCTGGTTATGCAGCGCCAGCACGGTGAAGACCGATTCCAGGCCGCCGGCGCCGCCCAGCAGGTGGCCGGTCATCGACTTGGTCGAGTTCACCACCATCTTGTAGGCCTGGTCGCCGAACGCAGCCTTGATTGCATCGGACTCGTTCTTGTCGCCCAGCGGCGTGGAGGTGCCATGCGCGTTCAGGTAGTGCACCTGGTCGGTGTTGATGCCGGCATCCTTGAGCGCATTGACCATGCAGCGGCGCGGGCCGTCCATGTTCGGCGCGGTCATGTGGTACGCGTCGCCGCTCATGCCGAAGCCGATCAGCTCGGCATAGATGCGCGCGCCGCGCGCCTTGGCCGACTCGTACTCTTCCAGCATCATCACGCCCGCGCCCTCGCCCAGCACGAAGCCGTCGCGGTCGCGGTCCCACGGACGCGAGGCCGCCGCCGGATCGTCGTTGCGGGTCGACAGCGCGCGCGCGGCGGCGAAACCGCCGATGCCCAGCGGCGACACGGTCGATTCAGCGCCGCCGGCCAGCATGGCGTCGGCATCGCCGGCCTGGATCAGGCGGGCGGCCAGGCCAATGCTGTGCAGCCCGGTGGTGCACGCCGTCACGGCCGCAAGGTTCGGGCCCTTGATGCCGTGGATGATCGACAGGTGGCCGGCGATCATGTTGATGATCGAGCCGGGCACGAAGAACGGCGAGATCCGGCGCGGACCACGCTCGCTCAGCACGGCATGGGTATCTTCGATCATCGGCAGGCCGCCGATGCCCGAGCCGACCAGCACGCCGATGCGCTCGGCATTGGCTTCGGTCACTTCGAGGCCGCTATCCTTCAGCGCCTGCGTCCCGGCCGCGATGCCGAAATGGATGAACGTATCCATGTTGCGGGCTTCCTTGGCCGGGATGTAGTCCTCGGCGTTGAAACCCTTCACCTCGCCGGCGAAGTGCACGGACAGCGCGGAGTGATCGAATTTGGTGATGGTGGCGATGCCGGACTTGCCGGCTACCAGGTTGGCCCAGCCTTCGGCAACCGTGTTTCCGACCGGAGACACAAGGCCAAGCCCAGTGACGACGACGCGACGACGGCTCACTATGTTTTCCTACGGGTGCGTGAAACGGGAACGGAACGCGGAGTTGTCCGCCGCCGGCCCAGCAGGCCGCGCGACGAAGTCCATTCCATTCTGCTTCTTCGAACAGACGAAAGCCACAGAAAACAGCAAGGCGCGGCCGCAACGGCCCGCCCACCTGCCTTCTGTGGCTCGGAATGCAGAGACGACGGGCTTAGGCCTTGACGTGCGCGGTGGCGTAGTCGATAGCCTGTTGCACGGTCGTGATCTTTTCGGCTTCCTCATCAGGAATTTCCATGCCGAATTCATCTTCCAACGCCATCACGAGTTCAACCGTGTCCAGCGAGTCCGCACCGAGATCGTTCACGAACGACGATTCGTTCTTGATGTCTGCCTCGGCCACGCCAAGCTGTTCTGCCACGATTTTCTTGACGCGTTGTTCGATATTGTCCATGTAACCCTCCAGGGAAGTTCGACAAAAAGTGGGCGCATTTTAGCAGGTTTGGGACAACAGAAATGCTGCCTGCCAAGCTTTGCAAGAATCGCGCCCGATTGGTTCGGAAAACTACGACTTCCGGCAGCTTCTTCCGGCTTCTTTGCCGAAAAACGCTGCCGAAAAACCATTAATTCATGTACATCCCGCCGTTCACATGCAGCGTGGTGCCGGTGATGTAGGCGGCTTGCGGGCCGGCCAGGAACGCCACCGCATTGGCGATATCCTCGGGCTGCCCCAGGCGGCCCAGCGGAATCTGCGTCTTGAGCGAAGCATGCTGCTCTTCGGACAGCGCCTTGGTCATGTCGGTATCGATAAAGCCCGGCGCGACGCAGTTGACGGTGACGTTGCGGCTGCCGATCTCGGCGGCCAGCGAGCGGGTCATGCCGGCCACGCCGGCCTTGGCCGCGGAGTAGTTCATCTGGCCGGGGTTGCCGACCGAGCCCACCACCGAGGTGATATTGATGATGCGGCCCTGGCGCGCCTTCATCATCGGGCGCAGCACCGCGCGCGACAGGCGGAACACCGAAGTCAGGTTGGTCTGGATCACGGCCAGCCAGTCTTCGTCCTTCATCCGCATCGCCAGCTGGTCCTGCGTGATGCCGGCATTGTTGACCAGCACGCCGATGCCGCCGTGGGTCTTGACGATGTCGTCGATGAGCGCGTCGCAGGCAGCGGCGTCGTTGACGTTGAGCACGGCGCCCTTGCCCTTCAGGCCTTCGGCACCGAGGTAATCGGTGATGCCGGCCGCGCCGGCTTCGCTGGTGGCGGTGCCGATCACGGTGGCGCCCTGACGGGCCAGTTCCAGCGCGATGGCGCGGCCGATGCCGCGCGAGGCGCCGGTGACCAGCGCAACCTGGTTGTCGAGAAGTTTGGTCATGCGGTTGTCCTGTTGCTTACTTCAGCAGCGCCAGCGTGTCCTGCAGCGAGGCCGGATCGAAGATCGCGCCACCGCTCAGGTTGCCGTCGATGCGCTTGGTCATGCCGGCCAGCACCTTGCCCGGACCGCATTCGATCACGTGCGTGATGCCTTCGGCGGCCATCTTCTGCACGCACTCGACCCAGCGCACCGGCGCGGCGGCCTGGCGCACCAGCGCGTCCTTGATCGCTTCCGGATCGCTGACGATGGCGACGTCGACGTTGTTCACCAGCGGCAGCGACGGCGCCGAGAACGCCAGGCCGGCCATGCGCTCGCGCAGGCGATCGGAAGCCGGCTTGAGCAGCGACGAGTGGAACGGCGCCGACACCGGCAGCGGCAGCGCGCGCTTGGCGCCCTTGGCCTTGGCGATTTCGCAGGCCTTCTCGACCGCACCCTTGTGCCCGGCGATCACCACCTGCGCCGGCGCATTGAAGTTGACGGCCTCGACCACGCCCGCGGCCGATGCTTCCGCGCACGCGGCGCGGACATCGTCATCGGACAGGCCGAGAATCGCCGCCATGCCGCCCTCGCCCACCGGCACGGCTTCCTGCATGGCCTGCGCGCGGAAGCGCACCAGCGGCACGGCGTCGGCAAACGGGATCACGCCCGCGGCCACCAGCGCGGAGTACTCGCCCAGGCTGTGGCCGGCCACCAGCGCCGGCGCCGGGCCACCGGCATCGAGCCAGGCACGGTAGATCGCCACGGCGGCGGTCAGCATCACCGGCTGCGTATTGGTGGTCAGGTTCAGTTCTTCGGCAGGGCCTTCGGCGATCAGGCGGCCGAGGTCCTGGCCGAGCGCGGCCGAGGCTTCTTCCACGGTGGCGCGCACCACGGCGTTGTCGGCGAAGGCATTGAGCATGCCGACCGACTGCGAACCCTGGCCGGGAAATACGAAAGCGAATTTCATCGGATGGAAACCCTAACAAGAAATCGGGGGCCGGCGCCGCGGCAAGTCTTGCCTGCGCGGCACGCCACGGCGCCGGCCGCGTATCACATGCGCAGCAGCACCGCGCCCCAGGTGAAGCCGCCGCCCACGCCTTCCATCAGCACGGTCTGGCCCGGGCGGATGCGCCCGTCGCGCACGGCGACGTCGAGCGCCAGCGGGATCGAGGCGGCTGAAGTATTGCCGTGCTCGTGCACGGTGGCGACCATGCGCTCGGCCGGCAGGCCCAGCTTCTTCGCCGTGCCCTGCATGATGCGGATATTGGCCTGGTGCGGGATCAGCCAGTCGACCTGGTCGGGCGTCACGCTGGCGGCTTGCATGGTTTCGCGCGCGACCTTGTCGAGCACGTTCACGGCGAGCTTGAACACCGCCTGGCCGTCCATGTGCAGGAACGGGTTGCCGGTGATGTTGCCGCCCGCGACGTTGCCTGGCACGCACAGGATGTCGACATGGCTGCCGTCCGAGTGCATGGCGCTGGACAGGATGCCCGGCTCGTCGGATGCCGACAGCACCACCGCGCCAGCGCCGTCACCGAACAGCACGCAGGTGGTGCGGTCGTTGAAGTCCAGGATGCGCGAGAACACTTCGGTACCGATCACCAGCACATTGCGGTGCGAGCCGCTGCGGATGAACTTGTCTGCCGTGGCCAGTGCATACACGAAGCCCGAACACACCGCCTGCAGGTCGAAGGCCGGGCAGTGGTTGGTGATGCCCAGCTTTTCCTGCACGATGCAGGCGGTGCTGGGGAACACGAAGTCCGGCGTGGACGTGGCGACGATGATCAGGTCGATGTCCTGGCGGTCGATGCCGGCGGCCTCGATCGCCTGCTCGGCGGCCTTGACCGCCAGCGCGCTGCTGGTCACATCGGGTTCGGCCCAGTGGCGCGCCGAGATGCCGCTGCGCGAGACGATCCACTCGTCGCTGGTCTCGATGCCCTTTTCGGCAAGCTGCGCGGCCAGGTCATGGTTGGTCACGCGCCGCGGAGGCAGGTAGCTCCCGGTACCGATGATTTTTGCGTACTTGGTCATGTATTGTCGGATCGTATGGCCCGCGGGCACCCTCGACCGGCGCGCGTGGCGCTCAGGCGACGTGGGGGCTGGGATGCGCGCCAGGCGCCTCTGTCTCCGGGGCGGGCTGGGCACCGCCTGCGGCGCTGGATTTATCGGCAAAAGCCCGGGTGATGCGGGCGATCACGCCATTCTTGGCGGCATCATACCCGCGTTTGATCGCCCACTCAAAAGAATGGGCATCGGCCGAACCGTGGCTCTTGATCACCAGCCCGCGCAGGCCCAGCAGCGACGCGCCGTTGTAGCGCGCCGGGTCGAGCCGCTTGGCCAGGCGCGACAGCACCGGCATGGCGACGGCGGCCAGCAGCTTGGTAAACCACGAGCGGGTGAATTCTTCCTTGATCATGCTGCCGATCATCTTGGCCAGGCCCTCGGTGCTCTTGAGCGCCACGTTGCCGACGAAGCCGTCGCAGACCACGATGTCGGTGGTGCCCTTGAAGATGTCGTTGCCTTCCACGTTGCCGTAGAAGTTCAGCTCCGAGGCGCGCAGCAGTTCGCCGGCGCGCTTGACCACCTCGTTGCCCTTGATGACTTCCTCGCCGATGTTCAGCAGGCCCACCGTGGGGTGTTCCTTGTGGTCGACGACGGCCACCATGGCCTCGGCCATGCGCGCGAACTGCAGCAGGTGCTCGGGTTCGCAGTCGGCATTGGCACCCAGGTCCAGCACCGTGGTGCCCCAGCCCTGCTGGTTGGGGATGGTGGTGGCGATGGCCGGGCGCTCGATGCCTTCGAGCGTCTTCAGCACGTAGCGCGATACCGCCATCAGCGCGCCGGTGTTGCCGGCGGAAATGCAGGCGCCGGCCAGGCCTTCCTTGACCTGCGTGACGGCGACGCGCATCGAGGAGTCGCGCTTCTTGCGCAGTGCCACCTCGACCGGGTCATCCATGGTGATGACCTCGGTGGCCTCGACGATGCTGACGCGCGGATGATCGAGCGCGTGCAGCTTCTTCAGCTGCGCCCGGATGGCGTCGGGCAAGCCGACCAGCACCATCTCGGCATCGTCGTGGCGGGAAAGAAAACTGATCGCCGCGGGCACCGTCACGGAAACTCCGTGATCGCCGCCCATGCAGTCGATAGCGATTTTGATCGTCATTGTTCCTGGTACGGATAGCGCGGCGGCGCACGCCACGCCCGGCGGGAAATCCGAGCGCCCAACAAAAAAGCGCGAGCGAGACGCAACGTCACGCCGAACGAAGCTATCAGTCGTTCTTGGTCTTGATGACCTTGCGGCCACGGTAGTAGCCGTTCGGGCTGACGTGGTGGCGCAGGTGGGTTTCGCCGGTGGTCGGCTCGACGGCCAGCGGCGCGGCCGACAGGTGGTCGTGCGAACGGTGCATGCCGCGCTTGGACGGCGACTTCTTGTTCTGTTGAACAGCCATGATGACTCCTTCGAGAATTTTTCAATATTAACACACGCATCCCGCCCAAGGCGTAGCCGGGGCCCGGCCGGATGCTTCAGATTCACCTGCAAAACCCTGCAGGCCGCGCGCTGGCGGCTTCAGTGCCGGGTCTTCAGGCCGGCCAGCGCCGCAAAGGGCGAAGGCCGCTTTTCTTGCTCAGGCTCAGCTTCAGGCTGGGCCTCGCCGTCCGATCCGGTCACGAGGCTTTCGTGCACGGTCGGGCAGACGTCATGCTTGGGTGCCACCGGCAATGCCAGCAGCACTTCATCTTCAATCAGTTCCAGCAGCGAGAAGCGCTTCGAGCCGGCGATCACGTCGACTTCGTCGTCGTCGATCGGCGCCGCGTCGGCCGCTTCTTCGCTTTCCACCACCTCGAAGCGCGTTGCCGTGTCGATCGGCTCGGCATAGGGCGCCAGGCAGCGCTGGCAATCCAGCCAGATCCGGCCCTGCACCGTCACGTCGAGGAACAGCCGCTGCGCCACCGGGGCGCCGGGCTCGGCCGCCTCTTCACGCATGAAGCCGGTGGCCGTATAGGCGAACGTCTCATCGGGTGCCGAGGCTGGCGCTTGCGCGGCGGTCTCGGCTAAGATGCGCGGCAAATCCCGCACCGCCACGTCGCCGGCCAGGCTTTCACCCTTTCGGCACATGGCGAAGAGGTCAAGCGCGCGCAGGTCGATCGGCTGGGTCATGTGCGTGGCTCCTGTCGCAATTCAATGACGGGTTCGCCACATGCCTCACCTGACGGATTGCGGGCCGCGCACATTGGCGGCACTGCGCCCGGGTGCGGATGCGGCTAAACGCGCGATTATACGGTGTAAACCTTTCCGAGGTCAAAGGCCTTGCTGCGGAAGCCACACGGCTTCCTGCCCTGATTCTGATTCAATTACTTATGTCCCAAGACTCCCGCCCCCGGCTGATCCTCGGCTCCGGCTCACCCTACCGCCGCGAACTGCTGGAGCGGCTGCGCATTCCCTTCGAGGTCGCGGTACCGGATATCGACGAAACGCCGCTCGACGGCGAGTCGCCCGAGGCCACGGCGCTGCGGCTGTCGCAGCGCAAGGCCGAGGCCATCGCGGCCCGCCACCCCGGCGCGCTGGTGATCGGCTCCGACCAGGTGCTGACGCTCGACGGCGCCCAGATGGGCAAGCCGGGCACGCACGACAACGCCGTGGCGCAGCTGCGCCGCATGCGGGGACGCACCGCCACCTTCCATTCGGCGCTGTGCCTGCTGGATTCCCGCACCGGCGCCGCGCAATTGGCCGACGTGCAGACCCGCGTGACGCTGCGCGACCTGACCGATGCCGAAATCGAGACCTACCTGCAGCTGGAGCGTCCCTACGACGTGGCCGGCAGCGCCAAATCCGAAGGGCTCGGCATCACGCTGCTGGCGCGGGTCGAGTCCGACGATCCCACCGCGCTGGTCGGCCTGCCGCTGATCGCGCTGACCGGCATGCTGCGCCGGGCCGGCTACCCGCTTCTTACCGCCTGAACCACATTCACCGCACCCACCCACGATGAGCGGCACCCTTTACCTGATCCCCAATACCCTCGGCAAGCGCGACGAAGCCGACCCGCTGGCCGACGTGATCCCGGCCGGCGTGCAGCAAATCGCGGCCGGCCTGGACTACCTCGTCGCCGAGAACGCCAAGACCGCGCGCGCCTTCCTGAAAAAGCTGGGCGAAGCCACGCCGCTGGCGCGCCCGATCCAGCAGATCGAGATCCGCGAACTGAACGTCAATACGCGCGCCGACGCGCTGGCGGAGCTGCTGGACCCACTCGAAACCGGCCGCGACGCCGGCCTGCTGTCGGAGGCCGGCGTGCCGGCGGTGGCCGACCCCGGCGCCGACCTGGTGCGGCTGGCGCATGCGCGCGGCATCCGCGTGCGGCCGCTGGTGGGGCCAAGCTCGATCCTGCTGGCGGTGATGGGCTCGGGCCTGAATGGCCAGAGCTTTGCCTTCAACGGCTACCTGCCGGTCGATGCCGGCGAGCGCGCGCAGCGGCTGCGGGAGCTGGAACAGCGCTCGCGCAAGGCCAGCCAGACCCAGGTCTTCATCGAAACGCCGTACCGCAATGGCGCGCTGCTGGAGGCCCTGCGCCAGCACTGTGCCGGCACCACGCTGCTGTCCGTGGCGGTGGACCTGACCCTGCCGGGCGAGACCATCGTCACGCTGCCGCTGTCGGACTGGCGCCCCGGGCGGATCGACCTGCACAAGCGCCCGGCGATCTTCTCGCTGCTTGCCGTCTAGGGCGAAGCGGCGGAACCGGAAACGACCAAGGGGCGCACAGGCGCCCCTTGGTCCTGCTGGCTGCAGCCGGCGTCAGCGCATGCCCTGCATGCCGGTGCTCCACAGCATGGTCTTCATCGCCGCCGAGCCCACGGCCGCGCCAAAGCGCTTGGCCACGCGTTCGGCGATGTTCTCCTTGACCGTGTAGTCGACGATGTCCTCGGCCTTGAACAGGTCGCGGGCCACGTATTCGGCACTGCCCAGGCCGTCGGCCAGCCCCAGGTCGACGCTGCGCTCGCCCGACCAGAACAGGCCGGAGAACAGCTCCGGGTCGTCCTTGAGCCGGTCGCCGCGGCCTTCCTTGACCACGTCGATGAACTGCTGGTGGATCTGCTTGAGCATCGCTTCGGCGAAGGCCTTCTGCTTCGGCACCTGCGGCGAGAACGGGTCGAGCATGCCCTTGTTGGCACCCGAGGTGTAGAGCCGGCGCTCCACGCCCAGCTTGTCCATCAGCCCGGTAAAGCCGAAACCGTCCATCAGCACCCCGATCGAGCCGACGATGCTGGCCTTGTCGACATAGATCTTGTCGGCCGCCGCCGCCACGTAGTAGCCGCCCGAGGCACAGATTTCCTCGACCACCACATAGAGCGGCTTGGACGGGTAGAGGCCGCGCAGGCGGTGGATCTCGTCATTGATGATGCCGGCCTGCACCGGCGAGCCGCCGGGCGAGTTGATCTTCAGGATCACGCCGGCGGCGTTGCTGTCGGCAAAGGCCGCCTGCAGCGAGGCATTGATGGCTTCGGCGCTGGCCGGCGTGCCGGCGGCGATTTCCCCCTCCAGCGTGACCATCGCGGTGTGGCGGCCCGAGGCACTGACGCCGTCGCCCTTGAAGTCGAACAACGCGAACAGGATCAGCGCCAGCAGGCCCAGCGTCACCAGGCGGAAGAAGATGCGCCAGCGCCGCGCCGCGCGCTGCTCTCGCAGCGATGCGGTCAACACTTTTTCCAGCACATCGCGCTCCCAGCCGCCGCCGACCTGGCCGCTGCCGGTGGTGCCCGACAAGCGCGCCTTGCGCTCGCGCGCCTCGCGCCGCGCGGCGTCATCGCCGGCGCGGAGTTCGTCTTCCAGCGGAAAATCGGCATGCGGCGCCGTCACCAGGCGCTCGGACTCGGACTCGGGGGCGGCCCCGGCCGGCCCGGCTTCCGCGGCGGGCTTGCGCTCGTCCGGCTGCCCCGGTGCGTTGGGGGTGGGCTCATCCGAGGGCGGTTTCTGTTGTTCTGTCATGCAAATCGCTCGTGGAAAACCATTCAGGCGCCGCCGGAGGGCCCGGCTGCGCGGTACGGGGCCCGCGGCAGCCAGTAGACCTGGCCGTCGCGTTCCTCGACTTGCAGCTTGGCCAGCGCAGCCCCGCGGCAGGGACCGCCAACGCACTCGCCGCTATCCGGCGCGTACACCGCGCCATGAGTGGCGCACATCAAGTATAGGCCCGAGGCATCGAAGAACCGGCCCTCCTGCCAGTCCAGCTCCATTGGCACGTGCGCGCACTGGTTCAGGTAGGCATGGGCAACGCCATCGAAACGCACCACGAAGGCGCCGATCTCGCGCTGCTCGACCGCAACCGAAAAGCGCACGCCGAGACCGCCTTCCTGCAACGCATCGGCGGCGCACAGCCGCACCGGCGCCTGGCCGGAGGCGGCGTCAGGCATGGGCCAGCAGCCACTCGGTCAGGTCGCCGATCGAACTGGCGCAGTGCACCGGCGCCATCGCGCGCAGCGACTCGGCCGGGTGCGCCCCGTAGCAGACCCCCAGGCCCTTGGCGCCCGCGTTTGCCGCCATCTGCAGGTCATGGGTGGTGTCGCCGACCATCACCGTGCGCCCGACGTCCTGGCCCAGTTCGCGCGTGAGCTCGTGCAGCATCGCCGGGTGCGGCTTGGAGAAGGTCTCGTCGGCGCAGCGCGTGGCGTCGAACAGCGCGGTCAGGCCGCTGGCGGCCAACGCGCGCTGCAGGCCGACGCGCGTCTTGCCCGTGGCCACACCGAGGAAATAGTGCTCGCCGCGCAGGGTTTCGAGCATTTCGCGCACGCCGTCGAACAGCACGAGATCGGCATCGCGGGTCAGGAAATGGTAGCGGTAGCGCTCGGCCAGCCGCGGGTAGTCGGCCGGGTCCAGCGTCGGCACCGCATACGACAGCGCATCCTTCAGCCCCAGCCCGATCACGTGGCTGGCCGCGCTGTCGTCGGGCACTGGCAGGCCCAGGTCGCGGCTGGCCAACTGGATGCACTTGGCGATGGTCGGGGTCGAGTCCATCAGCGTCCCGTCCCAGTCGAAAACGATCAGGTCAAATTGTTGCCTGGCCATGGAAGTCCTTGTGGCGTTTGGAGCACTACCCTACTCCGGGGCGTGCAGTTCACGCAATTGTTGCAGGAATCCGACGCATTCGTCGGGCAGCGGCGCTTCCACTGACAGCGGCTCGCCGGTGGCCGGGTGGATAAACACCAGCCGGTGCGCGTGCAGGAACATGCGCTTGATGCCGGGCCTGGCCCCGGAACGGGCCAGCGACTTGTTCAGCGTGAAATCGCCATATTTTTCGTCGCCGACGATCGGAAAACCCGAATGCGCCAGGTGGACGCGGATCTGGTGGGTGCGGCCGGTCTTCAGTTCGGCCTCCAATAGCGTGAAGCCCGGGAAGGCCTCGACCCGGTTGAACACGGTATGCGACGCCAGCCCGTCGGCCTGGACGCGCACCCGGCGCTCGCCGTCCGCCGTGCTGTACTTATATAGCGGCAGCTTCACGTGCTGGCGGGCATTCGGGAATTCGCCGGCGACGCAGGCGAAATAGCGCTTGTCCATGGTGTTGCCGCGGATCTGCTCATGCAGCTGGACCAGCGCCGAGCGCTTCTTCGCCAGCACCAGGATGCCCGAGGTCTCGCGGTCGAGCCGGTGCACCAGTTCCAGGAACCTGGCCTGCGGCCGCGACCGGCGCAGTTGCTCGATCACCCCAAAGGCAACGCCCGAGCCGCCATGCACCGCGACGCCGGCCGGCTTGTTGATGACCAGCAGGTGGTCATCTTCGTACACAACCGGGAACTCGCCGGCAGGCACCGGAGCCGCGCCGGATTGCGCCGGGCTCGCCACCCGCATCGGCGGGATGCGCACGACATCCCCCGATTGAAGCCGATAAGTGGCGTCGATCCGGCCCTTGTTGACGCGCACTTCGCCCGAGCGGAGCACCCGGTAGATATGGCTCTTGGGTACCCCCTTGGCCACCTTCAACAGAAAGTTGTCGATGCGCTGGCCTTCCGAGCCTTCGTCAATCGTGACATACGCCACCTGTGGGCTGGCCGGCGCAGCTTCGGCAGCCTTTTCAATTTGATGGCGTAACTCATTCATTTTCAATATAATTTCCTCGCTGTTCCGGCTCGTGGCCGGCAGCGCAAGACCTGTGTAAGCGATGGATCTTCGGGTTTTACTCGATTTTCCGCATTCTACACTTGGGGTTGCCGCCGACCCCGCCCGTCTCCCGCAATTCGCGTTCCGCCAAGCGCCAGACGGGCAAATGGCAGCAAAAAGCAGCACGCACGGTGCCGCCGGCATGCAGGAAGTCGCCCAAAGGTGGCTTCGGCACGGCAGGCGGTGACGTGGGAACTGAGTGTTCAGGTAAAACAGAATTCAAGGGCGGATGCCGCAGCCGGCATCCGCTTCGGTGAGAGAAGTCCCGCCCGCACCGGGAAACGGTGCCGGCCGGCAGGTTGACCTGCCGCCTGACTGGAAGTTACCGGCGCCCGGTCGCAGAACTCCAAGAAGTAGTAGGTGCGCCCGCCAGGAGAAGTCAGGCAGCAACGGCAACCATGCCGTGTCCGAAAAATTTGCTCTTTGACGCGTCTAGGCCTTCCGCGGCCGGCCGCGATGCCCGCTGCGCTGGTTGCGCCGGCGTCCAGCATCGCCTCCGGCACGGGAATGCGCCGGATGTCTGCGCAAGAGCAGCCTCCGGTGTTCTCTCCTGCCTGCGGTCGTTACCCCGACGTCATCGCTCTCTTTCACCCGCGCCCAGCCGCTCGCATGTCTTGCGCAGCGGCGCTTTCCGGCAATTCTCGCGCCTTCGCTCGCTCCCTCGCGTGCTCCATGGATCGCCGCGGACACCGCCCAGACGGTGCCACCCGCGACACTGGAGTGAGGTATTGCGATGAAACGCATGCTGTTCAACGCGACGCAACAAGAGGAATTGCGCGTCGCCATCGTCGACGGTCAGAAACTGATCGATATCGACATCGAAACTGCCGGGCGCGAACAGCGCAAGGGCAACATCTACAAGGGTGTCATCACCCGCATCGAACCCTCGCTGGAAGCCTGCTTCGTCAATTATGGCGAAGAGCGCCACGGCTTCCTGCCGTTCAAGGAAGTTGCGCGCGCCTTCTTCAAGGAAGGCATCGACGTGCGCAATGCGCGCATCCAGGACGCCCTGCACGAAGGCCAGGAACTGATCGTCCAGGTCGAAAAGGAAGAGCGCGGCAACAAGGGCGCGGCCCTGACCACCTTTATCTCGCTGGCCGGCCGCTACCTGGTGCTGATGCCCAACAACCCGCGCGGCGGCGGCGTGTCGCGCCGCATCGAGGGCGAAGACCGCCAGGAACTGCGCGAGACCATGGCGCAGCTGACCGTGCCGGAAGGCATGAGCATCATCGCCCGCACCGCCGGCATCGGCCGCTCGGCCGAGGAACTGCAGTGGGACCTGAACTACCTGCTGCAACTGTGGAAGGCCATCGACGGCGCCGCCGGCGACAACAAGGCGCCGCTGCTGATCTACCTCGAATCCAGCCTGGTGATCCGCGCCATCCGCGACTACTTCCAGCCGGATATCGGCGAGATCCTGATCGACACCGACGAGATCTACGAACAGGCCCGCGCCTTCATGAGCGTGGTGATGCCTGACAACATGAACCGCGTGAAGAAGTACCGGGATGATGTTCCGCTGTTCTCGCGCTTCCAGATCGAGCACCAGATCGAGTCGGCCTACTCGCGCATGGTGATGCTGCCCTCGGGCGGTGCCATCGTGATCGACCACACCGAGGCGCTGGTCTCCGTGGACGTGAACTCGGCCCGCGCCACCAAGGGCGCCGACATCGAGGAAACCGCGCTGCGCACCAACCTGGAAGCGGCCGACGAAATCGCCCGCCAGCTGCGCCTGCGCGACCTGGGCGGCCTGATCGTGATCGACTTCATCGACATGGAGTCGGGCAAGGCCCAGAAGGACGTGGAAACGCGCCTGAAGGACGCGCTGCGCCACGACCGCGCCCGCGTGCAGATGGGCAAGATCAGCCGCTTCGGCCTGATGGAGTTGTCGCGCCAGCGCCTGCGCCCGTCGCTGTCGGAGGGCTCGCACATCACTTGCCCGCGCTGCAACGGCACCGGCCATATCCGCGATACCGAATCGTCCGCCCTGCAGGTGCTGCGCATCATCCAGGAAGAGGCGATGAAGGAAAACACCGCCGCCATCCATTGCCAGGTGCCGGTGGAGGTGGCCGCCTTCCTGCTGAACGAGAAGCGCCAGGAGATCAACCTGATCGAGCTGCGCTTCAAGGTCAACGTGCTGCTGATTCCCAACAAGCACCTGGAAACGCCGCACTACAAGCTCGAGCGTCTGCGCCACGACGATCCGCGCCTGGAAGACAGCACCGCCAGCTACAAGATGGCCGAGGCCGCCGCCAAGGAACTGGAAGCCGACACCAGCTACAGCAGCCGCCGCAAGGAAGAAGCCAAGCCGCGCCAGGAAGCCGCGGTCAAGGGCATCACGCCCGAGCAGCCCGCCCCGGTCTCGGTGCCGCGCCCCGAGCGCGCGCCGCGCCCGGAAGCCGCGCCCGTGGCCCCGCCCGTGCCGGCCACCAAGCCGGTCGAAGCCGGCGGCTTCATCGCCTGGCTGAAGGGCCTGTTCGGTGCCCGTCCGGCCACCCCGCCGGTGGTGGAGCCGGCCAAGCCCGCGGCCGCCGCGGAAACCCGCAGCGCCGAGGGCCGGCGTGAGCGCGGCCCGCGTGGCGAAGGCCGCGGACCGCGTGGCGAGCGCGCCGAACGTGGCGAGCGCGGCGAGCGTGGCGAACGCACCGAGCGTGGCGAGCGCCAGGGCCGCGGCCAGCGCGGGGAGCGTGGCGAGCGAGCCGAACGTGGCGAGCGCCAGGCCGGTGAGCGTGGCGAGCAGCGCGAGGGCCGTGGCGAGCGCCAGGGCCGCCAGCCGCGCCAGCAAGGTGAAGGCCAGGCAACCCCCGCCGTGGCGCGCCAGGCCGAGGCCATGCCCGCCGAGCGCGCCCAGGGCGAACGCGCCGAGGCCCGCCAGGAAGGCCGCCGCGACCGCAACCAGGAACGCCGCGAGCGCCAGCGCGAACGCCAGCGCGAGCGCAGCGAACTGCGCGAAGCCGAAGCCGGTGAAGCGCCGCAGCCGGAAGCCATCGCCGCCGCCCAGGCCCTGGGCGTGCTGCCGCAGGCCGTGACGGAAGACCTCCAGCCGCGCGCCGAGCTGCCGGAGGGCGCCGAAGGTGCCGCCGACGCCGCCGAGACCGCCGAGGGCGAGGAACGCCGCCGCCGCAACCGCCGTGGCCGCAACCGCTATCGCCGCGAACGCGACGAGTCGGTGCAGGGCGCGCAAGGTGAAGGGGAAGGCGAAGGCACGGCTGGCGAAGGCTTCGCCCCGGCCAGCGCCGAAGCCGGCGTACCGGCCGAGCCCGCGCCGCAAGCAGCCGTGGCTGCCGAAGCCGCGGCCGAACCGGTCGAAGCCATCCGCATCGCCGTGCCGGAAGACGTGACGCCGGCCCCGGCCGCGCAAGCGACGCCGGCAGCCCAGCCGGTGGCCGCGCAAGCTGCACAGCCCGCTGAGCCGGTGGCCGCTGCAGTGACCGAGGCCGTTGCAGCCGAAGCCATTGCCGAACCCGCCGTCAGCGCAGTGGTCGAGACCGCGGCGCCGGTCGTGCCGACTGCTGCTCCGGCAGCCGCACCGGAGCCGATGCTCGCGCCGGTTGCAGAAGCCGTTCCGGTGGTCGAGCCGGCAGTCTCGGTCCCGACCCCGGTCGCGGCCCCTGCGCCGACTCCGGCCCCGGCCGCTGCCGTGGCGCCGGCGGCGCTGGAAAACCTGGAGCCGATGCTAGCCACCGCCGGCCTGCAATGGGTCCACACCGACAGCGACAAGCTGCGCTCGGCCCAGGAAGCCGCCGCCCGCATCGCGCCCGCCCCGCGCGTGCCGCGCGAGCGCAAGCCGCTGCCGCCGCTGCCCCAGGGCCCGATGATCCTGGTGGAAACCGGCAGCCGCGAAGTGCAGATGGCATCGCAGCAGTAAGCGACGCCGCTGCGCCGCAGCCAAAGCAACAAGGGGACGGCCTGGCCGTCCCCTTTTTTTGTGGCCGGCGGCCCGTGAATCCCCGTCATCACCGCGGGATGCGGATGCCCCGCCCCGGCCTCGGCTAGAATGGCAGCAGAATGCATCCGGCCCCCGAGCGCCCGCGCCACATCGCCTCTTGCCTTGCCGCCCCGCTCCCCGGACGCCGTGCCACCCACAGGCCATGACCGAATCCGTCATCCCGATTTTCGACCTGCGCGACCATCGCTACCGCTCGATGACGCCCAGCATTCCCGGCACCCTGGTTGCGCCGGCCGGCCTGGTGGCCGACCGCCGCGGCCGGCCGCTGCATGACCTGCGCATCTCGGTGACGGACCGCTGCAACTTCCGCTGCGTCTACTGCATGCCCAAGGAAGTGTTCGACAAGGACTACACCTTCCTGCCGCATTCCGAACTGCTCAGCTTCGAGGAGATCGAGCGCACCGCGCGCCTGTTCATTGCCCACGGCGTCGAGAAGATCCGCCTGACCGGCGGCGAGCCGCTGCTGCGCAAGAACATCGAACACCTGGTCGAGATGCTGGCGAAGCTCGAGACCGTGTCGGGCAAGCCGCTGGACCTGACGCTCACCACCAACGCTTCATTGCTGGCGCGCAAGGCGCGCGCGCTGCGCGACGCCGGCCTGACGCGGGTCAGCGTCAGCCTGGACGCGATCGACGACGCCACCTTCCGCCGCATGAACGACGTCGACTTCGCCGTCGCCGACGTGCTGCGCGGCATCGAGGCCGCGCAGGCCGTCGGGCTGGCGCCGATCAAGGTCAACATGGTGGTCAAGCGCGGCACCAACGACCAGGAAATCGTGCCGATGGCACGCCACTTCCGCCACAGCGGCATCATCCTGCGCTTTATCGAGTTCATGGACGTCGGCGCCAGCAACCACTGGCAGATGGACGAAGTGCTGCCGTCGGCCGAAGTGGTGAAGCGCATCGCAGCCGAATTCCCGCTCGAAACGGTGCAGGCCAATTATTCGGGAGAAACCGCCGAGCGCTGGCGCTACCGCGACGGCGCCGGCGAGATCGGCGTGATCTCCAGCGTCACCCATGCCTTCTGCGGCGACTGCAGCCGCATCCGGCTGTCCACCGAAGGCCGGCTCTACCTGTGCCTGTTCGCCACCGAGGGCTTCGACCTGCGCGCGCTGCTGCGCGGCGGCTACAGCGACCTGGAAATCTCCAACGCGATCGCGCAGGTCTGGCAGGGCCGCACCGACAACTATTCCGAGCAGCGCAGCGACCCGGCCGTGCGCGCCAGGCGCGCCGAGCGCAAGATCGAGATGTCCTATATCGGCGGCTGAACCCGCCGCACACCCCATCCAATGATTGCACGCGACGACATCACCGGCCTGATCCTCGCAGGCGGCAGGGGCAGCCGCATGGGCGGCACCGACAAGGGCCTGCAGCCGCTGCGTGGCACACCGATGGCCATGCACACGATGATGCGGCTGACGCCGCAGGTGGGCGGGCTGATGATCAACGCCAACCGCAACCTGGCCGCCTATGAGTCCTTCGGCGTGCCGGTCTACACCGACAGCGTGCCCGACTTCGCCGGCCCGCTCGCCGGGATGCTCGCCGGCCTGGAACAATGCGCGACGCCCTGGATGGTGACGGCGCCGTGCGACTCGCCGTTCCTGCCGACCGACCTGGTAGCGCGCCTGGCGCAGGCGATCGAGGCCGAAGGCGCCGAGCTGGCGATCCCGGTCACGCTGGACCCGGACGGCCGGCGCCAGACCCAGCCGGTGTTCTGCCTGATGCCGGTCAGTGCGCTCGACAGCCTGGTGGCTTATCTTTCCGGGGGCGGCCGCAAGATCGAAACCTGGGCCGCCTCGCAGCGGCTGGCCGAAGTGCTGTTCGACGACGCCGCGGCCTTTGCCAATATCAACACCCTGGACGAACTGCGCGCGCACGAAGCGCGCTGAATCCCCCTGCCGAGCCCACCGCCGAGCCGCCATGCCCTCCCTGCAATCCGTCATTTCCTGCCTGTCCGACTACGATCCCAGCGCGCTGCCGGTGGACCACGCCAACCGCATCATCGGCGAGGTGGTCGAGCCGGTGCGCGGCATCGAGCAATTGCCGATCCGCAGCGCGCTCGACCGCGTGCTGGCCGAGGACATCGTCTCGACCCTGGACGTGCCGGCCCATGACAACTCGGCGATGGACGGTTATGCCTTCCAGGGGGCGGCACTGGCCGCGGCGCAGACCCCCACGGTAGAGCTGGAGGTAATCGGCAGCGCCTTCGCCGGCGGCGCCGGCGCACTGGCCCCCACCGCCGTGCAGGCGGTGCGCATCATGACCGGCGCGGTGATGCCGGCCGGCTGCGACACCGTGGTGCCGCAGGAGTTCGTCGAAACCGTCGCCGACGGCGCGCGCATCCGCTTTGCCGCCGACTGCGTCCGCATCGGCGACAACCGGCGCCTGCGCGGCGAGGACCTGGCGCGCGGCCAGGCCGCGCTGCAGGCCGGACGCATCCTGCAGCCGGCCGACCTGGGCCTGCTGGCGTCGCTGGGCGTGGCCGAGGTACGGGTGCGCCGGCGCCTGCGCGTGGCATTCTTCTCCACCGGAGACGAGCTGCGCTCGATCGGCGAGCCGCTCGACCCCGGCTGCGTCTACGATTCCAACCGCTACACGCTGCACGGCATGCTGCGCCGGATGAACGTGGACCTGCTCGACATGGGCGTGGTGCGCGATCACCCCGAAGCGCTCGAAGCCGCCTTCCGCACTGCATGCGAAAGCGCCGACGCGGTCATTACCTCCGGCGGCGTCTCGGTCGGCGAGGCCGACTACACCAAGCAGATCATGGCGCGCCTGGGCGATGTCACGTTCTGGAAAATCGCCATGCGCCCGGGCCGGCCGATGGCCTTCGGGCGCATCCAGGCCAACGGCGCGGAGGCGCACTCGGCGCTGCTGTTCGGCCTGCCCGGCAACCCGGTGGCGGTGATGGTCACGTTCTACCATTTCGTGCGCGCCGCGCTGCACCGGCTGATGGGCGCCAGCGTGCCCCCCCTGCCGCTGCTGCGCGTGCGCAGCGCGCAGGCGATCCGCAAGAAGCCGGGGCGCACCGAGTACCAGCGCGGCATCCTGGCGCGCGCTGGCGATGGCGAGTGGGAAGTGCGCATCACCGGCCAGCAGGGCTCGGGCGTGCTGCGCTCGATGAGCGAGGCCAACTGCTTTATCGTGCTCGGCCACGAGCAGGATTCGGTCAAGGCCGGCGACGCGGTCGAGGTGATGCTGTTCGACGGGCTGGTTTGAGAATCTGAACGGTCCGGCGGGTGTGCACAGCCATTCGCTACACGACCGTAGCAATGTGTCGTTTTTGTGCTGCACATTTGCCGCCGTGGCGCCGTTGTCGCGGGGCTTTCGGCTGCCCTGCGGCCGCCGGGCTATGCTTGGCATCGGCCAATCGCTACACTTGGCGCACGATTCAGAAACATTCGAGTATCCCCCGTCATGAATCAGGAGATTGCGTACCTCCACCCCGTCAAGACCGCCCGCGCACTGGTGCTGGTCTACCTGTGCTTCTCGCTGCCGATCGTGTCGCTGGGCCTGTTCGTCACCTTCGTCCGCTATGGTGACCTGCCCGCCATCACCGTCTTCAGCGCGATCATCCTGAATGCGCTGATCGGCTTCGGCCTGCTGTGGCTGGCCTGCAAGGCCTACAACTGGGTGGCTGCCCGCTTCGGCGGCATCGAAGTCCACGTGCGCGAGTTGTCCCCCGAAGAAGACCGCTGAACGCTGACTTGCCAGTTCGGGCCGGGCGCCAGTCCGGCCGCCCTTCCCGCTCCCCCAGCCCAACTCCCGTTCATCAACCGCCCGGCCGCACGGTCAGGCCTGGTTGTTTTCCGCGCTTTCCTGCGTGCCGTCCGCCGGGGTTTCCAGCCCCAGGCCGAGCAACTGCTGCGCGGCTTCGCCCGGTAGCGCTTCCACCGTGCGCAGCTTGCGCGCCATCTGCCGCGTGCGCACTTCCGCCTGCTCGATATTGCGCGCGGCACGCTCGAGCGTATCGCGGGTCTTGGCCAGCACGTCGCCGAACTTGCCGAATTCGGTCTTGACCGCGCCCAGCACTTCCCACACCTCGCTCGAGCGCTTTTCCAGCGCCAGCGTGCGGAAGCCCATCTGCAGGCTGTTCAGCAGCGCGGTCAGCGTGGTCGGCCCGGCCACGGTCACGCGGTAGTCGCGCTGCAGCTGGTCGGTCAGGCCGGGGCGGCGCAGCACCTCGGCGTAGAGGCCTTCGGTCGGCAGGAACAGGATGGCGAAGTCCGTGGTCTGCGGCGGCGCCAGGTATTTTTCGGCGATGGTCTGGGCCTCGCGCCGCAGTGCCACTTCCAGTTCGCGGCCGAACGCCAGCACGCCGTCGGGGTCGCCGCGCTCCTGCGCGTCGACCAGGCGCTCGTACTGTTCCTTGGGAAACTTGGCGTCGACCGGCAGCCAGACCGGCGCGTTGTCGCCACCCGCGGCCTTGCCCGGCAGCCGGATCGCAAACTCCACGCGCGCGCCCGAGTTGCGCACGGTCTCGACGTTCTTGCCGTACTGCTCGGGCGTCAGCATCTGCTCCAGCAGCATCTCCAGCTGCACCTCGCCCCAGGTGCCGCGCGACTTCACGTTCGTCAGCACCTTCTTCAAGTCGCCCACGCCCTGCGCCAGCACCTGCATTTCGCCCAGGCCGCGATGCACCTGCTCGAGGCGGTCCGACACCAGCCGGAACGATTCGCCCAGGCGCTGCTCCAGCGTGGCATGCAGCTTCTCGTCGACGGTGCGGCGCATTTCCTCCAGCTTGGCGGCGTTGTTGGCCTCGATGTCCTGCAGCTTTTTCTCCAGCGTGGCGCGGACCTCGGCCAGGCGGCGCTCGTTGGCCTCGGACATCTGCGCCAGTTGCTGCTGCAGCCCGTCGCCGAAGCGGCGCAGCGTGCCGGCCTGCTCGTCGCGCGCCTGCTGCGCCTGCAGCAGCAGTTGCTGCCGCACCTGCTCGAGCTGCTGCGTGTTGGCCTCGGTCAGCTTGGCGAGCTGCTGCGCGAACGTGTCGATCTGGTGGTTCTGCAGCGTGGCGATGCCGGTCAGCTGCGACGACAGCGCCTGCTGGAAGCGCAGCATCTGCTGCGCCGACTCGCCGCGGCTGCCGCGCGCGGCCTCGGCCACCTCGGTGCGCACCTCGCGCTCCAGCCGCTCCATGCCGCGCGCGTGGTCCACCCGCATCTCGTCGAGCTGCCGCGCCACGCCGGCGCCGGACGAGGCCCCCTGCTGCCGCAGCAGCAGGATCACCAGCAAGACCACCGCGAGCAGCGCCGCGGCCAGCGTCAGGAACGGAATCAGGTTCATGCGAGACAGATGCGTTGATGAAGCGCTGCGCCCGGCTCAGCGGCGGTGCGGCATCACTTCAGGATTGATCACGGTCGGCGGATGGCCGGCCTGCGGACCCTGGTCGAGCGCCGCGATCAGGTTGTCGGCGGCCAGCATCGCCATGGCGCGGCGGGTTTTCTCGGACGCGCTGGCGATGTGCGGCGTCAGTACGACGTTGGGCACCGTTAGCAGGTCCGGGTGGACCGAGGGCTCGCCCTCGAACACATCCAGCCCCGCGCCGAAGATGCGCCGGTCGCGCAGCGCCTGCGCCAGCGCGGCGTCGTCGACGATGCCGCCGCGCGCCAGGTTCACCAGCGTCGCGGTGGGTTTCATCAGCGCCAGCTCGGCGGCGCCGATGGCGTGGTGGCTCTGCGGGCCGTAGGGCAGCACCAGCAGCAGGTGGTCGGACTGGCGCAGCAGGTCTTCCTTGCTGACATAGCGCGCGTTGAGCGCGCGCTCGGTGTCGGCCGGCAGCTGGCTGCGGTTGTGGTACAGCACGTTCATGCCAAACCCGCCCGCGCGCCGCGCCAGCGCCTGGCCGATGCGGCCCATGCCGAGGATGCCCAGCGTGCTGCCGTACAGGTCCATGCCGACCAGCATGTCGTAGCTCCAGCGCTGCCACTTGCCGGCGCGCAGGTAATGCTCGGCCTCGGTGACGCGGCGCGCGGTCGCCATCAGCAGGGCCCAGCCGAAATCGGCGGTGGTCTCCGTCAGCACGTCGGGCGTATTGGTGGCGACGATGCCCGCGGCGGTCAGCGCCGGCAGGTCCAGGTTGTTGTAGCCGACCGCCATGTTGCACACGGCGCGCAGCGTGGGCAGCCCGGCGATGACGCCGGCGTCGATGCGGTCGGCGGCGTTGGCCAGCACGCCGGCCTTGCCGGCCAGCCGCGCCTTCAGCGCCGCGGCGTCGAGCACCGCGTCCTGCTGGTTGTCGTCGACATCGAAATACTGCGCCAGGTGCGCGATGACTTCGGGGTAGATGGCGCGGGTGACCAGGACGGACGGCTTCATGGCATCAGATATGGAAGAAGAGGAAGGTCATGATGACGAACAGCGGCACCAGGAAGATGCCCGAGTACAGCATGTAGCCGAAGAAGCTCGGCATGCGCACGCCGCGGTTCTCGGCAATGGCCTTGACCATCAGGTTGGGGGCATTGCCAATATAGGTGTTGGCGCCCATGAACACGGCCCCGGCCGAGATCGCGGCCAGCGTCGAGGCATCGCGCGTCATCAGCGTGGCGGGGTCGCCGCCGGCGGTGTTGAAGAACACCAGGTAGGTCGGCGCGTTGTCCAGGAACGAGGACAGCAGGCCGGTGGCCCAGAAATACATGCTGTCGACCGGCTGGCCGTTGGCGTCGCTGACCGCGCGGATCACGCCCGAAAACGCCCCGTCGGTTCCCGCCTTCAGCATGGCGATGACCGGGATGATCGTCAGGAAGATGCCGGCGAACAGCTTGCCGACCTCGAGGATCGGCTCCCAGTTGAATTCATTGCCCGCGCGCGCCACATGCGGCGTCACCAGCAGCGACACCACCGCCACCACCACCAGCAGCGCGTCGCGCATCGCGGCCTGCAGCGGCACCTCGGTGCCGAGGATATCGAACGAGATCCCGGGCTTCCACAGCCCGCTCATCAGCACCAGCCCGACCACCGCCAGCAGCAGCACGAAGTTGAACTTGCCCTGGATGGCGATGCCGCCTGAATCGGGCGTGGGATCGTTGCGCGGCGGCAGTTCTTCTTCCTTGTTGCGGTAGTAGTGCCGGTCGACCAGGTAGAACATCAGCAGCAGCGCGGCGCAGATAAAGAGCGTTTCCGGGAAGATGTTGCGCAGCGTCCAGAAAAAGTCCACGCCCTTCAGGAAGCCCAGGAACAGCGGCGGGTCCCCCAGCGGCGTCAGCGAGCCGCCGGCATTGGCCACCAGGAAGATAAAGAACACCACCACATGCGCCACATGGCGGCGGTTGTCATTGGCGCGCAGCAGCGGCCGGATCAGCAGCATGGCCGCGCCGGTGGTGCCCATGAAGCTGGCCAGGAACGTCCCCAGCGCCAGGATGCCGGTATTGAGCCCCGGCGTGCCGTGCAGGTTGCCGCGCACGCAGATGCCGCCGGCAACGATATAGAGCGTGGTGATCAGCGCGATGAACGGAATGTACTCGGCCAGCAGCGCGTGCACGGTGCTGACGGCGGCGGCATGCGCGCCGAACACGAACGCGAACGGCAGCAGGAACAGCAGCCCCCAGCCAGCGGCGATCTTGCCGTAGTGGTGGTGCCAGAACTTCGGCCCCAGCAGCGGCCACAACGCAATCGACAGCAGGATGCCGGCAAAAGGCAGCCCCCACAGCGGCGACAGCGACGCCCCGTCGAGGTCGGCGGCATGGCCGGCGGCGGGAAAGGCGGCCAGCATGGCCAGCAGTGGCAACAGCACGGGGGCACGTCGCATCAGGCAGGATCTCCTCGGAAATGCAGCAGTCACGGGCGCGCGCGGCGCGAGGCCGGAGCGCGCGGGCAAGCCTGCAAGTGTAATGCAAGCCCCTGCCGCGATTCCCCTTGCGGCGTGCATTTTAGGATTGCGGCGCGCCGGGTTCGCGCCGCCTGCGTCAGGCCGCGTCGACCAGGATCACATGCACGCGGTACGGACCGTGGGCGCCCAGCACGATGGTCTGCTCGATATCGCCCGTGCGCGACGGACCGCTGATGATGTTGGTCGCGCGCGGCAGCTCGCCGCGCTCGCTGCGCACCAGGGCAAACGCATCTTCCAGCCCGGCCACGATGCGCGAGCGCGGCACCACCGCCACATGGGTCTCGGGCAGCAGCGCGGCCGAGGCAAAGGTGCTGGGGCCGGACAGCAGCATCAGCGAACCGGTCTCGGCAATCGCGCAGAAGCAGCCGGTGATGCCGACCAGGTCGCCATGCTCGCGGTCGGCCACGGCGTCGCGCACCGGCGGGCGGCACTCCACCGCCAGGCCCGCGGCCTGCCACGGCAGCGCAGCGAATTCATCCCACGCGACCGCGCGGCTCACCAGTTCCAGGCTGTCGAGATAGCGCACCGTGGCGGCGGGAACGTCGGCCAGCGTCGCGACGCGGTCCACGCTCGACGCCATGCGCTGCGCCTGCGCCAGGAAAGCTTCTGTCAGGTCGGGCGCGGCGGCCGGACGCGGGCCCTGCGGGTGGCGGGCCAGGTAGTCGGCGACGGCGCCGCGCTCGCCCGCGCTCGGCCGGGCCGGCCTGCCCTGGGCGGCACGGATGCGGGCAAAGATGCGGTCGCGGGCGTCGTTGGTTTCCATAGGGACAGGGGCCTGGCTGGGGTGGCTGTGCGCAAAGGCGCGATGCGGCGATTATAGGGGCGAGCGCCGCGCGGGAATCGCATCGCGCGCGGCGAGCAGACTTGAATTTTGCTACGCGGCCGGCTGAACCGAATACACCTGGCGCAGGTAGGCCAGGTAGCCGGGATCGTCGCACATGGTCTTCTCCGGCGTGTCCGACAGCTTGGCCACCGGCTGCCCGTTACAGCGCACCATCTTGAGCACGATCTGCAGCGGCGTGTAGCCCAGGTCGTTGGTCAGGTTGGTGCCGACGCCGAACGCCAGCCGGCAGCGGCCATGGAAGCGCTGATACAGCTCGATCACGCGCGGGATGTCCAGGCTGTCGCTGAAGATCAGCGTCTTGGTGCGCGGGTCGACGCGGTTGGCGGCGTAGTGGGCGACCATGCGCTCGCCCCACAGCATCGGATCGCCGGAATCATGGCGCACGCCGTCGAAGAGCTTGCAGAAATACAGGTCGAAGTCGCGCAGGAAGGCGTCGAAGCCGTAGGTGTCCGACAGCGCGATGCCCAGGTCGCCGCGGTACTCGCGCGCCCAGCGCTCCAGCGCGAACACCTGCGAATCGCGCAGCCGCGGCCCCAGCGCCTGGCACGCCTGCAGGTATTCATGCGCCATCGTGCCCAGCGGCACCATATTGTGCAGGCGCGCGAAATGGACGTTGCTGGTGCCGGCCAGCTGCGGGCCCAGCAGGCGCCGCATGGTCAGCAGCACCTCTTCCTGCCAGTCGCGCGAGAAGCGCCGGCGCGTGCCGTAGTCGGCGATCACGCAATCGCCCAGCTCGGGTGTCTTCAGCAGCGCCAGCTTGCTTTCGAGCCGGCGCCGGCCTTCGGCCAGGTCGGGCCGCGGCTGAGTGCGGCGGAAGTAGACCTCATTGACGATGGCCAGCACCGGCACTTCGAACAGGATGGTGTGCAGCCACGGGCCGGTGATCGAAATCTCGATCTCGCCGTTGTCCTGTGCGGACGGGCGCACCGAGACATATTTCTCGTTCAGGTGGAACAGCCCGAGAAAATCGACAAAATCGCTCTTGATGAAGCGCAGGCCGCGCAGGTAGGCCAGCTCGTCGTCGGTGAAGCGCAGCTGGCACAGGTGCGCCACCTCGGCGCGGATCTCGTCGATATACGGCGTGAGATCGATGCCCGCGTTGCGGCACTTGAAGCGGTATTCGACTTGCGCTTGGGGGAACTGATGCAGCACCACCTGCATCATCGTGAACTTGTACAGGTCGGTGTCGAGCAGAGACTGGATGATCATAGCGAGCCAGACGGCGATGCCGGGTCAGAACGCCATGCTACCTGAAGTCCGCCCGCTGCCGGCGGTGCAGGTGCTGCCACGCAGCATGCCACCCCGCCCGCAAACCCGCACGCCAGCCATCCGCCGGCCACCATGCGTTAAATCAAAAGTACATAAAGAAATAAGAAAACTATCTGATCCGGCTATATAGAGCCGCTATCCTTGCCAGAAGGCTCGGCTACAATATCGGTTTCCGAAAGGCCTCGGCCGGCGCTCGCCCAGCCCATGCTGCCCTGCGGCACGCGGGCACCCATCATGTGATGGATGCGGCGCGTCACGCCGGCAAGAAGCGGCCCCACAGTTTCCCATTAAAAGCCGACCCGTTTTCCTGGAACCGAAATGACTCACGTTGTCACCGAATCCTGCATCCGTTGCCGCTACACAGACTGCGTTGACGTGTGTCCGGTCGATTGTTTCCGCGAAGGCCCCAACTTCCTGGCGATCGACCCGGATGAGTGCATCGACTGCGCCGTGTGCGTGGCCGAGTGCCCGGTGAACGCCATCTACGCCGAGGAAGACGTGCCGGGCGACCAGCAGCAGTTCATCGAACTGAACGCCGAGCTGGCCCGCAACTGGCCCTCCATCACCAAGACCAAGGCCCCGCTGGCCGAAGCCGAGGAATGGAAGGACGCCACCGACAAGCTGCAGTACCTGCAGCGCTGACCGAACCAGAAGGCCGTCCCCGCGCGCTTTCCGCAATACCGGGCACCCGTGGCCCACGCAAACGTATCAGGACGAATATGGACTTGAGCATTCCAAATCCCGTCGCCGACACGACCAGGCAGGTCGACGGCGCCAGCCCCGCCGGCGGCCAGCCGCTGGAAATCGATGCGCTGATCGTCGGTGCGGGTCCGGTGGGCCTGTTCCAGGTGTTCGAACTGGGCCTGCTCGAAATCAAGGCCCATGTCATCGATTCCCTGAAGGTCGTTGGCGGCCAGTGCGTGGAGCTGTATCCGGACAAGCCCATCTACGACATCCCGGCCGTGCCCAGCTGCACCGGCCAGGAACTGACCGACAACCTGCTCAAGCAGATCGAGCCGTTCGAGCCCACCTTCCACCTGGGCCAGGAAGTCTCCGTGGTCGAGCGCCGCGAAGACGGCCGCTTTTTCGTCGAGACCTCGCTCGGCACGCGCTTCATCACCAAGACCATTTTCATCGCCGCCGGCGTGGGCTCGTTCCAGCCGCGCACGCTGAAGGTCGATGGCATCGACAAGTTCGACGGCAAGCAGCTGTTCTACCGCGTCAAGGATCCGAGCCGCTTCCACGGCCGCAACCTGGTCATCGTCGGCGGCGGCGACTCGGCGCTGGACTGGACCCTGGACCTGGTCGGCAAGGCCGAGTCGGTGGTGATGATCCACCGCCGCGACGGCTTCCGCGCCGCGCCCGCGTCGGTGGCCAAGATGAAGGAACTGTGCGAGCAGATGGAAATGCAGTTCGTGGTCGGCCAGATCGGCGGCTATGAAGAGAAGGACGGCGTGCTCACCGAGATCAAGGTGACCGGCGCCGACGGCGTGACGCGCCGCCTGCCGCTGGATGACCTGCTGGTGTTCTTCGGGCTGTCGCCCAAGCTGGGCCCGATCGCCGAATGGGGCCTGGACCTGGAGCGCAAGCAGATCAAGGTGGACACGGAGAAATTCCAGACCAATATCCCCGGCATCTTCGCGGTCGGCGATATCAACACCTACCCGGGCAAGAAGAAGCTGATCCTGTCGGGCTTCCACGAAGCCGCGCTGGCCGCGTTCGGTGCGGCACCGTATATCTTCCCCGAGAAGAAGATCCACATGCAGTACACCACCACCTCGCCGAAGCTGCACAAGGTGCTGGGCGTGGAATCGCCGGTGTTCGACTGAACTGCCGCGGGTCAGCGCAGAAAAAAACCGCCGCGAGGCGGTTTTTTTCTGGCGCAAAGCCGGAACCGTCGCTATAATGCGGCCTCGCTGTTCAGCGCCACCGCGCGCCCGGCAGCAAGCCAGCCTTCCCTGCCCCCGACGACAAGCACTGCATCTCGAAAGGGTGTTGACGAAGAAACGAGAAACTGGCTATAATTTCTTTCTCAGCTGTTCCCCGATAGCTCAGTCGGTAGAGCGACGGACTGTTAATCCGCAGGTCCCTGGTTCGAGCCCAGGTCGGGGAGCCAACCGATACGGAAGCCCGGTGCAAACGCACCGGGCTTTTTCGTTTTCCGGTTCGATTTTTTGGGCTCGTTTTCCCGTCTTCGTTGCGAACGCCGCTGTGCAGGCCGGGACGGGCGCCGCGGCAAATCCCCGCGTCACGCCCTCCTCTTTCGCGCTCCTGCCTTATCCCTGCAGCGACGGGACCGCGGCCTCCAGCGCCGCGACAATGCCCTGCGCATTGACTTCGACCCGGTGCAGCGGCCCGGCCACCGACAGGCCATAGGTGATGCCGCCGATCGTCACCGGCACCGCGATGGCGCCAAGGTCCGGAAACGATTCGCCGAAATTCGGATACCAGCCCTGCTTCTGCCAGCCCTGCAGCGCCGTTTCCAGCGCCTGCGCCGAGCCGATGGTGCGCGGCGTGCGCGCGGCAAACGACACCCCTGACAACAGCTCGGCGCGCGCGCCTGCCGTCAGCGTGCCCAGGATGGCGCGGCCGATCGAATTGACATGCGCGTCGCGCAGCTCGCCCGGCGCGGCGATATAGCGCACCGGGTTGGGGGACTCGCGCACTTCCAGATACAGCACGCGACCATCGTCCTGCAGCTTGCCGAACACCACGGTCTCGCCGGTGGTGTCGCGCAGCGACTCCAGCACCGGCTGCACGCGCTCCAGCAGCGGATCGTTGCGTGCGATGCGTTGCGCGATGTCGAGCAGCCGGCGCGTCGGATAGTAGCCCTGGCGGCGGCCGGTCTCGTAGAGATAGCCGAGCGAGGCCAGCGTGCGGATCAGCCCCAGGCAGCTCGACATCGGTGCGCCCAGCAGCCTGGCCAGTTCGGTCAGCGTCAGCGAGCGCCCTTCGCGCGCATAGATTTCCATGATCTCGATCACGCGCAGCGCCGTCTTGACGCTGCCGTAACCGGATTTCTCCGCCGCTTCGTTTGCTGCCATCGTTGGCTTCCTCGACTTCAGTATCCGTTGGCCGGGATTGTACGCGGCAGCGCCACGCGGCAGCGGGTCAGTCCTCGGTGCCGTGGGCTGGCGGCAAGGCCTGCGGCCAGCTGCGGATATTGCCGGGCGTGCGCGAGAAGCGCGTGGGAATGCCGACGCCGCGCAGCCGCCCTTCGCTCGGATGGTCGTACTCGAACATCATGCCGGTGGCGCGCAGGTGCGGGTCGTCGGCCAGGCTGTCGAAGTGCGGCACCTCGCTGTGCGGGATATCGGCATCGCGCAGCAGCGCCAGCCATTGGGCGGTGGTGCGCTGCGCGACGATCTCTGCCAGCGTGGCATAGAGCGCGTCGATATTGGCGCTGCGCGCGGCCGGCGTGGCGTAGCGCGGATCGCTGGCCAGTGCGGCATGGCCGGAGACATCGAAGAAGCGCTGCCATTGCGCGCTGGTGTACGGCAGCAGCGCGACATGCCCGTCGCGGGTGCGGTACGGCTTGCGATGCATCGACATCACGCGCGGATAACCCGCCGGCCCCAGCGGCGGCACGAAGGTCTGCCCGGCCAGCTGTTCCGCGGCCAGGAACGACACCAGCGTCTCGAACATCGGCACCTCGATGGCCTGGCCGCGGCCGGAGCGCTCGCGCTCGTACAGCGCCATCGGAATCGCATAAGCCACGGTCAGCCCGGCGACCTTGTCCGCGAGGATGGTGTTGACGTATTGCGGCCCTTCGTTGCCGTTGGCGCCCTGGAACTGCGCCATGCCGCTGCGCGCCTGGATGATGTCGTCGAACGCCGGCGCGCCGGCGTACGGCCCCGCCTCCGAATAGCCATACGCGCCGCAGTAGATCAGCCGCGGATGGTCGGCGCACAGCGAGGCATAGTCCAGCCCGAGCTTGCGCAGCGACTGCGGCCGCACGTTCGAGACAAAGACATCGGCGCCGGCGATCAGCGCCTTCAGCGCGGCGAGGTCGTCGGGCTGCTTCACGTCCAGCACCACAAACTGCTTGTTGCGGTTCAGGTTCAGGAAGCTGGCGCCCATGGCGGCATGCCGCGCCGGCTCGGCGTGGCGGAACACGTCGCCGGCCGGCGGCTCGACCTTGATCACGTCCGCACCCATGTCGCCAAGGATCTGGGTGGCGTACGGCCCCATCGCCACCGAGGTCATGTCGATCACGCGGATCCCGGCCAGCGGCCCGGTGGCCGCGCTCGCCTGCGCTTGCTCGTCTTGCATCGCCGCTCCCGCTCAGTACGACTTGGGCAAGCCCAGCACGCGCTCGGCGATAAAGCACAGGATCAGCTGCGGGCTGACCGGCGCGATGCGCGGGATATACGATTCGCGCAGCAGCCGCTCGACGCGGTACTCGCGCGAGTAGCCCATGCCGCCCAGCGTCAGGATCGCGGTCTGGCAGGCATTGTGGCCGGCCTCGGCGGCGAGGTACTTGGCGGCATTGGCCTCGGCCCCGCACGACTGGCCCGCGTCGTAGCGCGCCGCGGCCTTGAGCATCATCAGGTTGGCCGACTCCAGCTGCATCCAGGCCTGCGCCAGCGGATGCTGCACGCCCTGGTTCATGCCGATGGGGCGGCCGAATACCACGCGCTCCTTGGCGTACTGCGTGGCGATGGCCAGCGCCGCGCGGCCCAGCCCGATGGCCTCGGCTGCGATCAGGATGCGCTCCGGGTTGAGCCCGTGCAGGATGTACTCGAAGCCCTTGCCTTCTTCGCCGATGCGGTCTTCGTCGGGGATGAACAGGTCGTCGATAAACAGCATGTTGGTATCGACGGCGGCGCGGCCCATCTTGTCGATCTCGCGGATCTCGATCTTGCTGCGGTCGACCTTGGTATAGAACAGCGACAGCCCCTCGGTCGACTTCTTCACCGCTTCCAGCGGCGTGGTGCGCGCCAGCAGCAGCATGCGGTCGGCCACCTGCGCGGTCGAGATCCAGATCTTGCGCCCGCTCACCGAATAGCCGCCCGGCACCTTGCGCGCAAAGGTCTTGAGCTTGGTGGTGTCCAGCCCGGCGTCGGGCTCGGTCACGCCGAAGCAGGCCTTCTGCTGGCCGGCGATCAGCGGCGGCAGGAAGCGGCCCTTCTGCGCGTCGGTGCCGAACACCACCACCGGGTTCAGGCCGAACACGTTCATGTGCACCGCCGACGCGCCGGTCATGCCCGCGCCCGACTGCGAGATGGTCTGCATCACCAGCGCCGCCTCCAGGATGCCCAGGCCCGCGCCGCCGAACGCCTCGGGCATCGCCACGCCGAGCCAGCCGCCTTCGCACAGCGTCTTGTAGAACTCGTGCGGATAGGTGCCGGACTTGTCGAGGCGGTCCCAGTATTCCATGTCGAACTGCGCGCAGACCTGCTGCACGGCCTCGACGATCGAGGCCTGTTCTTCGGAGAGATCGAAATTCATTGCGTTACCTGCTTGCTGTCGTTGTCTGGTTCGATTGCCGGCTGGCGGCTTATTCCGGCTGGATGCCCGCGTCCTTCACCAGCCGCGCCCACTTCTGCAATTCGGCCACGACGAACTGGTTGAGCTCTGCCGGCGTGCTGCCGAACGGCTCGAAGCCCAGTGCGTGGAACTGCGCCGCATGCTGCTTGCTGGTGGCAATCGCGACCAGTTCGCGGTTCAGGCGCGCCACCACCGGTGCCGGCACCCCGGCCGGCGCAAACACGCCGTTCCACGAGGTCACATCGAAGCCCTTCAGCTCCGGCACGCTTGCCAGCGGCGGCAGGTCCGGCAGCAGCGCGCTGCGCTGCGCGGTGGTCACCGCCAGCGCGCGCAGCTTGCCGGCGCGCACGTTGGCGATGCCCGCGGCAAAGTCGACGAACATGGCCTGCACCTGGCCGCCCATCACGTCGGTCATCGCCGGCGGCGTGCTCTTGTACGGCACGTGCAGCATCTGCAGCCCCGCCATCTTCGACAGCGTGGCACCCGAGACGATGCCGGTGCTGTTGCCGCTGGCATAGGTCAGGCCCGGATGCGCCTTGGCGTAGTCGACGAATTCGCGCAGCGTCTTGACCGGCAGCGCCGGGTTGACCACCAGCATGAACGGCAGATTGCCCATGCGCGAGACCGGAGTGAAATCCTTGACCGGGTCATAGCGCAGCTGCTTCATCAGCGACGGGTTGGCCGAATGCGTGGTGTTGGTGGTCATGAACAGCGTGTAGCCGTCGGCGGGCGCCTTGGCGACGAACTCGGCGGCGATGGTGCCGTTGGCGCCGGGCTTGTTGTCGACCACCACCGGCTGCTGCAGCGACTCGCCCAGGTACTTCGCGGTCAGGCGCGCCACCGCATCGGTGCCGCTGCCGGCGGCAAACGGCACCACCAGGCGCAGCGGCTTTGACGGGAATTCATCGGCGGCCAGCGCCGGGGTGGCGGCCAGCGCGGCGCCGCATCCCAGCACCAGGCCGGCAAAAGCGTTCTTGAAGGACTTCACGGTGGTTGTCTCCTGTCGTTATGTGCCCTGCCGTGACCCGCCGCGCCTCAGGCGGGCCGTATCACGCGCTCGGGGGATTCCTCGTAAGGCGGGGAATAGATCACCAGGATCTTCGCGGGCTCGTCGCTGACCACCGTGAAGACGTGCATCTGGTCCGGGGGAAAGAAGCAGCAATCGCCCGGGCCCAGCTCGCGGCGCTGGCCGCCGACTTCGGCGATGGCGCGTCCTTCCAGCACATAGCAGACCTGTTCGATGCCGGGATGCGCGTGTGGCAGCGCGCCCTTGCCTTTCTCGATGGTGCCGTGGATCACTTCCAGGTGGCGCGAGCCGACCGTCCCGGGCGCGATCAGCCGGCGGTTGAGCGTGCCGACATGGTTGGCGGGGTGGTAGCCCTCGACCTCCTCGGTCGAAACGAAATACACGGGTTGGTCCGGCATGCGGGTCTCCTGCCTGAATTCATGTTTATGAATATAAGTTTATACATATGAATTTCAGCGTCAAACGATTTCGACGCGTTTGCGGGTTTACCGGGAGCGGATAGAAACGGAGGGCAAGCGCCGTCCTCACGCGCCGCGTGATCGATCGGTAACGGGTGACGGTGAATATCGCGCCGGCGCTCAGCCGGCGAAGCGGTAGCCCACGCCCACCTCGGTCAGCAGCCAGGCCGGCTGGGCCGGGTCGGCCTCCAGCTTGTGGCGCAGGTGGCCCATATAGACCCGCAGGTAGTGGCTGCTGTCGGCGTGCGACGGCCCCCACACCTCGCGCAGCAATTCGCGGTGCGTCATGACCTTGCCGCGGTGCGCCAGCAGTACGGCCAGCAGGCGGTATTCGATCGGGGTCAGGTGCACCGCCTCGCCCGCGCGCGTGACCTGCCGGCTGGCGAGATCGACGGCGACTTCGCCGAACGCCACCTGCGCCCGCGCCTGCGCGCCGGCGCGCGCATGCCGGCGCAACAGCACGCGCAGCCGCGCCACCAGCTCGCCCACGCCGAAGGGCTTGGTCAGGTAGTCGTCGGCGCCGGCGTCGAGCGCGCGGATCTTCTCGGTCTCGTCGGTGCGCGCCGACAGCACCAGCACCGGCACCTCGGTCCAGGTGCGCAGCTCGCCGATCATCGACACGCCGTCGCCGTCGGGCAGGCCCAGGTCCAGGATCACCAGGTCGGGCTGGCGCGTGCCGGCCTCGATCAGGCCGCGCTGCAGCGTATCGGCCCCGTGCACGGTGCAGCCCTCGTCCTGCAGCGCCGCGCGCACGAAGCGGCGGATATGGGGTTCGTCTTCCACCAGCAGCACCGTGGGCGAAAACTCGAATGGCATGACGCGTCGCTTCCTTGCAAGTGTGGCGGGTTCAGGCCGGCAGGCCGGCCGCTTCCGGCTCCAGCACGGGCGGGGCGCCGCGCGGCAGCGAGACCACGAAGCGCGCGCCGGACCGCCCTGACTGCGCCGGATGCGCCGGCTCGACCCGGATGCTGCCGCCGTGCGCCTGCACGATCGCGTCGCACACGGCCAGGCCCAGGCCGACGCCGCTGGTGGCGGATTCGCGCTCGCCGCGGGTAAATTTCTCGAACACCTGGCGCGCCATCGCGGCCGGCACGCCGGGGCCGTCGTCCTCGACGATCAGCTGCACGGCGTCTTCCGTGATCTCGCCGCGCAGCCGGATCTCGGTGCCCGGCGCGGTGTACTTGGCCGCGTTCTCGAGCAGGTTGCACAGCACGCGCTCGATCAGCACGCCGTCGCATTCCACCAGCGGCAGCGCCGAGAGGCCGGCCACCACCACGCGGTGCCGCGCCAGCGCGTCGCGCAGCGACGCCAGCGCCGCGCCGGCCAGTTCCTCGAACGACTGCCATGACTTGCGCAGCGCCACGTTACGGCTCTGCAGCCGGGCCATGTCGAGCAGGTTGGCCACCATCGCGTGCATGCGCCGCGCCTGGTCGCGCATGGCGCCGACGGTTTCGGCAACGTCCGGCGCCAGCGGCGAGGCGCCGCGCTGCAGCGTCTCGGCCATGCCGATCAGGCTGGTCAGCGGCGTGCGCAGGTCATGCGACACCGCCGCCAGCAGCGAGCTGCGCAGGCGTTCCGATTCCATCGTCAGCAGCGCCTGCTGCGCGACCTCGACGTAATGCAGCCGCTCCAGCGCGATCGCGATCAGCGTGGCGAAGACATCGGCCTGGCGCCGCAGCGCGGGCTGCGCAAAGGCGCGCCACGCGCGCGGCTCGACCGCGAGCACGCCGCGCACCTGCATCGGCGCTTTCAATGGCAGGTACAGCACGGTGCCGGCCGGCAAGGTGTCGGTGCCGGTGCCGGCCGGCTGGCCGTGGTCGAACACCCATTGCGCCAGCACGTGGTCGATCGCGTCGCTCTGCGCGGCGACGCCGGCTTGCGCATTGCCTTCTGCATCGGTTGCCGCAGGCAACAACCGCCCCTGCGGGCCGGCCAGGAAGAACGCCGCGCGCGCGTCGAACGCCGCGCGCAGGAAGCGGCTGCCGATGGCGACGATCTGCGCGTCGGTCAGCGCCGCCGACAGTTCGCGCGCCAGCTCGTACAGCGTGCGCGCATCGGTCTCGCGCTGCACCGACACGCGCGCCTGCTCGCGCAGCCCGGCGGTAAGCTGCCCGATCACCAGCCCCACCGCCAGCATCACCAGGAAGGTCACCAGGTACTGCACGTCGCTGACCGCGAACGACAGCCGCGGCGGCACGAAGAAGAAGTCGAACGCGCCCACCGCGACCAGTGCGGCGAAAGCGCCGGCGATGCGGCCGTGGCGCAGCGCCACCCCGGCCACCGCCAGCAGGAACAGCATGGCGATATTGACCAGGTCGAACCATGGCCGCGCCAGCGCCGACAGCGCGGTGGCGCCGGCACACCAGGCCACCGCCCACAGCAGCCCGGGCCACTGCGGCGGGCGGGCCGGGTCCCCTTGCGGCTCGATGCCACGCACGCCGCGGGCGGCATCGGGCGCGTCATGCCGGACCCCGTCGGCGGCAACGCGGATCACGTCGACCTCCGGACACGCGGCCGCCAGCGCATCGGCAAAGCTGCTGCGCCCGAACAGCCACGCGCGCGCGCCCAGCCAGGGCGCCAGCGCCCGCCCCAGCCAGCCGTGCAGCCGGCCCGCCAGCGAACCGCCGCTGCCGCCCCAGTACGCCGGCGTGCGGCCGATCAATACCTTGGTCAGGTTGTGCCGCCGCACATAGCCGGCCACCGCCGCGACCATGTCGCTGCCGGCCAGGGTCTCGGTGCGCGCGCCCAGCGACTCGGCCAGCCGCATCGCCTCGTCGAGCTGCGCGCTCGCCGTGCCGGGCACGGGCGCCAGCCGCGGCACCGACACCGTCACCACATGGCAGTCGCAATCCAGCTGCGCCGCCAGCCGGCGCGCGCTGCGCACCACCTGCGCGGCATCGCTGCCGTGGCCGATGCAGGCCAGCACCGCTTCGCGCGTGCGCCACACCGGCTCGATCGAGGCTTGCTGGCGGTAGGCGCGCACATCGTCGTCGACGCGGTCGGCGGTGCGGCGCAGCGCCAGCTCGCGCAGCGCGATCAGGTTGCCCTTGCGGAAGAAGTGCTGCATCGCGTGGCGGGCCTGCTCGGGCACGTACACGCGGCCTTCGCGCAGCCGGCGCAGCAGTTCGTCGGCGGGCAGGTCGACCAGCACCACTTCGTCGGCCTCGTCGAAGACCGCGTCGGGCACGGTCTCGCGCACGCGGATGCCGGTGATGCCGGCCACCGCCTCGTTCAGGCTGTCCAGGTGCTGGACGTTGACGGTGGTCCAGACGTCGATGCCGGCCGAGCGCAGCTCGGCAATGTCCTGCCAGCGCTTGGGATGGCGGCTGCCGGGCGCGTTGCTGTGGGCCAGCTCGTCGACCAGCACCAGCGCCGGCCGGCGCGCCAGCGCCGCGTCGAGGTCGAATTCCTGCAGCGCACGGCCACGGTGGTCGAGCATGCGCCGCGGCAGTTGCTCGAGCCCTTCGGCCAGCGCCTCGGTCTCGGCGCGGCCATGGGTTTCGACCACGCCGACCACCACGTCGCCGCCCTGCTCGCGCAGCGCGCGCGCCGCCGCCAGCATGGCAAAGGTCTTGCCCACCCCGGCCGAGGCGCCGAAGTAGATGCGCAGGCGTCCGCGCGCGGCGCGTTCGCCGTCTTCCTGCATGCGTTGCAGCAGGTGATCGGGATCGGGGCGGAGGTCGTCGGCTGGGTGCGGCGCAGGCATGGTTGGCGCGCTCACCTTGCGGCGGCGTGAGCGCAGCCAGATTGTGCCATGCAGGCAGGCTCGCGGCCTGCCGCCATATCAGCGGGCCGCGAGCGCATCCAGCGCCAGGTTCAGCTTGAGCACGTTGACGCCGGCCTCGCCCAGCACCGGCAGCAGCGGCCGCTCGGTATGCGCGGCGATCAGCGCGCGCACCTGCGCCAGCGGCAGGCCCCGCGCCCGCGCCACGCGCGCCGCCTGGTACTCGGCCGCGGCGACGCTGATATGCGGGTCCAGGCCGCTGCCGGACGCAGTCACCAGGTCGACCGGCACCGGCGCCGTGTTGCCGGGATCGGCCGCGCGCAGCGCGTCGAGGCGCGCGCGTGCCGCGTCGGCCAGCGCCGGGTTCGAGGGCCCCAGGTTGGAGCCGCCGGACGCGCCGCCGTTGTAGGGCATCGGCGCGGTCGCCGAGAGCCGGCCCCAGAAGTCGCCGGGCGCGGAGAACGGCTGGCCGATCAGCTCGGATCCCAGCACCTTGCCGTCGCGCATGATCAGCGAGCCGGCGGCCTGGTGCGGGAATGCCGCGGCGGAAATCGCCGTGATCGCCGCGGGGTACAGCAGGCCGGTCAGCAGCGACAGCGCCAGCAGCATCACCAGCGCCGGGCGCAGCAGGCCGCCCTGCCCTTCGGTTTGCGCATCGCGCGCGGGATCGATCGTGACGGGATGGGACATGGTTGCTCCGGAAATGGGTTGCATCGGTCAGGCCCAGCCCATCGCGGCCAGGCCCATGTCGATCAGCTTGATGCCGGCAAATGGCACCGCGATGCCGCCCAGCCCGTACACCAGCAGGTTGCGGCGCAGCAGCGCGGCGGCGCCGAGGGCGCGGTAGCGCACGCCGCGCAGCGCCAGCGGGATCAGCACCACGATGATCAGCGCGTTGAAGATCACCGCCGACAGGATCGCGGAAGACGGCGTGGCCAGCCCCATCACGTTGAGCAGTCCGAGCTGCGGATAGGTGGTGGCAAAGGCCGCGGGAATGATCGCGAAATACTTGGCGAGGTCGTTGGCCACGCTGAAGGTGGTCAGCGCGCCGCGCGTCATCAGCATCTGCTTGCCGATGCCGACGATCTCGATCAGCTTGGTGGGATTGCTGTCGAGGTCGACCATATTGCCGGCCTCGCGCGCGGCCTGCGTGCCGCTGTTCATGGCGACGGCGACGTCGGCCTGCGCCAGCGCCGGGGCATCGTTGGTGCCGTCGCCGGTCATCGCCACCAGCCGCCCCTCGGCCTGGTACTGGCGGATCAGCGCCAGCTTGGTCTCGGGCGTGGCTTCGGCCAGGAAGTCGTCGACGCCGGCCTCGGCGGCAATCGCCGCGGCGGTCAGCCGGTTGTCGCCGGTGATCATCACGGTGCGGATGCCCATGCGGCGCAGTTCGCCGAAGCGCTCGCGGATGCCGCGCTTGACCGTGTCCTTCAGCTCGACCACGCCCAGCACGCGCACCTCGGCCCCGGCCAGCTCGGCCACCACCAGCGGCGTGCTGCCGGCGCGCGCGACGTCCTCGACCGCATGCGTGACCGCATCCGGGAACTTGCCCGCCTGCTGGGCCACGTAGCGGCGCACCGCGTCGGCCGCGCCCTTGCGCACGCTGCGCCGGGACGCGCCCTCGTCCAGGTCGACGCCACTCATGCGCGTCTGCGCGCTGAACGGCACGAACACCGGCCGCGCCGCGCCCATGGCGGGCGCCTCGACGCCGGCCTGCTGCCGCGCCAGCGCCACGATGCTGCGGCCCTCCGGGGTTTCATCGGCCAGCGAAGACAGCCACGCGGCCGCGGCCAGCTGGCGCTCGGTCACGCCCGGCGCCGGCAGCAGCCGTGCCGCCTGGCGGTTGCCCAGCGTGATCGTGCCGGTCTTGTCGAGCAGCAGCACGTCGACGTCGCCGGCGGCCTCGACCGCGCGGCCCGAGGTGGCGACCACGTTGGCCGCCATCATGCGGCTCATGCCGGCCACGCCGATCGCCGACAGCAGCCCGCCGATGGTGGTCGGGATCAGGCATACCAGCAGCGCCACCAGCACGGTCACTGTGACCGGCAGCCCCGCTCCCGTCGCCAGCACGCTGTAGGCGGAGAACGGCAGCAGCGTGGCGGTGGCCAGCAGCAGCACCATGGACAACCCGACCAGCAGGATGGTCAGCGCCAGCTCGTTCGGCGTCTTCTGGCGGCGCGCGCCCTCGACCATCGAGATCATCCGGTCGATAAAGCTTTCGCCGGGATTGGTGGTGATGCGCACCACGATCCAGTCCGACAGCACGCGCGTGCCGCCGGTGACGGACGAGAAGTCGCCGCCGGATTCGCGGATCACCGGCGCCGATTCCCCGGTGATGGCGCTTTCGTCGACCGAGGCCACGCCTTCGATGACCTCGCCGTCGCCGGGGATCATGTCGCCGGCCTCGGCCAGCACCACGTCGCCGCGGCGCAGCGTGGTGGCCGGGCGCACCTGCACGGCGCCATTGCGGCGGCCTTCGGCCAGCACGCGCGCGGTCGCGGTGCTTTTCAGCCCGCGCAGCGACGCCGCCTGCTGGCGGCTGCGCCCTTCGGCCAGCGCCTCGGCAAAGTTGGCGAACAGCACGGTGACCCACAGCCAGACCGTGACCGCGACGATAAAGCCCGCGCTTTCGGTGGCATGCGGCAGCGGCGACACCAGCGCGCGCACCGCCAGCAGCGTGGTCAGGATGGCGCCGGCATAGACCACGAACATCACCGGGTTGCGCAGCTGCTCGCGCGGCGACAGCTTGCGCAGCGCCGCGAGCAGCGCCGGGCGCACCAGTTCCGGCGACAGGATGCGGCGCGGCACGCGTGCCGCGTCATGGACGGCGCCGTCGTGGGCGCTGTCAGGGGCGGCCTGGGGCCGCGTGGTCAGGGTATCGGGTTGCATGAGGAGAACGGGTTCGCAAATGGCGATAGTCAGGGCAGGCGATCAGCGCGCGGCGCCGGCCAGCACGCCCTGCAGGTGTTCGGCAACGGGGCCCAGCGCCAGCGCCGGGACATAGGTGAGCGCGCCCACCATCAGCACGGAGCCGGCCAGCAGCACCACGAACAGCGCGCCGTGCGTGGGCATGGTGCCGCCGGTGGCGGGCAGCTTCGGCTTGGCCGCCAGCGAGCCCGCCAGCGCCAGCACCGGGATCACGATCCAGAAGCGGCCGAACCACATCGCCGCGGCCAGCAGCGTGTTGTAGAACGGGGTGTTGGCCGACAGGCCCGCGAACGCGCTGCCGTTGTTGTTGGCCGCCGACGACAGCGCGTAGAGGATTTCGGAGAAGCCGTGCGTGCCCGGGTTGAGCACGCCCGCGCGGCCGGCGCCCGCCATCACCGCCACCGCCGTGCCGAGCAGCACCAGCAGCGGCGTGACCAGGATCACGATCACGGTCATCTTCATCTCGAAGGCCTCGATCTTCTTGCGGAGGTATTCCGGCGTGCGGCCGATCATCAGGCCGGCGATGAACACCGCCAGCACCGCATAGACCAGCATGCCGTACAGGCCCGAGCCAACCCCGCCGAACACCACCTCGCCCAGCTGCATCAGCAGCATCGGCACCATGCCGCCCAGCGCGGTGAAGGAATCGTGCATGGCATTGACCGCGCCGCACGACGCCGCCGTGGTGACCGCCGCGAACAGCGCCGAGGCGGCCACGCCGAAGCGTGTTTCCTTGCCCTCCATATTGCCGCCCCCCTGCAGCGCGGAACCCAGGTGGTCGAGCGGCAGCGCGGACAGCACCGGGCCGGCGTGTTGCTCGGCGAGCGCGGCCAGGCTCGCCATGGCGACGAACAGCAGCGTCATCGCCGCCAGCACGGCCACGCCCTGGCGGCGGTCCTTGACCATCTCGCCGAAGGTAAAGCACAGCGCGGCGGGGATCAGGAAGATCGCCAGCATCTCGATCAGGTTGGTCAGCGCGGTCGGGTTCTCGTACGGATGCGCGGAGTTGGCGTTGAAGAAGCCGCCGCCGTTGGTGCCCAGCATCTTGATCGCTTCCTGCGAGGCCACCGGCCCCATCGGCAGGGTCTGCGTGTGCGCCGTCGCCGGACGGGTCAGCGCCCGGCCCTGGGCATCGGCGACCGGGGCGCCGGCGGCGTCCGTCACCGGCTGGCTGTAGGCCACCGGACGCAGCAGGCTGGCATCGCGATAGCCGCTGAAGTTCTGGATCACGCCCTGGCTGGCCAGCGCCAGCGCGATCGCCGATGCCAGCGGCACCAGCACGTACAGCGTGATGCGCGTCAGGTCGACCCAGAAGTTGCCGATGGCGCCCGCGCGCTGGCGCGCAAAGCCGCGGATCAGCGCGAACACCACCGCAATGCCGGTGGCCGCCGAGACAAAGTTCTGCACCGTCAGCGCCAGCATCTGCGTCAGGTAGCTCATGGTCGATTCGCCGGCATAGCCCTGCCAGTTGGTATTGGCGACGAAGCTCACGGCGGTGTTGAAGGCCGAGTCCGGCGACACCGCGCCGAAGCCCTGCGGGTTCAGCGGCAGCCAGCCCTGCAGGCGCTGCAGCGCATAGACCGCCACCGCGCCGAGCAGGTTGAAGGCGAGCACGGCCAGCGCGTAGCGCCGCCAGCCCATCTGCGCCTGGCCATCGACGCCGGCAAGCCGGTACAGCGCGCGCTCGAACGGCCGGCCCCAGGCGGTCAGCCGATAGCCGCCGTCTTCGACCGCGCGGCGCAGGTAGCGGCCCAGCCACGGCGCCAGCGCCAGCAGGATGACCAGGTAAAGGGCCAGCAGGCCCGGGAAATCGGTCGGCATCAGAACTTCTCCGGACGGCACAGCGCAATCAGCAGGTAGAGGAAGATGGCCACGGCAAGCGCGCCGGCCAGCAGTTCGGTCCAGTCCATCAGCGGCCTCCGCCGGTGGCTGCGTCCGGCTGCGGCCGGTCCGCGGTTGGCGCCGGGCGGACCGGGCCGCACAGCCACGCGCACAGCGCGACCAGCGCGACGCTGGCGGCGCCGAAGGCAATCAGAACGAGCAGGAACAACGCATCCATGGCGAGCACAATCGTGAGTGGCAGACGTCACCCAGATTAGGGATGCGCGGATAAAAACGGGGTAGAAAGACCCGCGGCGGCTGTAAAAACGGTATAAAGACGCCTCGCGGGCCGTGCTCGGGATGGCGGACCGCATAAAGTGCTTCGCACATAACTATCCGGCTGCGCCGCCACGCGCGTGTCGCACTGCATTCTTGACAGTGGCGTCGTATACATGCCATAGTTACGGGCGTATAGCATTCATGGAAACCGGTACTGTCAGGCTCCAGTTGTAATCGGACCTGGCGCTATCACCCCTGACACTGGTTGCACGGACTGAAACGTCCACATCTTTCAGGTTCGCGGGGGCGCACCAGGGCACCAGCCCGGCGTGCAATACCAGTCGCTCCGGCGACCCGCAGTTTCCCCCCGTGTGAACCAGCCGCCCCGGCGGCAATCCCCTAAAGGACTGAATTGACTAAGATCGTCTTGAAACCCGGTGAGCCCGTTGAAGTTGCAATGCGGCGTTTCCGTCGTGCCATTCTGCAGACTGGCCTGATCGTTGAACTCAAGAGCCGTACCGCTTACGAGAAGCCGACGACCGAGCGCAAGCGCAAGAAGAAGGCCGCCGAAGCACGCCTGCGCAAGCGCCTGCGCATGCAGATGCTGCCGAAGAAGATGTACTGATTCCGGTACGCTTCGCTGCCTGGTGATGCCAGGCATAAAAAGCCGCCAGTCCGCTGGCGGTTTTTTTATTGCCGCGCGAACCGGGGCGCGTGCTGCACTGCGCCACCTGAGCGCGGCGCCGATGACCGGCATAATGGCGGATATTGCGCCGTTGCGGCGCCACACCGGACCCTGCCTTGACTGCCATCCTCGAGTTGCGCAAGGTGCGCAAGCAATACGGCGACACGGTCGTGGTCGACGACCTCGACCTCCAGGTTTTCCGCGGCCAGTGCTTCGGCCTGCTGGGCCCCAACGGCGCCGGCAAGACCACCACGCTGCGGCTGCTGCTGGGCCTGACCACGCCGATGGCGGGCACGCTGACGCTGTGCGGCGAGCCCATCCCCGAGCGCGCGCCGCAGGCGCGCATGCGCGTGGGCGTGGTGCCGCAGTTCGACAATCTCGACCCCGACTTCTCGGTGATCGAGAACCTGCGCATCTTCGGGCGCTACTTCGGGCTGTCGTCGGCCGAGATCGAGCGCCGGGTGCCGGGGCTGCTCGAGTTCGCGCGACTGGAAAACCGCGCCGACGCGCAGGTGCGCGACCTCTCCGGCGGCATGCGCCGGCGCCTGACGGTGGCGCGCGCGCTGATCAACGACCCCGACCTGCTGGTGATGGACGAACCCACCACCGGCCTTGACCCGCAGGCGCGCCACCTGATCTGGGAGCGGCTGAAGTCGCTGATGGCCAGCGGCAAGACCATCCTGCTGACCACCCACTTCATGGAAGAAGCCGAACGGCTGTGCAACTACCTGTGCGTGATCGACGGCGGGCGCAAGATTGCCGAAGGCAAGCCGCACGAGCTGATCGACAGCCAGATCGGCTGCGACGTGGTCGAGGTCTATGGCGATGAGCTGGACACGCTGCGCAGCAGCCTGACGCCGCTGGCGCAGCGCACCGAAATGAGCGGCGAGACGCTGTTCTGCTACGTGCGCGAGCCCGCCCCGCTGCTGGCCGCGCTGCACGGCCGGAGCGGCGTGCGCTACCTGCACCGCCCGGCCAATCTCGAGGACGTGTTCCTCAAGCTGACCGGCCGCGAGATGCGGGACTGAACCGAGGGACTGACATGAGCGAACAGGATCCGCGCGCGGACGCCACCGATGCCTCCCCCGCCACCGGCGCGGCAGTGCGGCAGGCCTATCCGCAGCCGCTGCTGCCGCGCAACCTGCGCAACTGGATGATGGTCTGGTACCGCAACTACATGGTGTGGAAGAAGCTGGCCATCCCGTCGATGATCGGCAACCTCGCCGACCCGATGATCTACCTGTTCGGCCTCGGACTCGGGCTGGGGCTGATGGTCGGCAAGGTCGACGGCGTGTCGTATATCGCCTTCCTGGCGGCCGGCACCACCGCGTCCAGCGTGATGATGTCGGCCAGCTTCGAGTCGATGTACTCGGCGTTCTCGCGCATGCATGTGCAGCGCACCTGGGAAGCGATCATGCATGCCCCGCTGACGCTGGGCGACGTGGTGCTGGGCGAGATCGCCTGGGCCGCCAGCAAGGCGGTGCTGTCGGGGCTGGCCATCATGCTGGTGGCGGGCGCGCTCGGCTATGCGCAGATGCCGGGCGCGCTGCTGGCGCTGCCGGTGATCGTGCTGGCCGGCATCGCCTTCGCCGCGCTGGCGATGATCGTCACCGCGCTGGCGCCCAGCTACGACTTCTTCATGTTCTACCAGACCCTGGTGATGACGCCGATGCTGCTGCTGTCGGGCGTGTTCTTCCCGCTGGAACAGCTGCCCGAAGGCGTGCAGGCCGCGACCAACACGCTGCCGCTGGCGCACGCGGTGGCGCTGATCCGTCCGCTGATGCTGGGCCGCCCGGTCGACGGCGCCGGCCTGCATCTGGCGGTGCTGGGCGCCTATGCGGTGGCCGCGCTGGTGGTATGCCTGGTGCTGCTGCGCCGCCGGCTGCTGCGCTGACTCCGCCCGGTGCCAGGCTCAACTACTACTACGAGTTCCATGCAGTCTTTATTTCCCCGCTTGCGTCGCAACCGGCGCAACGATAGCCAGACCTCTGCCACCCTGCCGCGCATCGCGCTGAGGCTGGCGGCCGCCTGCTCCGTCGCGCCGCTGGCCGGCTGCATGGTGGTCGGCGCCACCGTGGCGGTCGGCAGCGCCGCGGTGTCGACGGTGGCGACGGTGGGATCGGCCGCCGTCAGCGTCGCCTCGACCGCGGTCGGCGCGACCTACGACGTCACTGCCGCCGGCGTGAAGGCAGTGGCCGGCAGCGACGAGCCGCCGCCGGAACCGTCACCGGCGGCCCCAGGAACCACCTCGATACAGTAGCGCCTCAGCCGCCCAGGCCGCGCAGCAGGTCGGCCTTCAGGTCCTCGACCGACTCCAGCCCCACCGCCAGCCGGATCAGCCCTTCGCTGACGCCCGCGGCCGCCTTGGCCTCGGGGCTGACGCGCGCGTGCGTGGTGGTGTACGGGTGGGTGATGGTGGTGCGGGTGTCGCCCAGGTTGCCGGTGATCGAGCACAGCCGCGTGTTGTCGATCACGCGCCAGGCGTTGGCGCGCTGCTGCTCGGGCGTGGCGCCCTTGAGCTCGAACGAGACGATCGCGCCTCCGCCGCTTTGCTGGCGCATCGCGATCTGGTGCTGCGGGTGCGATGCCAGCGCCGGGTGGAACACGCGCGCCACAGCCGGGTGCGATTCCAGGAACTGCGCCAGCGCCAGCGCGCTCGCCGAATGGCGCTCCATGCGGATCGCCAGCGTCTCCATGCCCTTGAGCAGCACCCATGCATTGAACGCCGACAGCGTCGGCCCCGCGGTGCGCACGAACGGGAACACCTTGCCCATGATGAAGTCGTGCGAGCCCAGCACCGCGCCGCCCAGCACGCGGCCCTGGCCGTCGATATGCTTGGTGGCCGAGTGCACCACGATGTCGGCGCCAAATTTCATCGGCTGCTGCAGCGCGGGCGAGCAGAAGCAGTTGTCGACCACCAGCAGCGCGCCGGCGTCATGGGCGATGTCCGCCACCGCCGCGATGTCGGCCACTTCGGTCAGCGGATTCGACGGCGTTTCGAGGAAGAACAGCTTGGTGTTCGGGCGCACCGCGGCGCGCCACGCGTTCAGGTCGCTCGGATCGACGAAGGTGGTCTCGACGCCGAACTTGCCGAAGATATTGCTGAACAGCGTCATGGTCGAGCCGAAGATCGCGCGCGAGCTGACCAGGTGGTCGCCGGCCTGCATCGACGACAGCACCACCGACAGGATCGCGCTCATGCCCGAGGCGGTCGCCATGCAGGCCTGCGCCCCTTCCAGCGCGGCCAGCCGCGACTGGAACATCGACACGGTCGGGTTGGTGAAGCGCGAATAGGTGTAGCCCTCTTCCGAGTTGGCAAAGCGCTCGGCGGCTTCGGCGGCGCTGTTGAAGCAGAAGCTCGAGGTCAGGTACATGGCCTCGGAGTGCTCCATGAACTCGCTGCGCAGCGTGCCGGCGCGCACGCCGAGGGTGTCGATGCCGAGCGATTCGGGATTGAGCGGTTGGTTCATGCTGGTGGCGCGGTCGTACCCGCGCGAAGGCGATGGTTTCGACAAGCCGCGCACCGGCCCGTGGGCGGCGCGCGGCCATGAAAAAAGCCCGTGCGATCGAAGGGTCGGATCGACGGGCTTGCTGTTCTGCGAATGGCCTTGGGCTTCAGGCTGTGGCGGCCGGCTTCCGGGGATCGCGGTGCCGGCAAGGCGCTGCGCATCGGGAATCGTTGCTGGCTACCATCTCTTTAGCTGTTTCGGGCTGTACCCGCGTCCGCAAGCTGACTGTCAAATCGACGCCCGGCCATGTTACGGCCGGGCATCGCATTCGTCAACGCGCGCGGCTTACTCGTTGCCGCCGGAGCGCTGCAGGTGCAGCTGCGAGCGCTCGGTGTCACCGCCGGTGCCGTCGCGGTCGGCCTGGCTGCGCGCGGTTTCCAGGCGGTCCAGGTAGGCCTCGTCGATATCGCCGGTGATGTAGCGGCCGTCGAAGCACGAGGCGTCGAAGTCCTTCAGCGCGGGGTTGATGTCGCGCACCGCCTGCTTCATCGCTTCGACGTCCTGGTACACCAGCTTGTCGGCGCCGATGATCTTCGCGATCTCTTCGTGGGTGCGGTTGTGCGCCACCAGTTCGCTGCGGGTCGGCATGTCGATGCCGTACACGTTGGGGTACTTCACCGGCGGCGCGGCCGAGGCGAAGATCACCTTGTTGGCGCCGGCATCGCGCGCCATCTGCACGATCTCGAACGAGGTGGTGCCGCGCACGATCGAGTCATCGACGATCAGCACGTTCTTGCCCTTGAACTCGACGCCCATGGCGTTGAGCTTCTGGCGCACCGACTTCTTGCGCACCGCCTGGCCCGGCATGATAAAGGTGCGGCCGACGTAGCGGTTCTTGAAGAAGCCTTCGCGGTAGTTCACGCCCAGGCGGTTGGCCACCTGCATCGCGGCCGGACGGCTGGAGTCGGGGATCGGCATGACCACGTCGATATCGCCGGCCGACACTTCCTGGCGGATCTTCTCGGCCAGGTAGTCGCCCATGCGCAGGCGCGCGTCATACACTGGCACGCCGTCGATGCACGAATCCGGGCGGGCCAGGTAGACGTACTCGAAAATGCACGGGGTCAGCACCGCGTTGTCGGCGCACAGCTTGGTGTAGAGCTTGCCGTCGAGGTCGATGAAGATGGCCTCGCCCGGCGCCACGTCGCGCTCGAGCTTGTAGCCGATGCCTTCCAGCGCCACGGACTCGGAGGCCACCATCCATTCCTTGCCGGTCGGGGTCTCGACGCTGCCCAGGCACAGCGGGCGGATGCCGAACGGATCGCGCACCGCCAGCATGCCGTAGCCGGCGATCTGCGCGGCGATGGCGTACGAGCCGCGCACGCGGCGGTGCAGGCCGCTGACCGCCGTGAAGATCGTGTCCGGGTCCAGCGCCATGCCATTGCTGGCGCGCTGCAGCTCGTCGGCCAGCACGTTCAGCAGCACCTCGGTGTCCGAATGCGTGTTGATGTGGCGGCGGTCGCGGCGAAACATCTCCTCGCGCAGCTGCTCCCAGTTGGTCAGGTTGCCGTTATGCGCCAGGATCACGCCGTAGGGGGCGTTGACGTAGAACGGCTGCGCTTCTTCCTCGCTGGATGCCGAGCCGGCGGTCGGATAGCGCACCTGGCCGATACCGGCGGCGCCGGGCAGGCTGCGCATGTTGCGGGTGCGGAAGACATCGCGCACCAGGCCGTTGGCCTTGTGCATGTGGAAGGTACTGCCGTTGGCGGTGGCGATGCCGGCAGCATCCTGTCCGCGATGTTGCAACAACAGCAGGCTGTCGTAAATCAATTGGTTGACGGGCGTGGATGACACCACACCGACGATACCGCACATGCCAAGCTCCCAGGAAAGGCTTTGATTCAGGGGCGCAGCCTGGCCCGGCATATCCTCCGGACCCCAAGGCCTGCGTTACTACCAGCCGCGCAACGTGCCCGGCCTCATGTCTTCACGTACTTCGCCAGCTCCGGCGGCAGCCATGGCTTCACCGCTTCCATGGCCTGCATCACATACGGGCGGCTCACCGCATCGCGCCAGAACGGTTCTTCCGGCATTTTCGTCAGGCTGGCCAGCGTCACCATCACCATCACCAGCAGCACGCCGCGCAGCAGGCCGAACATCAGCCCGAGGCCGCGGTCGGCGGGCTTGAGGCCGGTGCTCTCCAGCAATTGCCCGACCACCATGCCGGCCAGCGAGGCCCCCAGCACGGTGCCGATCAGCAGCGCCACGAAGCCCAGCGCGTGGCGCGCCAGCTCGCCGCCCGGCATCGATTCCGGCATCCAGCCCGCGGCCACCGCGCCGTAGCGGAACGCCACCCAGAACGCCACCACCCAGCCGATCAGCGAGAGCACCTCGCGCACCAGCCCGCGCAGCACGCCCAGCAGGCCCGAGGCCAGCAGGATGAAGACCACGGCATAGTCGAAGAAAGTCGGCTGCATCGTTGCTTGCCGGCCGGGGCACACGCACCGGCCGGGGCGCCCTTACTGTTCCACGACCTTCGAGGTCAGCCCCACCGCGCGCACGCGCTTGTCGGCGGCGTCGGCGGCGTCGCGGTCATTGAAGGGACCGGCACGCAGCAGGATGCGCTCGCCATCGGCCAGCACCTTCTTTTCGACATAGGCCGGCACCTTGCTCGCCTTGAGCTTGGCCAGCCAGCCCCGGGCGCGCTCTTCGGAAGAAAACGCGCCGATCAGGATCAGGTACTTGCCGCTGCCGGGCTTGGTATCGGCCTTGGACTCGGCCCTGGTCTCGGCCTTCGCTTCAGGCTTCGGCTCGGGCTTGTCGGCGGCAGGCGCGGCGGCCTTCGGCGCATTGACGATTTCCTCGCCGGCATCCAGCGCCGCATCGTTGCGCGCGGCCGGCGCGGGCGGCAGCGGATCGGCCTTGCGCGGCTCGACGCGCGGCTTCTGCGCACCGACACCGTTGGCGACCTTGACCGAGACATCGTCGGACACCGGCCGCGGCTTGGTCTCGAACACGATCGGCAGCACGATCACGGCGGCCACCATCAGCACCACGGCGCCGATCAGCCGGCGGCGCGCGCGCTGCTTCTGCGGGAATTCAGGGTCCAGCGTATCGTCGGCATAGTCGTCGGCCAGGCGGCGCGACGAGGCGATGCCCGCACCCGTGTCGGTGCGCTGGCGCCGCGCACGCTCGGGTGCCGGGTCGTTGCCCTTGCGGGAAGAAAACAGCGAAAGCAGGCCCATAGATTGGTTCGGTGATACGGCCCCGTGGGCCGCTCGTTGCGTTTGCCGCTCAGTGATCGGCCAAGGCCGCCGGGGTTGCCAGCACAGCGTGCGCCGGGGCGCCCGCGTCAGTTTGCCTGCGTGGCACGGTAGGCCATCACGCCGGCGACGGTATAGAACGATCCGAAGACCAGAATTCTATCATTCTCGGTGGCTCGCTCGATGGCGTCGCGGAATGCCGCCTCGGGGCTGGAAAAGCAGGCCGCGGTGGCATCCGGGCCGGGGCGGAAGCCCCCTGCCTCCAGCTTCGCCAGCAGCTCCGCGGCGCTGGCCGCGCGTTCGGTCGGCAGGTCGCACAGGCACCAGTGGTCGACCTTGTCGGCCACGTGCTGCAGCACCCCGGCGATGTCCTTGTCCTGCATCGCCCCGAACACCGCATAGGTGTAGCGGAAGAACCCCATGTTCTCGAGGTTCTGCCCCAGCGTGGCGGCCGCATGCGGATTGTGCGCCACGTCGAGGATCACGGCGGGACGGCCCGGCAGCACCTGGAACCGGCCCGGCAGCTCGACGAAGGCCAGGCCGTTGCGCACTTCCTGCGCGCTTACCGGCAGGCGCTCGCGCAGCGCCTGCAGCGCCGCCAGCGCAGCCGCTGCGTTGAGCAGCTGGTTGGCGCCGCGCAGCGCCGGATAGCCCAGGCCGTTGAGCCTGCGCCCGCCGCCGCTCCAGTCCCATTGCTGGCGCTCCTGGCCCTTGGCGGCCTGGAAATGGTAGTCGCGGCCGACCAGCCACAGTTCGGCGCCGACCGCTTCGGCGTGCGCCACCAATGACTTGGGCGGCACCGGATCGCCGCAGATCGCGGGCACGCCCGGACGGAAGATGCCGGCCTTCTCGAAGCCGATCTGCTCGCGGGTGTTGCCCAGGTACTGGGTATGGTCGATGTCGACGCTGGTGATGATCGCGCAGTCGGTATCGATCACATTGATCGCGTCGAGGCGGCCGCCCAGGCCGACTTCCAGCACGATCGCATCGAGGCCGGACGCGGCGAAGAAATGGAGGATCGCCAGCGTGGTGAACTCGAAGTAGGTCAGGCTGACCGGGTCGGCAAAGCTGTTGCGCGCGTGCTCGACCGCCTCGAAGTGCGGCAGCAGCTGCGCATCGGTCGCGATCTCGCCGTTCAGCCGCGCCCGCTCGTTGAACGTGATCAGGTGCGGCGAGGTATGGCAGCCCACCTTGTAGCCGGCTTCCAGCAGGATGCGCTCGAGCATGGCGCAGGTCGAACCCTTGCCGTTGGTGCCGCCCACGGTGAAGACGGCGGCGTCGATGCGCAGCCCGAGGGCTTCCTTCACGCGCGTGATGCGCGTCAGGCCCATGTCGATGCCCACGGGGTGGGCGGTTTCGAGATGGGCAAGCCATTCGGGGAGCGTGTGGAAGACAGGCATTTCGGTGTGCGAGGAAAGCGTTTGCTACCAGATTCGGGCACGCGCGCGCAAAGTCAAGGGCGCGGCGCCGCAGGCATCCAGAAAAGGCGAAAGGCGCGTCAACCACCCGCGCCTTCGGTACCGCGATACTTGCGGCGTTATGCCACCGCGTCGGCGGGCTGCTTCTGCAGCAGCGCCAGCAGCTGCGCCAGTTCGGCGCGCATCTTGCGGCGGTCGACGATCATGTCGATGGCGCCCTTGGTCAGCAGGAATTCCGAGCGCTGGAAGCCTTCCGGCAGCTTCTCGCGCACGGTCTGCTCGATCACGCGCGGGCCGGCAAAGCCGATCAGCGCCTTGGGCTCGGCGATCACCACGTCGCCCAGGAAGGCGAAGCTGGCCGACACGCCGCCCATGGTCGGGTCGGTCAGCACGCTGATGAACGGCAGCCTGGCCGCGCTCAGCTGGTTCAGCATCGCCGTGGTCTTGGCCATCTGCAGCAGCGACAGCAGGCTTTCCTGCATGCGCGCGCCGCCGGTGGCGGTAAAGCAGATGAACGGCACCTTCTGCTCCAGCGCGGCCTGCGCGCCGCGCACGAAGCGCTCGCCCACCACCGAGCCCATCGAGCCGCCCATGAACTCGAACTCGAAGCAGCTCGCCACCACCGGGATGGTATGGATGGCACCGCCCATCACCACCATGGCATCGGTCTCGCCGGTGTCTTCCATGGCGGCCTTGATGCGGTCCGGGTACTTCTTCGAATCCTTGAACTTGAGCGCGTCGACCGGCACGATCTCCTGGCCGATCTCATAGCGGCCTTCGGCGTCGAGCAGTGCGTCCAGGCGCGCCCGCGCGCGGATGCGCATATGGTGGTCGCACTTGGGGCAGACGTGCAGGTTGGCCTCGACGTCGGTCCGGTACAGGGTGGACTCGCACGACGGGCACTTGACCCACAACCCCTCGGGGATGCCCTTGCGGGTGCTGGGGTCGGTCTGTTGAATCTTGGGGGGCAGGAGTTTATCCAACCAGCTCATGAAAGCTCCTTTCGGATGACTGCGCTGCGCCGGCAGGCCCGCGGTCGGGGCGCCGGTTGGCCGAAGGCAGGGAATCAGCCCGCGAATTTACCATGCCGGCCCGGTCAGGTCGAAGCGCAACGCGTGAATTGCGCACGATAATGCACCTCTCGCATCGACCAAAGCCGGCAATGAATCACTTCAGGCGTCCAGCGCCTGTCGAATTTCGGCGATGAACGATTGCAGCGCTGCGACAGCCTGCTCGCGCGGCGTGTCTTCCAGCAGCTGCACCAGGCGGCTGCCGATCACCACGGCATCGGCCACGCTGCCGATCGCGCGCGCGGTCTGCGCGTCGCGGATGCCGAAGCCCACCCCGACCGGCAGGTTGGCGTGCTGCTTGATCAGCGGCAGCCGCGCCGCCACGCTGTCCAGGTCGATCGATGCGGAGCCGGTCACGCCCTTGAGCGAGACATAGTAAAGATAGCCGCTGGCGACCCTGGCCACCGCCTCGATGCGTGCATCGGTCGAGGTCGGCGCCAGCAGGAAGATCGGGTCCATGCCGTGGTCGCGCATCAGCCCGGCGAACGACTCGCACTCCTCGGGCGGATAGTCGACCACCAGCACGCCGTCGACGCCGGCGGCGCTGGCCGCCTTGGCGAAGGCCGCTTCGCCCATGCGCTCGATCGGGTTGGCATAGCCCATCAGCACGACCGGGGTGTCGGCGTTGGTCTGGCGGAATTCGCGCACCCACTGCAGCACCTGCGTGAGCGACACGCCCTGCGCCAGCGCGCGCTCGGAGGCGCGCTGGATCACCGGGCCGTCGGCCATCGGATCGGAGAACGGCACGCCCAGCTCGATCACGTCGGCGCCGCCCGCCACCAGCGCGTGCATCAGCGCCACGGTCAGGCCGGGCTCGGGATCGCCGGCGGTGATGAACGGAATCAGGCCCTTCTTCTGCTGCGCGGCCAGCGCCGCGAACGTCTTCTGGATACGGGACATATCAGGGAATCAGGTGAGGCCGCGGCGCCGGCGAGGCGTCGTCGTTGGCGGCGGCCAGGGTTGGGGCGGCGTCGGGCTCGATGGCGGGCATGGCTTGCGCAGCCGCGGCCACGCGCCCGCACGCCACCTGCACGTACTCCGGGTTGATCTCGTAGCCCACGAAGCGGCGGCCGTGGCGCAGGCACGCCACCGCGGTGGTGCCGCTGCCGGCGAACGGGTCCAGCACCAGGCCGCCCGGCGGGCAGCTCGACAGCACCATGCGCTCGACGATCTCCAGCGGCTTCTGCGTCGGGTGGTTGGCGCGTTCCGGGTCCTGGCGGTGGATGCGCGAGACGCTCCACAGGTCCTTCGGGTTGTAGCCCACCTCCAGCCACTTCTTGCCTTCGAAACGCGGGCGGCTGCGCGCCTTCTTGGTCTCGGCGTCGTAGGGAATGCGCACCGGATCGAGATCGAAGTAGTAGTCGCGCGCCCGCGCGAAGAAGCCGATGTTGTCGTGCACCGACGAGAACTTGCGCGTGGTGCCGCCCATGCTGGGCACGCGGCGGTCCCAGATGATCTCGTTGATCATGGTGAGGCGCCGCTTCAGCATCACGAACAGCTCGGGCGAGTACTGCCAGGTGCAGAACAGGTAGAGCGTGCCCTTGGGTGCGAGCTTGGGCACGACCGCATCCATCCAGCGCTCGGACCAGTCCAGGTATTCCTGGCCCGACAGCAGGTCGGAATCGTTGCCGTAGTCCTTGCCCAGCCCGTACGGGGGGTCGGCGACGATCAGGTCGACCGAGCCGTCCGGCAGGCGCGCAATGCCCTCGAACATGTCTTCCTGGAACAGGCGCAGCTGGGCGGAGTCGGGCGCACCGGACGCGTCCGGTGCGCCCGCGCCGCCCACGGCAAGTCCGGTCGGAGGCAGCGCGCGCATCAGAGCTTGAGCCCCGCGCGCTCGGCCACGGTGTGCATGTCCTTGTCGCCGCGGCCGGACAGGTTCACCAGCAGCAGCTTGTCTTTCGGCAAGGTCGGCGCCAGCTTGCAGGCATAGGCGATGGCGTGGCTCGATTCCAGCGCCGGGATGATGCCCTCGATGCGGCAGCAGTCGTGGAAGGCCTTGAGCGCTTCTTCGTCCGTGACCGGCACGTATTGCGCGCGGCCGCTGTCCTTGAGCCAGGCATGCTCGGGGCCGACGCCCGGGTAGTCCAGGCCGGCCGAGACCGAATGCGTCTCGATGATCTGCCCGTTGTCGTCCTGCAGCAGGTAGGTGCGGTTGCCGTGCAGCACGCCCGGCGTGCCGCCGGTCAGCGAGGCCGCGTGGCGGCCGGTGTCGAGGCCGTCGCCGGCGGCTTCGACGCCGATCAGCTGCACGTCCGCATGCTCGATGTACGGGTAGAAGATGCCCATGGCATTGGAGCCGCCGCCGACGCAGGCGATCACCGCATCCGGCTGGCGCCCGGTCATCTCGGGCATCTGCACCTTGGCTTCCTCGCCGATCACGCACTGGAAGTCGCGCACCATCATCGGGTACGGGTGCGGTCCGGCCACGGTGCCGATGATGTAGAAGGTGTTCTCGACGTTGGTGACCCAGTCGCGCATGGCTTCGTTGAGCGCGTCCTTGAGCGTGCGCGAGCCGCTTTCCACCGGCACCACGGTCGCGCCCAGCAGCTTCATGCGGTAGACGTTGGCGGCCTGGCGCCTGACGTCCTCGGCGCCCATGTAGACCACGCACTCCATGCCGAAGCGCGCGGCGATGGTGGCGGTGGCCACGCCATGCTGCCCCGCGCCGGTCTCGGCGATCACGCGCGGCTTGCCCATGCGCCTGGCCAGCAGCGCCTGGCCGATCACGTTGTTGATCTTGTGCGCGCCGGTGTGGTTCAGGTCCTCGCGCTTGAAGTAGATCTGCGCGCCGCCGAGCGTCTCGCTCCAGCGCTGCGCGTGATAGATCGGCGACGGGCGGCCGACAAAGTGCTTCAGTTCGCGGCGGTATTCGGCATCGAACTCCGGGTCCTTCTGGTAGTGCGCATAGGCCTCGCGCAGCTCATCGAGCGCGTGCACCAGCGTTTCGGACACGAAGGTGCCGCCATAGGGGCCGAAATGGCCACGGGAATCGGGCAAGTCGTACATGTCTAGACTCTTCGGAACAGCGGCCTTGCCTCAGCCGGCAAGGGCGCGTAGTTGACTGGGGTGCGCGATGTCCGCGCTGAAGCGGCGGACACGGGATGGGCAGGGGATCGGTCTTCGCTCCGGCTCATCCGGCCTCGGCGCTGCGGACAGCGCGCACGAACTCGGCAATGCGGGCGTGGTCCTTCACGCCCCTGGCGGCCTCTACCCCGCTGCTGACATCGACGGCGTAGGGGCGCACGCGTTCAATCGCGCCAGCGACGTTTTGCGCGTTCAACCCACCACTCAAAACGATGCGAGGAGCGCCGCTTGCGTTCGGGTTGCCGGTAGCCGGTACCGGGGAAGTAGGCGGAAGCCATGCCGGAGGAATCAGGGTCCAGTCGAAGACGTGGCCGCCACCGCCATAGCCTTCGACGAAGGCATCGAGCAGCAAGGCAGCGGCATCACGGTATTGATTGGCGAATTCTATCAAATCGAGGCCCGGGCGGACACGGGCGGCGCGCAGGAACGGCAGCGCGCAGCGCTGGGCGGCCTGGGTGCAGAACTGCGGGGTTTCGTCGCCGTGCAGTTGCAGCAGCGTCAGCGGCACACGCTCCGCGACGTGGGCGATGTCTTCAAGGTCGGCGTTGACGAACAGGCCCGTCACCGCGACGAACGGCCCGGCGGCCTCGGCCAGCGCCGCGGCTTGCGCCACGTCGACGTAGCGCGGGCTCTTCGGGTAGAACACCAGCCCGATCGCGTCCGCGCCGGCATCGACGGCGGCGCGCACGTCGTCCTCGCGGGTCAGGCCGCAGATCTTGATGCGGGTGCGCTGCGGCAGGTGCGCCGCACTGCCCTCAGGCTGCGTCATCGAACACTCCATGGAACAGGCTCGCGGACGGGTCGGCCGCGGGGATCGGGTAAGCATCAGGATACTTGACCCCGACCAGGTAGAGGCCATCCGGCATGAAGGTGGGTGCCGCCAGCTTGCGGTCGCGCCCGGCCAGCACCTGCGCCAGCCACTGCGGCGGGTAGCGCCCGCGCCCCACCGCCACCAGGCAGCCCATCAGGTTGCGCACCATATGGTGCAGGAAGGCGCTGGCGCGAAAGCGCAGGAAGACCCAGTTGCCCTGCTCGCGGATGGTCACGTCATACATGGTCTTGACCGGCGACCTGGCCTGGCATTCGGCGGCGCGGAACGCCGAAAAATCGTGCTCGCCGAGCAGGCATGCCGCGGCTTCGCGCATCGCATCGGCATCCAGCCGCTGTCCCGGCGGCAGCATCTGGTAGCCGGCGCGGCCATGCACCAGCGGGACCCGGTGCGGGCCGGTGTAGAGCGCGTAGTAATACATGCGCTCGAACGCCAGGAAGCGGGCATGGAAGCCTTGGTCAACCGGCAGCGCCCATTGCAGCGCGATTGACGGCGGCAGGAAGGCGTTGACGCCGCGCACCCAGGAAAAGGGCTCGCGCACCAGTTCTGTATCCAGGTGAATCACCTGGCCCAGCGCGTGCACGCCGGTATCGGTGCGCCCCGCCACCGTGGTCAGCAGGCGCACGCCGGCAAAGCGCTCGATGGCGTCTTCCAGGCGGTCCTGGACGGTATTGCGATGCGGCTGCGACTGCCAGCCGGAAAAGGCGGCGCCGTCGTAGTGCAGGCCAAGGGCGATGCGGTTCATGTCAGGGGGAAATGCATGGCGGCGTGCAGGCTATGCGCGCCGAAAAAAGCAAATGCGCCGGAAGGGACGCTTCCGGCGCATCGCTTCGGGCTGCGGCAGCGCGTGCCGCGGCCGGACCGCCAATGATAGCTCAGGCCACTTCGAGCAGCAGCGAGCGGGCCTCGGCCTGCAGCGGATCCTGCGACTGCTCGACCACTTCCTGCAGCAGCTCGCGCGCCCCCTCCTTGTCGCCGATCTCGATATAGGCGCGCGCCAGGTCCAGCTTGATCTGCATGTCGCGCCCGCCGTCCATGCCGTCGGTCGACAGCGTGCTCGGCGACACGCTCTGGCCAAGGCTGCCGGCGGTGTCGGGCGCTACGCGCGACAGGTCGATCGGCTCGGCCAGCTTGCCGTCGCGCAGCATGGTGGTGGCCGGCAGCGGCATCGAGGCCTCGTCCAGTGCCGTGCGACCGCCGGCTTCGCCTTGCGGCGCGCCGCCCAGGTCCAGCGACAGCCCGGACATGTCGAATTCCAGCGGGCGGCCGCGGGTCGGCGTGTCGAGCGTGGGCACGTCGTCATCGGCGAGCGGATCGGCGCCCGGCAGGCCCATGTCGAGGCGCACTGCCGCGCCGGCGTCCGGGGTATCGGCGCCAAACACCATGGCCGCCGAAGCGGGAGCCACGATGGGGTCGCCGGCGGCCGGCGCCGGGAACGCGTCCAGCGGCAGCGCCAGGTCGCCCAGCGATGGCTCCAGCCGCGCGATCGAGGCGGGATTCTGCGACGGGTCCTGCGTGCGCCACTGGTCGGTCGCCGGCGATGCCGTATCCGGACCCGCGGCCTCGGCCGTCACCGCCAGGAACAGCGCATTGCCGGGTTCCAGCGCGCGCCCCATTTCTGCGGCCTTCAGCCATTCCGCCCCGTGTCCGCCGGTCTGGGCGAACATTTCCTCTGCAATCACGCGGAACCCTTCCACATCCTGTCTGTTGCTGTAAATCTCCAGGAGCTTGAGCCGCACCGGCTGCTGCTCCGGGTGTTTCTCCAGGGCTTCGCGCAGGATTTCCTCGGCCTGCACATCGCGCCCGTAGGCGATATAGACCTCGGCCTCGGCGATCGGATCGACCTCGTTGGCTTCCGGCGTGTTGTTGCCGATGCGGAAGTCGGCGCCGAACACGCTGTGCTGCGAGGTATCAACGCTCTGCCCGCCGGCGGTGCCGAACAGCGAGTTGGCGCCGGCCATCACCGTGCTTTCCTGCGACAGGATGCTGTCGCCGAAGCCCGTGGCCTCATTCTCCTTCTGCTTCTGGCGGCGGCGATAGATCGCGTACACGCCCAGCAGGGCCACCACCAGGCCACCGCCCGGCAGCAGCATGGGGTTGGCCAGCAGGCCATCGAGGAACGACGGCTCGGGCACCGGCTCGGGCTGCGCGACTGGCGCCGGCGCAGGCCTGGCGGCGGGAGCCGATGCGGCGCCCTGCCCGGCGTTGGCGGCCACGTCCGCGGCGGGCTGCGAGGCCGGCAACGCGGCCACGGAGGGAGCCGCCGCGGGCGCCACGGCGGCCGCGGCGGCCGCGGCACTGGCGCCGGCCGCGGGCACGGCAGGCGCGCTCGCCGCATTCGCGACCGCTGCCGGGGTTGCCGCGTCTGCGGCGGTGGTGGCCACAGCATCGGCCTTCGGCTGTGCGGCCGGCACCACGACAGGCGCTGCCGCAGCCGCCCTGGCGGCGGCATCGGCCTTTTCCTTGTCGGCCAGCGCGGCCTGGTTGGCCTGGCTCAGCTTGGCGATCTCGGCGTTCTTCAGCTCGAGCAGCTTCTGCATGTCGCCGACGTTCTTTTCCAGCTGCGCCAGGCGCGCCTCGGCTTCCTTCAGCTGGCGCTCGCGCGCGACGCCGGCTTCGGCCTTGGCCGCGGCGTCGGCCTGCGCGCCACGCGCGGCCTTGCTGAGCTTCAGTTCATCGCGCGGGCCGTCGGTCGGCGCCGCCTGCTCCTGCACGCGCGCGGTCACGTTGCCGGACTGCTGGCGGCCGCTGTCGGGGTCGACCGACTTCGCCGCGGCGGCGCTGGCCAGCCGGCTGCGGTAGGCGTCGAAGCCCTGCGTGCGCGCCACCACCTCGCGGCGTGCCGCCTTCGGAGTCACGGCCTGCGCCTGTTGCTGGGTCGGCACCTGCAGCACCGCGCCGCTGCGCAGCCGGTTCATGTTGCCGCCGATAAAGGCGTTGGGATTGTTGCGGTAGAGCGCCACCAGCATCTGGTCCAGCGATACCGATTCCTGGCCCTGCACGGCTTCGCCGGCAATGCCGTAGAGCGTGTCGCCGCGCTGCACGGTGTAGCCGGCGCCGGGGGCCGTGTCGGCGCCGGCGGCGGGCGCCGCGGCGCGCCGGGCGCTCTGGCGCGCGGGGCGCGCCGGTGCAGGCCTGGCCGGTTCGGCCTCGGCCGAGGGCGCGGCCTGCTGCGCCGGCGCAGGCTGCGCGGCGGCAGGTGCCGGCGCGGCCGGTGCATCGGGCGTGGCCGGCTGCACCACCGTTGCCGGCGAGAAAGTCTGGTTGGAAGCCCTGGCCCCGGCGGGGTCGAGCAGGAAGGTGTAGGCGCGCGAGACCTTGCCGCTGGCCCAGCTCATATCGACCAGGATGTCGACGAAGGGTTCGCTGATCGGCTGGCTGGAACGGACCCGTGCCACGTAGCTGCCGTTGGCGCGGCGCTCGACTTCGAGCCGCAGGCTGCCGACGGCCGGCAGGTAGGTCAGCCCGGCCGCGGCATAGGCGGTGGGCGGCGCCAGCCTGACGCTGAGACCCGCGGCCTCTTCGGGGGTGACCCCGCTGATGTCGATCTCAGCCTGCAGCGGCTGCCCCAGATTCGACTGAACCCGCAATTGCCCGAACCCCGCGGCATACGCGGCCGGCTGCGCAAGCAGCAGGCCCAGTGCCGTGACGGCCAGCGTTGACCAGCGCTGACGGGCAGTAGGCGCATCTTTCCGGCGATGTTGGCTCACACTCACCTTGTGCTCCGTTATGTTTTAGTAGCGATATGAATCGACAAACCGACCCCATAAACACCAGGTCCGCACGGCCGGCGGGACATTCTGAACGGCCCCTTTGCCAGCCCGCGCGCAGGCGCCGGCCCTGCCGGCGCGGCGCGCGTGCCGGCGTATTGTGACGCATCGCCCAGAAAAATAGGCGCCCGGATACAACAACGCCGCGCAGGGGCGCGGCGTCGCAAGCAAAGCGCATCATTCTGTTGCCTGGCTGCAACGCACGCAACCAGGCTACGGACGGCACCGTGCGCTCAGGACTCGATCAGGATACGCAGCATGCGGCGCAGCGGTTCGGCCGCGCCCCACAGCAGCTGGTCGCCGACGGTGAAGGCCGACAGGTACTCGCCGCCCATCTGCATCTTGCGCAGGCGGCCGACCGGGATCGTCAGCGTGCCGGTCACGGCGGCCGGGGTCAGGCCGGTCATGCTGGCTTCGCGCGTGTTCGGCACCACCCTGGCCCACGGGTTGTGCGCGGCCAGCATGCCTTCGATCTCGTCCAGCGGCACATCCTTGCGCAGCTTGATGGTCAGCGCCTGCGAGTGGCAGCGCATCGCGCCGATGCGCACGCACAGGCCGTCGACGGCGATCGGCGTGGCGCCGGTCGCGCCCAGGAAGCCCTCGCCGCGGCCCAGGATCTTGTTGGTCTCGGCGCCGCCCTTCCACTCTTCCTTGGACTGGCCGTTGCCCAGGTCCTTGTCGATCCAGGGAATCAGGTTGCCGGCCAGCGGCACGCCGAACTGCTTGGTTTCTTCGGCGGACAGGCCATGCTGGGTCGCCAGGATCTGGCGGTCGATTTCCAGGATCGCCGAGGCCGGGTTGTCCAGCAGCGGCTTGACCGATGCGTTCAGCGTGCCGAACTGGGTCAGCAGTTCGCGCATGTGCTGCGCGCCGCCGCCCGACGCCGCCTGGTACGTCATCGAGGTCATCCACTCGATCAGGTCGGCCTGGAACAGGCCGCCCAGGCCCATCAGCATGCAGCTGACCGTGCAGTTGCCGCCGATGAAATTCTTCACGCCCTTGGACAGCGCGTCCTTGATCACACCCTGGTTGACCGGATCCAGCACGATGATGGCATCGTCCTTCATCCGCAGCGACGACGCCGCGTCGATCCAGTAGCCCTTCCAGCCCGCCGCGCGCAGCTTGGGGAAGACCTCGTTGGTGTAGTCGCCGCCCTGGGCGGTCAGCACCACGTCGCACTTCTTCAGTGCCTCGATGTCGTTGGCATCCTTGAGCGTGGTTTCGTTCTTCGCCATGGCGGGCGCCTTGCCGCCGGCGTTGGACGTGCTGAAGAAGACGGGCTCGATATGGTCGAAATCACGCTCTTCCTGCATGCGCTGCATCAGGACGCTGCCGACCATTCCCCGCCAACCGACGAGACCTACAATCATGATTTACCTCGGATGTGATTTTGACTTCCCCGCCATTTTCCTCGCCCGGCGTGGCTGCGCGGGGAAGACGGGCAGGCACGACGAACGGATCTAGGCGATCGCGGTTTTAATAGTGGTTTTAATCGTCGTTGCGGTCTGGCCGAGCGAAATCGTGCCGACCGGGCCGCGGATAGCGGTCAGGGCAGCAACGGCAGTCAGGGTGGACTGGGAAAATCGGGCCATTCGCGGAGTCTACACGATTTTGCGGCGCTGCCGCAGCGTGCAAATTGGGGACAAATAAAACGCAGGGCACCGCAACGGCGGTGCCCTTTCGCGTGTGACTTACAGTGCCGCCAGCACCGCCTCGCCCATCTCGCGGGTGCCAACCTGCTTGCAGCCCGGCGTCAGGATGTCGCCGGTGCGGTAGCCCTGGGCCAGCACCTTCTTGACGGCGTTCTCGATGCGGTCGGCCTGCTCGGCGCGGTTCAGCGAGTAGCGCAGCATCATCGCCGCCGACAGGATGGTGGCCAGCGGATTGGCGATGCCCTTGCCGGCGATGTCCGGCGCCGAGCCGTGCGACGGCTCGTACAGGCCCTTGTTGCTGGCATCGAGCGACGCCGACGGCAGCATGCCGATCGAGCCGGTCAGCATCGCGGCCTCGTCCGACAGGATGTCGCCGAACATATTGCCGGTGACGATCACGTCGAAGCTCTTGGGCGCCTTGACCAGCTGCATCGCGGCGTTGTCGACGTACATGTGCGACAGCTCGACTTCCGGGTATTCCTTGCTGACGTCGATCACGATGTCCTTCCAGAACTGGAAGGTCTCGAGCACGTTGGCCTTGTCGACGCTGCACAGCTTCTTGCCGCGCTTGGCCGCGGCCTGGAACGCCACATGGGCGATGCGGCGGATCTCCGGCTCGCTGTAGCGCATGGTGTCGAAGGCTTCGCGCGCGCCCTGGAACAGGCCGTCCGGCGCTTCGCGCAGGCCGCGCGGCTGGCCGAAGTAGATGTCGCCGTTCAGCTCGCGCACGATCAGGATGTCGAGGCCGGCGACCAGCTCGGGCTTCAGGCTCGAGGCGCCGGTCAGTTCCGGATAGCAGATCGCCGGGCGGAAGTTGGCGAACAGCTGCAGGTGCTTGCGCAGGCCCAGGATGGCCTGCTCCGGGCGCAGCGCGCGCTCCAGGCTGTCGTACTTCCAGTCGCCGACGGCGCCGAACAGGATGGCGTCGGCTTCTTTGGCCAGCTTGAGCGTGTTCTCCGGCAGCGGATGGCCTTCGGCCTCGTAGCCGGCGCCGCCCACCGGCGCGGTTTCCAGCTCGAACTTCTCGTCGAGCGCGTTCAGGACCTTGACGGCCTCCGCAACGATTTCGGGGCCGATGCCGTCACCCGGCAGGACTGCGATCTTCATTGTTGTCTTTCCTCGTTGAGTCTTATCCGACCAGGCGGTTGTTCAGCCACGGCATCTTGGCCACGCGCTCGGCCTCATAGGCCTTGATCTTGTCGGCATGGCGCAGGGTCAGGCCGATATCGTCGAAGCCGTTCAGCATGCAGTACTTGCGGAACGGGGCGATGTCGAACTCGTAGCCTTGCCCCGACGGCGTCAGCACCACCTGCTTGTCCAGGTCGATGGTCAGCTGGTAGCCGTTGAACGCGTTGGTCTCGTTGAACAGGTGCTCGACCTGCTGCTCGCTCAGCGCCACCGGCAGCAGCCCGTTCTTGTAGCAGTTGTTGAAGAAGATATCGGCGAAGCTGGGCGCGATCACGGCGCGGAAGCCGTATTGCGTCAGCGCCCACGGCGCGTGCTCGCGCGAGCTGCCGCAGCCGAAGTTGCGGCGCGCCAGCAGGATCGACGCGCCCTGGTAGCGCGGCTGGTTCAGCACGAAGTCCGGGTTCAGCGGACGCTTGCTGTTGTCCATGCCGGGCTGGCCCACATCCTTGTAGCGCCACTCGTCGAACAGGTTGGGGCCGAAGCCGGTGCGCTGGATCGACTTCAGGAACTGCTTCGGGATGATCGCGTCGGTATCGACGTTCTCGCGGTCGAGCGGCGCGACCAGGCCGCTGTGTACGGTGAACTTTTCCATGGTGCTGTTTCCTTGCTGGTTCAGCCCAGCTTGCGGATATCGACGAAATGGCCCTCGATGGCTGCGGCCGCGGCCATCGCCGGGCTGACCAGGTGGGTGCGCCCGCCCGCGCCCTGGCGGCCTTCGAAGTTGCGGTTCGAGGTCGACGCGCAGCGCTCGCCGGCCTCGAGGCGGTCGGCATTCATGGCCAGGCACATCGAGCAGCCCGGCTCGCGCCATTCGAAGCCGGCGGCCTTGAAGATCTGGTCCAGCCCTTCGCGCTCGGCCTGTTCCTTGACCAGGCCCGAACCCGGCACCACCATCGCCAGCTTCACGTTGCCGGCGATCTTGCGGCCCAGCTTCTGCACCACCCACGCGGCGGCGCGCATGTCCTCGATGCGGCTGTTGGTGCACGAGCCGATAAAGACCTTGTCGATGCTGATGCTCTCGACCGGCACGTTGGGCTGCAGGCCCATGTATTCGAGCGCGCGCTCCATCGCGTTGCGCTTGTTCGCGTCCTTTTCCTTTTCCGGGTCCGGCACGCGGTCTTCGATGCTGATCACCATTTCAGGAGACGTGCCCCAGGTCACCTGCGGACGCACGTCTTCGGCGCGCAGCTCGATCACCTGGTCAAAATGGGCGCCAGCGTCGGAATGCAGCGTGCGCCAGTAAGCCACGGCCTGCTCCCACTCCACACCCTGCGGCGCGTACGGGCGGCCCTTGACGTATTCCAGCGTGACATCGTCGACCGCCACCAGGCCGGCGCGCGCGCCCGCCTCGATGGCCATGTTGCAGACCGTCATGCGGCCTTCCATGGTCAGGTCGCGGATGGCAGAGCCGGCGAACTCGATGGTGTAGCCGGTGCCGCCGGCGGTGCCGATCCTGCCGATGATGGCCAGCACGATGTCCTTGGCGGTGCAGCCGCGCGGCAGCTTGCCCTCCACCTTGACCAGCATGTTCTTCGCCTTCTTGCCCAGCAGCGTCTGCGTGGCCAGCACGTGTTCCACTTCGGACGTGCCGATGCCGTGCGCCAGCGCGCCGAAGGCGCCGTGCGTGCTGGTATGCGAGTCGCCGCACACCACCGTCATGCCCGGCAGCGTCGCGCCCTGCTCCGGCCCGATCACGTGCACGATGCCCTGGCGGTGGTCGTTCATCTTGAACTGCGTAATGCCGTAACTGTCGCAGTTCGCATCGAGCGTATCGACCTGCAGCTTCGACACCGGGTCGGCAATGCCCTGGCTGCGGTCCGTGGTCGGCACGTTGTGGTCCGACACCGCCAGGTTCGCGCTGATGCGCCACACCGGACGCTGCGCCAGCTTCAGGCCCTCGAACGCCTGCGGGCTGGTCACTTCGTGCAGCAGGTGGCGGTCGATGTAGAGCAGCGTGGTGCCGTCTTCCTCGACGTGGACGGTGTGGTCATCCCAGAGTTTGTCGTAGAGCGTCTTGGCCATGATGCGGTGGCGGGACCGATGACCGGGCCTTGGCAGGCCGGCCGGCGGGGACCGCGCAGTAGTTTGCAGGGGATTGGGTCCGCTTCGGCCGCGGTGACGAGCCGGACAACGACGATGACGATGATCGCGCCGGAAGCCGCGGGAAACGAGCGTTATTTCAAGCGTTACGGCAATGCTTGACTTGGCAATCGATTATGCCACCGCTGTGGCCCCGGGCCGGGACAGGTCGGGGTGGAAATGTAATGTGATTGGCGAAAGGGGGATTTCGCGGATGGCGAAAAGGCTTGGATGGGCTCGGTTTTCTCCCCTCTCCCGCGCGCGGGAGAGGGGCCGGGGGTGAGGGCAGGAGCGTCAAGGGCCGACGTCCGGGGGTTTAAACCGTTGGCCCCGCTTGATGTGGCCTGGTGCTAGCCCACCCCTCACCCCAGCCCTCTCCCCATGAGGGGAGAGGGAGAACACCTTGATTTGGCCAGCCCGGGCGGCTTGGGAGCACCCAAAACCGCCCTTCTCTTTCGCGTTTTGGGCGGCTTCGTCAACCGCCGAGGTAGGCGGCCTTGATCCGGTCGTTGGCGAGCAAGTTTGCGCCCGTATCCGCCAGCACCACCTTCCCCGTCTCCAGCACATAGCCCCGGTCCGCGACCTGCAGCGCCTTGTTGGCATTCTGCTCGACCAGGAACACGGTGACGCCCTCGTCACGAATCGTCCGGATGATGTCGAAGATCTGCGCGATGATCAGCGGCGCCAGCCCGAGCGTCGGCTCGTCCAGCAGCAGCAGGCGCGGCCGGCTCATCAGCGCGCGGCCGATCGCCAGCATCTGCTGCTCGCCGCCCGACATGGTGCCGGCGCGCTGGCCCGCGCGCTGGTTCAGGCGCGGGAACAGCTTGAACACGTGCTCGATGCCGGCCTCGATCTCGTCGCGTTTGGCGAAGAACGCGCCCATCTTCAGGTTCTCCAGCACCGTCAGGCTCGGGAACACGCGCCGGCCCTCGGGCGAGATCGCCATGCCCAGGCGCATGATCTCGTGGGTCGAGCGATGGGTGATGTCCTGCCCTTCGAACAGCACGCGCCCGCTCGAGGCGCGCGGCGTGCCGCACACGGTCATCATCAGCGTCGTCTTGCCGGCGCCGTTGCTGCCGATCAGGGTGACGATCTCCCCCTTGTTGACTTCGATCGATACGCCCGACAGCGCCTCGACGGCGCCGTAGTGGGTATGGACCTGTTCCAGCTTCAGCATCAGTCCTCTCCCAGGTAGGCCTTGATCACGCGCGGGTCGTTGCGCACTTCGTCCGGCTTGCCGGTCACGATCGGCTTGCCGTGTTCCATCACCAGGATGCGGTCGGACACGCCCATCACCAGGCTCATGTCGTGCTCGATCAGCAGCACGGCAATGCCGAACTCGCGGCGCAGCTGGTCGATCAGTTGCGACAGCTCGATCTTCTCCTGCGGGTTCAGGCCGGCGGCGGGCTCGTCCAGCATCAGCAGCCGCGGCTGGGTGATCATGCAGCGCGCGATCTCGAGCCGGCGCTGGTGGCCGTAAGAGAGCGTGCCGGCCTCGCGGTTGGCGACGCCGGTCAGGCCCATGCGCTCCAGCCATTGCGCGGCACGCTGCAGCGCTTCGCGCTCGGCGCGGCGGTAGGCCGGCGTCGCGAACAGCCCGCGCAGGATGCCGGACTGCACCTGCAGGTGCTGCGCCACCAGCAGGTTCTCGACCACGGTCAGGTTCTTGAACAGGCGGATGTTCTGGAACGTGCGCACCAGGCCCTTGCGCGCCACCATGTGGCTGGGCAGGCCGGCGATGGCGTGGCCATCGAGCGTGACCTCGCCCGCGGTCGGCTTGTAGAAGCCGCCGACGCAGTTGAACACCGTGGTCTTGCCGGCGCCGTTCGGGCCGATGATGGCGAAGACCTCGTCCCGGCGCACATCGAAATCGATGCCGTCGACGGCCAGCAGGCCGCCGAAGCGCATCTGCAGGCCCGACACCTTGAGCAGTTCTGCGGTGGCATTCATTGGAGCAGTCATCGGTGCATTCATCGGGGCAGCTCCACGTGCGGACGGCTCGCGGGCAGCAGGCCCTGCGGGCGCCACATCATCATCAGCACCATCACCAGGCCGAAGATCAGCATGCGGTATTCGGCAAAGCCGCGCGCCACTTCGGGCAGCACCGTCAGCAGGATCGCCGCCAGGATCACGCCCAGCTGCGAGCCCATGCCGCCCAGCACCACCACGGCCAGCACCAGCGCCGATTCGATGAAGGTGAACGATTCCGGATTGACCAGGCCCTGGCGCGCGGCGAAGAACGCCCCGCCCAGCCCCGCGAACGACGCGCCCAGCGTGAACGCCGACAGCTTGATGCGGGTCGGGTTCAGGCCCAGCGAGCGGCAGGCGATCTCGTCCTCGCGCAGCGCCTCCCAGGCGCGGCCCATCGGCATGCGGATCAGGCGGCTGGTCACGAACAGCGTGAAGCCCACCAGCAGCAGCGCGATCAGGTAGAGGAAGATCACCATGTGCTGGCTGGCGTAGTCGAGCCCGATCAGCTCGTGGAACGTGCGCGCGCCCTCGACGCTGGCGCTGCGCGCCATCTCGATGCCGAACACGCTCGGCTTGGGGATGCCCGAGACGCCGTCCGGGCCGCCGGTCAGGCTGGTCAGGTTGTTCAGCAGCAGGCGGATGATCTCGCCGAAACCCAGCGTGACGATGGCCAGGTAGTCGCCGCGCAGGCGCAGCACCGGGAAGCCGAGCAGGAAGCCGAAGCCCGCCGACATCGCCGCCGCGATCGGCAGGCATTCCCAGAAGGTCAGGCCGAAGTACTGGTTCAGCAGCGCGTAGGTATAGCCGCCCACCGCATAGAAGCCGACATAGCCCAGGTCGAGCAGGCCGGCATAGCCCACCACGATATTCAGCCCCAGGCCCAGGATCACGTAGATCAGCGCCAGCGTGGCCACGTCGACCGCGCCGCGCGAGCCGAAGAACGGCCACACCAGCCCCACCGCCAGCAGCACCCACAGCGCCGCGCGCTGCCGCTGCGCGCCCAGCGCCGGCAGCGCCGGCAGGCGCACCGCGCTGCCGGCGCGCGACAGCATCGGCTTGAACAACTGGAACAGGAATACCGCGGCCACGGCGATCCACACCGGCCGCCAGTGCGGCTCCAGCACCACCTTGTAGCCTTCCAGCTTGAGCTGCAGGCCGAGGATGGGAATGGTCAGGATGGCGGTCATCACCGCCGCCGTGATCGCGTTCTTGAGCGACTGGCCCGGCGTGGCGCCGCGCGCGGCGTGTCCGGCGGACATCGCGGAAACTTGGTTGGTCATGTGTCGCCTCCCTCAGACCTTTTCGACATCGGGCTTGCCCAGCAGCCCGGTCGGACGGAACAGCAGCACCAGCACCAGCAGGCTGAATGCGACCACGTCCTTGTATTCGGCCGGCATGTAGCCCGAGGCGAAGGTCTCCGCCAGGCCCAGCAGCACGCCGCCGAGCATCGCGCCCGGGATGCTGCCGATGCCGCCCAGCACCGCCGCGGTAAAGGCCTTGATGCCGGCAATGAAGCCGATGAAGGGATTGAGCTTGCCGATGGTCAGGCCGATCAGCACGCCGCCCACCGCCGCCAGCATCGCGCCCAGCACGAAGGTGAACGAGATCACCTTGTTGGTGTCGATGCCCAGCAGGTTGGCCATGCGCATGTCTTCGGCGCAGGCGCGGCAGGCGCGGCCCATGCGCGAGCGGCCGATAAACAGCGTCAGCGCCACCATCAGCGCCAGCGTCACGCCGACGATCAGCAGGCGCGAGTACGGCACCGTCACGGTGAAGTCGCCGCCCATCTGGAACTCGATCGCGCCCGAGATCAGCACCGGCACCGACACGTCGCGCGCGCCCTGACCGATCTGGACATAGTTCTGCAGGAAGATCGACATGCCGATGGCGGAGATCAGCGGCACCAGCCGCGGCCCGCCGCGCAAGGGGCGGTATGCCACCCGCTCGACCGCATAGCCGTAGACGCCGGTGACCAGCACCGAGACCAGCAAGGCGGCACCGAGCACCAGCGGCAGGGGGTAGCCTGCCTGGGCGCCGATGGCGGTGAGCGTGACCAGGCCGACATAGGCACCGATCATGTAAATCTCGCCGTGCGCGAAATTGATCATGCCGATGATGCCGTAGACCATTGTGTAGCCGATGGCGATCAGCGCATAGATCGCACCCAGCGTCAGGCCGTTGACCAGCTGCTGGGTGAACTGTGGAAGGAATTCATTCATTGGGGAAGCCTCGTAGGCGCCGGAACTGGCGTCGGCCGGATGCGCCAACACCATTCGAACTTGCCAGAGCAAGGTGTTCTCCCTCTCCCCTCATGGGGAGAGGGTTGGGGTGAGGGGTGGTTTAGCTGGGAGCCAGGTCAAGCAAGGCCAACGGTTTTAACCCGCTGGCCTCAGCCTTTGACCCGCCTGCCCTCACCCCCGGCCCCTCTCCCGCAAGCGGGAGAGGGGAGCACCCCATCGGGGACGCGAATGCCTTAGTTGGCGGCCGTCTTGCTGGCGTCCTTGTGCCAGGTGTAGACCACGAACTTGAAGGACTTCAGGTCGCCCTTGGCGTCGTACTCGACCTTGCCGATCGGCGTGGTGAAGGCGTTCTTGTGCATGTACGCCGCGACCTTGGTCGGGTCGGTGCTCTTGGCGCCGGCGATGGCGTCGCCGATGATCTTGACGGCGGCGTAGGCCGGCATCTGGAACGGACCGTTGGCGTCACGCTTCTTGTCGGCAAAGGCCTTGACCAGGCCGGCGTTGGCCGGATCGGCCGAGAAGTCGGCCGGCAGCGTCACCAGCATGCCTTCCGACGACGGGCCGGCGATCGCCGTCACGTCCTTGTTGCCGACGCCCTCGGGGCCCATGAAGGTGGCCTTCACGCCCTGCTCGCGCGCCTGGCGCAGCAGCAGGCCCATTTCGGGGTGGTAGCCGCCGAAGTAGACAAAGTCCACGCCCTGCGACTTGAGCTTGGTGATCACGGCCGAGTAGTCCGAATCGCCGGCGTTGATGCCCTCGAACACCGCCACGGGAATCTTGGCGGCTTCCAGGTCCTTCTTCACCGAGCTGGCGATGCCCTGGCCGTACGACTGCTTGTCGTGCAGCACCGCGACCTTCTTCGGCTTGACCTTGCCGATGATGTACTGGGCGGCGGCCGGGCCCTGCTGGTCGTCGCGGCCGATGGTGCGGAAGATGAAGTTGCGCTTCTTGGTCTCGGTCAGCTGCGGCGCGGTGGCCGACGGCGTGACCATCACGATGCCCTCGTTTTCGTAGATGTCCGAGGCCGGGATGGTCGAGCCCGAGCACACGTGGCCGATCACGTACTTGATGTTCTGGCTGACGATCTTGTTGGCCACCGCGACAGCCTGCTTCGGCTCGCAGGCGTCGTCCATCAGCACCACCTCGAACTTGTTGCCGCCGGCGCCGCCGGCTGCATTGATCTGTTCGACGGCGGTCAGTGCGCCGGCCTTGACCATGTCGCCATACTGCGCCACCGAGCCGCTCATCGGGCCGGCAATGGCGATCTTCACGGTTTCAGCGTTGGCGGCGGCGCCGAAGGTAGCCAGCATGGCAGCCAGCGAAATGGTGGAAAGACGGGACAGCGTCATCAGGAGCTCCTCGATTTATGTTTGGGTCAACCGGGCAGAAACGGTATGACCTGCGCAATCGAACAACACCCGCGGACTACAGAAAAGACGCCCGAGACGCGGAAGACGAGCCTGCAAGGAAGAGACAGCGTATGCGGGGCCCGGCAAGTGTCAGTCCCGCTGGGGTGTGGGGACCAAGGTTCGGAAAGACAACGTTTGATGCGTTCTCTATTGCGCAAGCGATTCGCCTGCCCCGCTTGCCGCACCGCATGCCGGAAGGGTGGCCCGGCTGCCGTCGGCAAAGCAGCCCGCATTATAGGGTCAAATTTCCTGCCGCACGCGACTATCGCACAATTTATGCGGAACCGATTTGGGAAAACGCGACACAATCGTCCACAAATTGCGCTCGGGACCATTCAAGGTGCAATTTCCTGCCCTTGCCGGCGCCGCGGTGCACAACCGCGTCCGGCCC
>NZ_LT976853.1:2560156-2789655 GCF_900249755.1 Cupriavidus taiwanensis
CCAAGACAAACGCCCCGGCGGGGCCGGGGCGTCTGGATTGCTGCACTGCGCAGCGGCGGGCCAGCTTAGCGCTTGGCCACGTCCGGCACGTCGCGGGTGGCGGCGCCGACGAACAGCTGGCGCGGACGGCCGATCTTGTATTCCGGATCGGTGATCATCTCTTCCCACTGCGAGATCCAGCCCGGGGTGCGGGCCAGCGCGAAGATGCAGGTGAACAGCGAGGTCGGGATGCCCAGCGCGCGCTGGACGATGCCCGAGTAGAAGTCGACGTTCGGGTACAGCTTGCGGCTGACGAAGTACTCGTCTTCCAGCGCGATCTTTTCCAGCTCCATGGCCAGCTTGAACAGCGGGTCGTTGTGCAGGCCCAGCTCGTTCAGCACTTCATGGCAGGTTTCGCGCATCAGCTTGGCGCGCGGATCGTAGTTCTTGTACACGCGGTGGCCAAAGCCCATCAGGCGCACGCCCGAGTTCTTGTCCTTGACCTGCTTGATGAACTCGCTGATGTTGTCGACGCTGCCGATTTCTTCCAGCATCTTCAGCGCGGCTTCGTTGGCGCCGCCGTGGGCCGGGCCCCACAGGCAGGCCACGCCGGCGGCGATGGCTGCGAACGGGTTGGTGCCCGACGAACCGGCCAGGCGCACGGTCGAGGTCGACGCGTTCTGCTCGTGGTCGGCGTGCAGGATGAAGATGCGGTCGAGCGCGCGCTCCAGCACCGGGTTCACGGTGTACGGGGCGCACGGCGTGGCGAACATCATGCGCATGAAGTTGCCCGAGTAGGACAGGTCGTTCTGCGGGTAGATGTACGGCTGGCCGATGTTGTACTTGTACGCCATGGCGACCAGGGTCGGCATCTTGGCGATCAGGCGGATGGCCGAGATCTCGCGCTGGTGCGGATCGTCGATGTCCATCGCGTCGTGGTAGAACGCGCTCATGGCGCCGACCATGCCGGTCAGCACGGCCATCGGGTGCGCATCGCGGCGGAAGCCGCGCATGAAGAACTGCATCTGCTCGTGGACCATGGTGTGGTTCATCACATGGCCGACGAATTCTTCCTTCTGCTTGGCGTTGGGCAGCTCGCCCTTGAGCAGCAGGTAGCAGGTCTCGAGGTGGTCGCACTTCTGCGCCAGCTGCTCGATCGGGTAGCCGCGGTACAGCAGCTCGCCCTTGTCGCCGTCGATATAGGTGATCTTGGAATTGCACGAAGCCGTCGACATGAAACCGGGGTCGTAGGTGAACTTACCGGTTTGTCCGTACAGCTTGCGAATGTCGATCACGTCCGGGCCAACCGTACCCTTGTAGATCGGCAGCTCAACGCTGGGGGAACCATCGGAGAACGATAGCGTGGCTTTCACATCGGACGGCGTCATGTCGGATCCTTCAAATGCTGTGAATAATAATGTTGACCAAAACTCAGACCGTACGCAGCAGGGCAATCACTCGCTGCATCGGGGGCGTGTCGAGCTCACCGTCCAGCTCCTTGCGCGCAAGCAGCAGGTCCATCAACTCGTTGTCGCTGAGTTCGAACAGCTGGCTCAGCGCAGCCACGTCCTCGTCGGACAGGCTCTCCTCGTAACGGTTGAAAAAACGTTCGACGATGATGTCGTTCTCCAGCAGGCCGCGGCGGGCGCGCCAGCGCAGACGTGCGCGCTTGTGCGGGTCGGCCTGATGCGAGAAGGTGGTGGCAGGACTCTCAGTCATGGCTTCCTACTTTCGGCGCGCCAGCCAGATATAGCCGCTCTGGCTGACGCGCCGCTTACTACTGCAGACAGCCGCAGGATCAGACCGCGCGGCGGACCATCAGCTCCTTGATCTTGCCGATGGCCTTGGTCGGGTTCAGACCCTTCGGGCACACGTCGACGCAGTTCATGATGCTGTGGCAGCGGAACAGGCGGTACGGGTCGTTCAGGTTGTCCAGGCGCTCGTTGGTGGCCTGGTCGCGGCTGTCCGCAATAAAGCGGTAAGCCTGCAGCAGGCCGGCCGGGCCGACGAACTTGTCCGGGTTCCACCAGAACGACGGGCACGAGGTCGAGCAGCTGGCGCAGAGAATGCACTCGTACAGGCCGTCCAGCTCGTCACGCTCTTCCGGCGACTGCAGGCGCTCTTTCTCGGGCGGCGGCTCGTCGTTGATCAGGAACGGCTTGATCGAGTTGTACTGCTTGAAGAAGTTCGTCATGTCGACGATCAGGTCGCGCACCACCGGCAGGCCGGGCAGCGGACGCAGCACGATGCGGTCCGGCAGCTCGCGCATATTGGTCAGGCAGGCCAGGCCGTTCTTGCCGTTGATGTTCATCGCGTCCGAGCCGCACACGCCTTCGCGGCACGAACGGCGGAACGAGATGGTCTCGTCCAGCTTCTTCAGCTTCACCAGCGCGTCCAGCAGCATGCGCTCGTGACCGTCCAGCTCGACCTCGTAGGTCTGCATGCGCGGCGCCGCATCCTTGTCCGGATCGTAGCGGTAGACTTCGAAAATACGCTTCATTTCTGTGGGTCCTGTTGTCTCTACGATGCGGTGCTCAGAAGGTACGAGCCTTGGGCGGCACGCTTTCCACCGTCAGCGGCTCCATCTTCACCGGCTTGTAGTCGAGGCGGTTGCCTTCGCTGTAGAACAGCGTGTGCTTGAGCCAGTTCTGGTCGTCGCGGTTGGGGAAGTCGCTGTGCGCGTGGGCACCGCGCGATTCCTTGCGGGCCGCGGCCGAGATCATGGTGGCCTTGGCCACTTCCACCAGGTTGGCCACTTCCAGGGCTTCCACCAGCGCGGTGTTGAAGACCTTGGACTTGTCCTTCAGGTGGATGTTGGCGGCACGCTCGCTCACTTCCAGGATGCGCTCGACACCCTCGTCCATCAGCTTCTGGGTGCGGAACACGCCGGCATGCGACTGCATGTTCTTGCGGATGTCGTTGGCGACGTCCTGCGTGTACTCGCCCGACGACGACGACTGCAGCTTGGCCAGGCGCGACAGCGCCAGGTCGGCGGCATCGGCCGGCAGCGGCTTGTGCTCTTTCTGCTTCAGGTTCTGCGCGATGATGTGGTTGCCGGCGGCGCGGCCGAACACCACCAGGTCGAGCAGCGAGTTGGTGCCCAGGCGGTTGGCGCCGTGCACAGACACGCACGAGCATTCGCCGATCGCGTAGAAGCCGTTCAGCACTTCGTTCGGGTTGCCGTTCTTCGGCACCACGACCTGGCCGTGATAGTTCGTGGGGATGCCGCCCATCTGGTAGTGGATGGTCGGGACCACCGGAATCGGTTCCTTGATCGCGTCGACGTTGGCGAACTTCAGGCCGATTTCGCGGATCGACGGCAGGCGCTTCATGATGGTCTCGGCGCCGACGTGGGTCAGGTCGAGCAGCACGTAGTCGCCGTTCGGGCCGCAGCCGCGGCCTTCCTTGATTTCCTGGTCCATCGAGCGCGAGACGAAGTCGCGCGGCGCCAGGTCCTTCAGCGTCGGCGCATAGCGCTCCATGAAGCGCTCGCCGTCCTTGTTGCGCAGGATACCGCCCTCGCCGCGCACGCCTTCGGTGATCAGCACGCCCGCGCCGGCCACGCCGGTCGGGTGGAACTGCCAGAACTCCATGTCTTCCAGCGGCACGCCGGCGCGCGCTGCCATGCCCAGGCCGTCACCGGTGTTGATGAAGGCGTTGGTGGAAGCGGCGTAGATGCGGCCGGCACCGCCGGTCGCGAACAGCGTGGTCTTGGCCTCGAGGATGTAGACCTCGCCGGTTTCCATTTCCAGCGCGGTCACGCCCAGCACGTCGCCGTCCTGGTCGCGGATCAGGTCCAGCGCCATCCATTCGACGAAGAAGTGGGTCTTGGCGCGCACGTTGCGCTGGTACAGCGTGTGCAGCAGCGCGTGGCCGGTACGGTCGGCCGCGGCGCAGGCGCGCTGCACGGGCTTTTCACCGTAGTTGGCGGTGTGGCCGCCGAACGGGCGCTGGTAGATGGTGCCGTCGGGGTTGCGGTCGAACGGCATGCCGAAGTGCTCGAGCTCGTACACGACCTTCGGGGCTTCACGGCACATGAACTCGATCGCGTCCTGGTCACCCAGCCAGTCCGAGCCCTTGATGGTGTCGTAGAAGTGATAGTGCCAGTTGTCCTCGCTCATGTTGCCGAGCGAGGCACCGATGCCGCCCTGCGCCGCCACGGTGTGCGAGCGGGTCGGGAACACCTTGGACAGCACGGCCACGTTCAGGCCGGCTTCCGCGAGCTGGAGGGATGCGCGCATCCCGGCGCCGCCAGCACCGACGATGACCACGTCAAAGCGGCGACGCGGCAATCCAGTCTTGACTGCGACCATTTATTACACCCTCCAGAGAATCTGAGCAGCGTAGCCCGCGCAACCGACGAGCCACAGAATCGTAAGAACTTGCAGCACGAGGCGAACCGCCATCGGACGCACATAGTCCATCCAGATATCGCGCACGCCGATCCAGGCGTGATACAGCAGCGACAGGATGGTCAGGAACGTGAGGATCTTCATCCACTGGTTGGCGAAGAGCCCTGCCCACGCTTCGTACGAAGCGCCGTTCGACAGCAGGAAGGCAATGGCCAGGACCACGGTGAAGACCACCATGACCACGGCCGTGACGCGTTGCGCGAGCCAGTCTTTCAGGCCGTAGTGCGCACCGACGACAAGACGCTTGGGACCGATATTGTTATTTGCCACCTTGATTCTCCTCAGAACAGGCCGAACAGCTTCAGGCCGAAAATCAGGGTAAGCAGCAGGCTGACAACCAGCACGCTGATGGCAGACTTGGCCGAGGCGGGCTTGGAGACACCAACGTGCACATCCAGCAGCAGGAAGCGGATACCAGCGCAGAAGTGATGCAGATAACCCCAGATCAGGGCCAGCACAACCAGCTTGACAAAGCCGCCGGACATCAGGGCCGAGAACTTTGCGAAGCTCAGTTCGGAGGTGATGCTCTGCTCAAACAGATACAGGACGAAGGGAAGGAGGAGGAACATCAATGCACCGCTCACGCGATGCAGGATGGATACCTTGCCGGCCCAGGGCAACCGGTATTTCGCGATCTGCGAAATACCGATATTCCGGAACTCCGGCCTGGCTTGTTTGACGGCTTCAGCCATGCGAGACCCCATTAGCGGTAAACAAAGAAACGAAACTGCCATTGCCTGCATGCAACGGGATGCACTAGGGCAAATCCATGAGATTTTAGCGCCTTTGTTGCGCGCTGCACCAATAATTTTCAGCTATCACGACCCGACAAGCGCCGCCCGACAATCGCACACAAAGCACATTCGCCGACCCGCGCCACGCGACAACCACCGCGCCGCGCAACAGCCCGCATGACCATGGCCAAAGCCACAATAATCGGCGCGCGCGCCCATGGCGCGGGGCCGTTATTTCAGCTCAGGTCGTTCTGGTAATAGTGCCGCGTGGTCACGTACAGCCCGCGGCGCACTTCCACGGGGCGATCGCCATAGGTGTAGGAAACGCGCTCGACCGACAACAGCGGCGAGCCCACCGGCACCGACAGCAGCTCGGCCGCGGTTTCATCGGCGGGCACGGCGCGGATTTTTTCCGAGGCGCGAATCATGCGCGTACCGAATTCGGCCTCGAACAATGCATACATGGGCCCCTTCCACTCGGTCAGCTTTTCCGCGGTCAGGCCCTTGAAGTTGGCGCCGAGCAGCCAGATTTCATCCAGCACGGTCGATTCGCCCGAGAAAGTCAGCACGCGGCGGATCTGCACCACGCTGTCGCCGGTGCGGATGTCGAGCAGCCGAGCGATTTCAGCGGGGGCGCGCAGGCGCTTGCATTCCAGCACATGGCTGGCGCCATAATGGGGTTCACCCTCGTCCGGGACGAGGCGCAGGAAGCGAAACTTGACCACGTCTTCATGGTGCGTGGTCACGAAGGTGCCCTTGCCCTGGCGGCGCGCCACCAGGTTGTCGGCGGCGAGTTCGTCGATGGCCTTGCGCACCGTGCCCTGGCTGACCTTGTAGCGCGACGCCAGCTCCATTTCGCTGGGAATCATCTCACCCGGCTTCCATTCGCCGGATTGCAGGCTGCGCGTGATCAGCGCCTTGATCTGCTGGTAGAGCGGGCTGAACGTGGGCGATGGCACTGACTGCAGACCAGGAGCGGGCCCCGCGGCGGGGCCGGTTGGCGGGGCGGCCTGCGGCGCGGCGGCCGGCGCGGACGGCGCAGGCGGCGAATGCGGCTGCGTCCCGGCGCCAGGCGTGGCGGCGCCAGATTCCTGCGCGCCGGGGGTGGCTGCGCCGGTCAGGGACGTAGGCAGGGAGGACATAGCGCGATTTCACCACAAAAGGGCGCGCAACGTCCAGCCTTACGTTAATTGTCTTATGTCTTATATAAGACATATGAATTGACAGACCGGAGAGGCCGGGCCTACACTCGCGCTGGTCCACGCCCGCGATGGCCCGCCCTCACCGGCCCGCCGGCTGCCGCCCATGGCGCAAATCTGCCGCGCCGGCGGCAACCCGCTCTGGAAAAGGCGCCTCGCTTCGCAGTAGACTAACGCTTTGTTGCATCACCATGACCCGTTGTGGCTCTCCCCCACCGGCCCCGCCACCTGGCTCCGGCGGACGGCCGCTCCCCGCTGTGGCGACAACCAGCACCCGGTGACACACCGCGCGCCTCTGTCTGGCGCCGGCGCGCCGCCGACCGGCATCCCCCCTTCTATCGTTTGGAGATTTACTCATGGCTAAAGCCCCAATGCGCGTCGCAGTGACCGGCGCCGCTGGCCAGATCGGCTACTCCCTGCTGTTCCGCATCGCCAACGGCGACATGCTGGGCAAAGACCAGCCGGTCATCCTCCAACTGCTCGACCTCCCGCAAGCCCAGCAAGCCGTCAAGGGCGTGGTGATGGAACTGGAAGACTGCGCCTTCCCGCTGCTGGCCGGCGTGGTCATCACCGATGACCCCAAGGTCGCCTTCAAGGATGCCGACGTGGCCCTGCTGGTGGGCGCCCGTCCGCGCAGCAAGGGCATGGAGCGCAAGGACCTGCTCGAAGCCAACGCCCAAATCTTCACCGTGCAGGGCAAGGCACTGGACGAAGTCGCCAGCCGCAACGTCAAGGTGCTGGTGGTCGGCAACCCGGCCAACACCAACGCCTACATCGCCATGAAGTCGGCCCCCAACCTGCCGCGCGAGAACTTCACCGCGATGCTGCGCCTGGACCACAACCGCGCGCTGTCGCAGATCGCCGCCAAGACCGGCAAGCCGGTGTCGTCGATCGAGAAGCTGTTCGTGTGGGGCAACCACAGCCCGACCATGTACGCCGACTACCGCTACGCCACCGTCGACGGCCAGAGCGTCAAGGACCTGATCAACGATCCGGTGTGGAACAACGACGTGTTCCTGCCGACCGTCGGCAAGCGCGGCGCCGCCATCATCGAGGCCCGTGGCCTGTCGTCGGCCGCCTCGGCCGCCAACGCCGCCATCGACCACGTGCGCGACTGGGTGCTGGGCAGCAACGGCAAGGTCGTCACCATGGGCATCCCGTCCAACGGTGAATACGGCATCCCGGCCGACACCATGTTCGGCTACCCGGTGACCACCGCCAACGGCAAGTACGAGATCGTCAAGGGTCTGGAGATCGACGCCTACAGCCAGGAAAAGATCAACATCACCCTGAAGGAACTGGAAGAAGAAAAGGCCGGCGTGCAGCATCTGCTGGGCTGATCTTCCGAACGCTCGAGCAAAGGCCGGGGTTCCGCAACGATTCAAGAATCGGCGCGGACCCCGGTTTTTTCATAGGCAGCGGCCATGGCGGCCCTGCCCTGTCCGCCAACTTCAACTTTCCGAATCAACGTGCATCCTTCCGAGGTCTTGTTCCAGGGCGAAGCCATCCCGGTCCAGTTGCCGGTGTGTGACCATTACGCGGGCAGCGAAAAGCTGATGCGCAAATCGCTGGCCCTGCAGCAAGAGCTTGGTCCCGTCTTCGACATCACCTTCGACTGCGAGGACGGCGCCGCCGTCGGCCACGAGCGCGAGCACGCCGAACTGTGCGCGCAGCTGGTCAACGGCCCGCTCAATGCGCACAACCGCGTCGGCGTGCGCATCCATGACCCGGCCCATCCCAGCTGGCGCCAGGATGTCGACGTGCTGGTGCGCGCCGCCGGCGCGCGCCTGGCCTATGTGGTGGTGCCCAAGGTCACCGACGTGGTCGAGGTGGCGCGCGTGACCGACCATGTCAACCAGGTGGCGCGCAGTGCCGGCATTGCGCGCCATATCCCGATCCATGTGCTGATCGAAACCCACGCCGCCCTGGAGCAGGCCTTCGATATCGCCGCGCTGGTGCAGGTGGAATGCCTGAGCTTCGGCCTGATGGACTTTGTCTCGGCCCACCATGGCGCGATTCCGGGCGATGCCATGCGCTCGCCGCAGCAGTTCGAACACCCGCTGGTGCGCCGCGCCATGCTGGAAATCTCCGCCGCCTGCCACCGCCACGGCAAGGTGCCGTCGCACAATGTCAGCACCGACGTGCAGGCGCCGCAGCGCGCCGGCGACGATGCGCTGCGCGCGCGCAGCGAATTCGGCTACCTGCGCAAGTGGAGCATCCACCCGGGCCAGATTGCCCCGATCGTCGCGGCGTTCCGTCCCGGCGCGGACGAGATCGGCGCGGCCAGCCAGATCCTGCTGGCGGCGCACGAGAACAACTGGGCGCCGATCCGCCATGAAGGCCAGCTGCACGACCGCGCCAGCTACCGCTATTACTGGTCGCTGCTGCAGCGCGCGCAGGCCACCGGCACGCCGCTGCCGGCCAACGTGGAAACGCTGTTCTTCGGCTGAAGCCGGGTCCGCCCACCCTCACCATCCGCAGTGCCCAAGGAGACACGGATGTCCGCCTCGAAGCTCGCCGCAAGCGACACCGCAACTGAAGCCGCAACCGAAGCCGCAACCGGCGCCGGCACGCCGGCCGCGCCGCGTGCCAAGAAATCCGTCGCGCTGTCGGGCGTGACCGCCGGCAACACCGCGCTGTGCACCGTCGGCCGCACCGGCAACGACCTGCACTACCGCGGCTACGACATCCTCGATATCGCCGAGACCTGCGAGTTCGAGGAAATCGCCCACCTGCTGGTGCACGGCAAGCTGCCGACCAAGTCCGAACTGGCCGCGTACAAGGCCAAGCTGAAGTCGCTGCGCGGCCTGCCCGCCAATGTCAAGGCCGCGCTCGAATGGGTGCCCGCCAGCGCGCACCCGATGGACGTGATGCGCACCGGCGTGTCGGTGCTCGGCACGGTGCTGCCGGAGAAGGAAGACCACAGCACCCCGGGCGCGCGCGATATCGCCGACCGCCTGATGGCCAGCCTCGGTTCGATGCTGCTGTACTGGTACCACTACAGCCACAACGGCCGCCGCATCGAAGTAGAAACCGACGATGATTCCATCGGCGCCCACTTCCTGCACCTGCTGCACGGCGAGAAGCCGTCGGCGCTGTGGGAGCGCGCCATGAACACCTCGCTCAACCTGTACGCCGAGCACGAGTTCAACGCGTCGACCTTCACCGCGCGCGTGATCGCCGGCACCGGCTCCGACATGTACTCGTCGATCGCCGGCGCGATCGGCGCGCTGCGCGGCCCCAAGCATGGCGGTGCGAACGAGGTCGCGTTCGAGATCCAGAAGCGCTACGACAACCCCGATGAGGCCCAGGCCGACATCACCCGCCGCGTCGAGAACAAGGAAGTCGTGATCGGCTTCGGCCACCCGGTCTACACCACCGGCGACCCGCGCAACCAGGTGATCAAGGAAGTGGCGAAGAAGCTGTCGAAGGATGCCGGCTCGATGAAGATGTTCGACATCGCCGAGCGCCTGGAAACGGTGATGTGGGACATCAAGAAGATGTTCCCGAACCTGGACTGGTTCAGCGCGGTGAGCTACCACATGATGGGCGTGCCGACGGCGATGTTCACGCCGTTGTTCGTGATCGCGCGCACGTCGGGCTGGGCCGCGCACATCATCGAGCAGCGCATCGACAACAAGATCATCCGCCCCAGCGCCAACTACACCGGGCCGGAGAACCTGAAATTCGTGCCGATAAAGCATCGCAAGTAAACCGCGCAAGTGAACCCGGCCCAACAGCGGCGCCGATTATGTAACCAAAGCCCAGAGCAGTACGCCGCCCTGGGCAAATCGTAGAGAATAGCGGCGGCAATGATCCCAGCGCCGCCCGCTGCCGGCGGCACATGACCATAACTCGATTTCAGTATCCGAAAGGCACTCACAAAATGAAACATCTTGTCCTTGCCGCCTGCATCGGCGCCTTCAGCCTGACCACTGCCACCGCCGTGATGGCGCAGGAACCTGCCAAGAAGACCACCACCAAGAAGAAGTCATCGACCAAGAAGAAGGCCGCCGCCGGCGCGGCCGCCGCGGCCGGCACCGCTGCGGCGGTGGCCCCGAGCGGCGAGAAGTGGCAGTGCGAGCTGGGCAACAGCCTGTATATCGCCGGCGACATGCTGCGCGACGAAATCCTGACCGTGCACTGGCAAGGCCGCGACTACAAGCTGCCGCGCCAGCCCACCGTGACCGGCGCCGACCGCTACTACGACGCCCGCACCGGCCTGGACCTGGTGGTGATCCCGAGCAAGGCCATGCTGTTCAACAAGAACCTGGGCCAGCGCCTGGCCGACGACTGCCAGAGCGCCGCCATGCAGGCCGGCGCCGCGGCGCCGACGCAGGCCGGCGGCCTGCGCGCGCCGGCGACCACGCCGCTGCTGGTCACGCCCCCGGGCGGCCCGACCCAGGTGCCGGGCGGTCCGCTGCTGCAGACCGAAGGCAGCCAGCAGCCGACTTCGCCCAAGCAGTAAGTCCTTGATGGGGGCGCTGGCGGCCGCATGCACGGCCGCCAGCGCCCTTTTTGCCTTGCCGGGGCGGTCTTCCCTGGCCGGGCAGGCGGTCGCGCCGGGGCAGTTTTTTGGCCGGCCGGTTGCCGCGCCGGGTGGCGGCGACGCCGCGCGGCGGTTAGAGTATGCAGTTGCAGTGCGCTGCCGGCCTCGGACCGCGGTCAAAAGACCGCGGCAGCGCACCGGGGGTCCCGATTCAGGTCCGAGCCAAATGCCATCGCATCATCCTTCGATCGGAGTACGGCAATGCCCCACAACCTCAAGAACACGCTAAAAGAATTCAGGATCGGCTCTTCCGGCAAGGGCCAGTATTACTCCCTGCCCCAGCTGGGCGAGGCGCTGGACCTGGACATCGGCCGCCTGCCGGTGTCGATCCGCGTGGTGCTGGAATCGGTGCTGCGCAACTGCGACGGCAAGAAGGTCACCGAGGAACACGTCCGGCAGCTGGCCAACTGGAAGCCCAACGCCGATCGCGTCGACGAGATCCCGTTCGTGGTCGCGCGCGTGGTCCTGCAGGATTTCACCGGCGTGCCGCTGCTGGCCGACCTGGCGGCAATGCGCAACGTCGCCGAGAAGATGGGCAAGAACCCCAAGCAGATCGAACCGCTGGTGCCGGTGGACCTGGTGGTCGACCACTCGGTGCAGGTCGACCACTTCCGCGAAAAGAAGGCGCTGGACCTGAACATGCAGCTGGAATTCCAGCGCAACAACGAGCGCTACCAGTTCATGAAGTGGGGCATGCAGGCCTTCGACACCTTTGGCGTGGTGCAGCCGGGCTTCGGCATCGTGCACCAGGTCAACCTGGAATACCTGGCACGCGGCGTGCACAGGAAGGACGGCGTCTACTACCCTGACACGCTGGTCGGCACCGATTCGCACACCACCATGATCAACGGCATCGGCGTGGTCGGCTGGGGCGTCGGCGGCATCGAGGCCGAGGCCGGCATGCTGGGCCAGCCGGTGTACTTCCTGACCCCTGACGTGGTCGGCGTGGAACTGAAGGGCCGCCTGCGCGAAGGCGTCACCGCCACCGACCTGGTGCTGACCATCACCGAGATGCTGCGCAAGGAGAAGGTGGTGGGCAAGTTCGTCGAGTTCTTCGGCGAAGGCACCGCCAGCCTGGCCCTGCCCGACCGCGCCACCATCGGCAACATGGCGCCCGAATACGGCGCCACCATGGGCTTCTTCCCGGTGGACGAGAAGACCATCGAATACTTCCGCGGCACCGGCCGCACCGACGAAGAAATCGCCGCATTCGAAGGCTATTTCCGCGCGCAGGACATGTTCGGCATCCCCAGGGCCGGCGAGATCGACTACAGCAAGGTGGTGACGCTGGACCTGGGCACGGTGGCGCCGTCGCTGGCGGGGCCGAAGCGTCCGCAGGACCGCATCGAGATCGGCAACGTCAAGAGCACCTTTGCCTCGCTGTTCAGCAAGCCGGTGGCCGAGAACGGCTTCAACAAGGACCCCGCCGAGCTCGAGCGCAGCTACAGCACCGCCGACGGCATCGAAGTCCGCAACGGCGACGTGCTGATCGCCGCCATCACCTCCTGCACCAACACCTCCAACCCCAGCGTGCTGCTGGGCGCCGGCCTGCTGGCCAAGAAGGCGGTCGAAGCCGGCCTGAGCGTGGCGCCGCACATCAAGACCTCGCTGGCGCCGGGCAGCCGCGTCGTCACCGAATACCTGAAGGCCGCGGGACTGCTGCCGTACCTGGAAAAGCTGGGCTTCGGCGTGACCGCCTACGGCTGCACCACCTGCATCGGCAATGCCGGCGACCTGACCCCGGAACTGAACGAGGCCATCACCAGCAACGACCTGGTCGCCGCCGCGGTGCTGTCGGGCAACCGCAATTTCGAGGCCCGCATCCACCCGAACATCCGCGCCAACTTCCTGGCCTCGCCGCCGCTGGTGGTGGCCTATGCCATCGCCGGCAACGTCACGCGCGACCTGATGACCGAGCCGGTCGGCAAGGGCAAGGGCGGCCGCGACATCTGGCTGGGCGACATCTGGCCGAGTTCGGAAGAAATCCATGCGCTGATGAAGTACGCGATGGACGCCAAGACCTTCAAGGGCAACTACGAGCAGGTGAAGAAGCCGAGCAAGCTGTGGGGCGCGATCCAGGGCACCAAGGGCCAGGTCTACGACTGGCCCAAGTCGACCTATATCGCCGAGCCGCCGTTCTTCCAGGACTTCAGCATGGAGCCGTCGGCCGCCTCGGCCAGCGTGCGCGGCGCGCGCGCGCTGGGCATCTTCGGCGATTCGGTGACGACCGACCATATCTCGCCGGCCGGTTCGATCAAGGACACCTCGCCCGCCGGCAAGTACCTGCTGGCGCACGGCGTGCTCAAGGCCGACTTCAACAGCTACGGCTCGCGCCGCGGCAACCATGAAGTGATGATGCGCGGCACCTTCGCCAACGTGCGCATCAAGAACCTGATGATCCCGCCGACCGCGGACGGCGCGCGCGTGGAAGGCGGCATCACCCTCCACCAGCCCACCGGCGAACAGATGTCGATCTATGACGCGGCGATGAAGTATGTCGCCGAGGGCACGCCCACGGTGGTGTTCGGCGGCGAAGAGTACGGCACCGGCTCGTCGCGCGACTGGGCGGCCAAGGGCACGCAGCTGCTGGGTGTGAAGGCCGTGATCGCGCGCAGCTTCGAGCGCATCCACCGCTCCAACCTGGTCGGCATGGGCGTGCTGCCGCTGCAGTTCAAGGGCAGCGACAGCGCCCAGACGCTGGGCATCACCGGCAACGAGACCTTCGACATCGAAGGCATCGAGGGCGACCTGAAGCCGCAGCAGGACGTGGTGCTGGTGATCAAGCGCGCCAACGGCGACGTGCAGCGCGTGCCGGTGCTGCTGCGCATCGATACGCCGATCGAGGTCGACTACTACAACCACGGCGGCATCCTGCCGTTCGTGCTGCGCCAGCTGCTGGCCGCCTGAGCGCGCTGGGAGCCTTCAGCGCCGTGAACGCCGCCCGCGCCATGTCCCTTCGGGGCCGTGAGCGGGCGGCGCTTTTTATTGGCGCCTGCGACCCGGGCATCACCCGCGGCACCGTGCGGCGCGTGTAAGCTCCACGCAAGCCATCGCTGTCAAACTGTGTCGCACAACAACGCGGCCGAAAGAATGAATGGCTGCAAGCCGGACCCCGGCATCACCCAGAACCAGGAGACACCATGGTCAAGATCCTTATCGCATTCATCGTGGTCGCCGGCGCGGCCCTCTACCTGCTGACCAAGGGCGGCAGCGACGTGTCGATGTCCGGCGAGTCGCACAGCGTCGAAAGCCACGCGCCCGCGGCCGCCGCAGCCTCCGCCCCCGCCGAGAAATAATCCCCTCGCAGGCAGCAGCGTTCACAGCGGTCGCACGCATATAGCGATCTCCCTGTCAACGCAACGAGTAGAATACCGTTTTACGCAAAAAACGGACGGTTTCTTTCTATGGCAGGTTTTCGCCCCAAGGCTTCCCCGCGACTCTCTCCCGACGCCGAGCGTCTGGTGGCCGATGCGCTCGCTCTCGACGCATCGGGCAGCCGCATGGAGGACGGATACTGGGAGCGGCGGCTTTCGCAGCGCCTTGGCCGCCTGCTGAAGAACGGTAGCCAGACCGCGCTCGACGCGGCGCTGGAGCACCTGTTCAAGCACAATGCCGACGCCTCCGACGTGCTCGCCGAACAGGCCGAGACGCTGGCCGAATCCGCCACCATCGAGGTCGACGGCCAGCCCTATGACGCGCTGCTGATCGCCGCGCCCATCCTCGCGCACACCCGCTACGCGATCCCGTCCGGCGCGCTCAAGCCGGAACTGGCGCAGACGCTGGCCGTGCACCTGCAGGCACACGTGCTCGCCAACGGCACCAAGGTGTCGTTGTCGCCTTATCTTTACAGCATCGACCAGCTGCCGCGCACGCACAGCGACACCTTCGCGCTGACGCACAAGCTGGCCGCGGCGGCGCTGGCCGGCACCGTGCCCAAGGTCGACTTGCGCGACCTGCCCGAGACCGCGCCGATCCTGGCCGACCCGCGCTACCTGCTGGCGGTGGTGGTGGCGCCGCGCGAACAGGCGCTGTTCCGCTGGCAGGAAGACGCCAAGGACCACCACGCCGAGCGCTCGACCTGCCTGGAGCAATGGCGCAGCCAGGTGCAACCGTCGGTGGCGCTGCTGCTGCCGGGCTGCGAGTTCGAGCTGCTGCTGCCGGACGCGTTCTTCCTGTCGTGCCGCGAGTCCGACAAGAGCATCCGCCCGCTGACCGTGCGCGCCGCCGTCAACTACCTGTGCGGCACGCTCGATATTTCCGCGGGGCAGCTGGCCGCGGTGGTCGCCGCGTTCGGCGAGGAAGTGGTCGAGGAATACCGTGTCGGCTTCACCATGCGCGGCGAGAAGGATGTGATCTACGGCATCGTCTGGCCGGTCTACGGCCGCGAAGCCGGCGAGGTCGACGCCGACGAAAAGGGCAATCCGCTCGAGCAGATCTGCGAGGAACTGCGCAACGCCGGCGTCGAGGATATCTTCCGCCACGCCGCGCTGTTCGACCCGGAATACTGCGAAGACTGCGGCACGCCGCTGTACGCCGACCGCAATGGCGAAATCGTGCACGCCGAACTGCCCGAGGACGCGCCCACGCAACAGCCGCTGTTCCACTGACGCGCACTGGCCCCGCCAGTTGGCAGAACGGCCCGCATCGCGGGCCGTTTTCCTTGGGCGCTCACATCGGACGTTCACATTGGGCTCAAGCGGGCTGCCGCTCGCTGACGCAGCGCCACAAGCCGTGGCCGGAGGCCGCGTACTTGCGCTCGAACGGCGTCATCGGCTGCGCCGGCGCCCAGGCCTCGACCCGCGCCGGGCGCCCCGCCAGCGCCAGCGCCTGCGCGAACTCGTCGATATAGATGCGCCAGTTGCTGCGGCATTCCAGGTAGTCGCCGCACGCGGCCAGCGCCGGGAACACCGCGTGCCCCTGCCAGCGCCGCCCCAGGTGCCCGATCTTCGGCCACGGGTTCGGGTACAGCACATAGTGGCGCGCCACCGGCACCGCATCCGCCTGCAGCAGCCGCCAGACATCGACCAGGTCGGCGCGGGCCCAGCAGAAATTGGCCGGCATCGGCGCGTCGCCCCACCAGTCCTTGCCCGCGGCGAGGCGCTTCTCGGACTGGTCGACGCCGATCACGAAGTGGTCCGGAAACTGCGTGGCCAGGCGCAGCGTGCTTTCGCCCACGCCGCAGCCGGCATCGAGGACCAGCGGCGCGCCGCCGGCCTGCTGCCAGCGCTGCAGCGCCGCGGCCAGCTCGCGTCGGCTGGGCTCGCCGATGGGCTTGCGGAAGGGCTCGGCCAGGTGGCGCGCGACGCGCGCGGCCAGGTGTTCGTGGACATCGGACTGCGCCGAGACGATGGTGCGGGAATTGGCAAACATGCGCGCATTTTACCGGGCGGGCCTGGCGCGAAGGCTGCAACCATGCCACTTTAGCGGCACAATGCGGGACAAACCCGTCTGAGCACCGTCCGCGCCCGCGCTGACCCGTACCAGGAGCCCGTCCATGAAACCGATTTCCCGCCGTCCCGCCCACCCCGCCCAGCCCGCCCGCCGTGCCCTGCTCCATGGCGCGGCCGCGCTGGTGCTGGGCAGCGCCGCCTTCACGCTGCTGCCGGCGGGCGCTGCCCATGCCGAGGACCTGCGCATTGGCCTGGCCGCCGACGTCACGTCGATGGACCCGCACTGGAACAATGCCGGCCCCAACAACGCGATCGCGCTGCATGTGTTCGAGTCGCTGGTGTTCATGGACAAGAACGCCCGCTACATCCCGGGCCTGGCGCTGTCGTGGAAGCCGGTCAACGCCATCACCTGGGAAATCAAGCTGCGTCCCAACGTGAAGTGGCACGACGGCTCGCCCTTTACCAGCGAGGACGTCAAGGCCTCGCTGGAGCGCCCGGAGAAACTGGTCAACAGCCCGGGCTCGTTCACCAGCTACACCAAGCCGATCGCGCGCATCGATACGCCCGACCCGCTGACGGTGCGCCTGACCATGAGCGTGCCCAACTACGCCAACCTGGCCAACGACCTGAACAGCGTGCCGATCATGCCGAAAAAGGTCGCCGCCACGCTGACCCAGACCGATTTCGATTCGGGCAAGGCCATGATCGGCACCGGCCCGTTCAAGTTCGTGCGCTTTGCGCGCGGGCAGGAAATCGTGATGGAGCGCAACCCCAACTACTGGGGCCCCAAGCCCGAGTGGGACCGCGCGGTGTTCCGCATCATCACCGACAACGGCGCGCGCAGCGCCGCGCTGCTGGCCGGCGATGTCGACGTGATAGAGAGCGTGCCGTCGGCCGACGTGGCCAAGCTGAAGCAGAACCCGAAGTTCAGGATCGAGCAGCAGGTGTCGTGGCGCACCGTGTTCTGGCAGATGGACCAGTCGCGCGACAACCCGCCCTTCGTCACCGACAAGGCCGGCAAGCCGCTCGGCAAGAACCCGTTCAAGGATGCGCGCGTGCGCGCCGCGGTCAGCAAGGCGCTGAACCGCGACGCCATCGTCAGCCGCATCATGGAAGGGCTGGCGGTGCCGGCGTCGTCGATCGTGTCGCCGCAGATCTTCGGGCATCCCGGCACCAGGCCCGAAGCCTACGACCCGGAAGGCGCGAAGAAACTGCTGGCCGCGGCGGGCTACCCCGACGGTTTCGGCCTGACGCTGCACGCCACCAACAACCGCTACCTGAACGACGCCGCGGTGGCGCAGGCCACCGCCAGCATGCTGACCCGCATCGGCATCCAGACCAAGGTCGAGACCATGCCGGTGGCGGCCTACTTCACGCGCGCGCGCCAGGGCGAGTTTGCCTTCCAGATGCTGGGCTGGGGCTCGGCCGCCGCCGACGTGGCGCTGCGCTCGATCACCGGCACGCCCAATCCCAAGACCGGCTACGGCACCTGGAACTGGGGCAAGTACAGCAACCCGCAACTCGACCAGCTGATCGAGAAGTCGCTGACCACGGTCAGCAGCGACAAGGACCGCGAGGAGAATGCCCGCGCCGCGGCAAAGTTCGCGCTGGCCGACCACGCGATCATCCCGTCGCACAGCCAGCTGGCGATGTGGGCGATGAAGAAAGGACTGAAGTACGAGGCGCGCACCGACGAGTGGTCGCTGGCGCAGTTTTTCCACAAGGAGTGAGGGGCGGCGCAACCACCCGACCGCCGCTTGCAGCAAGCTCCCCTCTCCCGCGCGCGGGAGAGGGGTGGGGGTGAGGGCCGGGAGTTTCCATGGCTGAGGGCCGCGAGTTAAAACCGTTGGCCTTGTTTGAAGTGGCTCCTCGCCAAACCACCCCTCACCCCGACCCTCTCCCCATGAGGGGAGAGGGAGAACACCTTGCCCGGGCGAGTTCGCGCGGCTTGGGCGCACCCAACACCGACCGGGCCTTCTGGCGCCTGGGAATCAGATCCTCAGCCGCTCTTCCTGCCGCGCGTTCGCCGCGCGCAGCTTCCGCACCCAGTCCCGCGCCGGCAGCCCGGTGCTGTCCTCGACCACGTCGGCGCGCGCTTCCAGCACTTCCCAGGCCACATCGATCCGCGGCCCGTTGAAGGCCAGCGCGATGACATTGCCGTCATGCACTTCCGGAAACACCAGCACGCGGTTGTCGAAGGCATCGCAGATGCGTTCGATGTTCTTCGGAAAGCTGTCGTGGTCGCCGAACAGGTTGATCGTCATCACGCCGGGCGCCTTCAGCGTGCGGCGGCAGGCGCGGTAGAACGCGGTGGTGTCCAGCACCGGGCCGCGCGCGGTGGCGTCGTACAGGTCGACCTGCAGCACATCGATGGCGCCGGCGTGGGCGCCGTCCATCACGTAGTCCCAGGCGTCCTGCTCGCGCACGGTCAGGCGCGCGTCGTCCTCGCGCAGGCCGAACATGCTGCGCCCGGCGATGATCACGGCGGGGTTCAGTTCCACCGCGGTCACGCGCGCGCGGCTGAACTGGCGATGGCAGAACTTGGTCAGCGCGGCGGCGCCCAGCCCCAACTGGACCACGTGGAATTCTTCCACCGACGGCGACAGGAACAGCAGCCACGCCATCATCTGCTGCGCGTATTCCAGCTCGATCGCGTCGGGCTTGCGCAAGCGCATCGCGCCCTGTACCCACTCGGTGCCGAAATGGAGGTAGCGCACGCCTTCCATTTCCGAGAACGTCACCGGCGCGAAGCGCGGCGTCATGCGTTTTTCTTCGCGGGGCGGCGCCTCGCCACGGGTACGGGTACCGCGTGCCGGACGGCGCGAGGCCACGGCTTCGATCGATTTGCGTTTCAGTAGGGTCATGTCGTCGGGAAAGGCGTTTGCCAGCCGCGCCAGCCGGCGGCGGGAACGAACGCGGATTTACTTGCCCAGCGCCGCCTGCGCCCGCTGCAGCCATTCGCGATTGTGTTCGCGGGCATGGCGCGGCCAGTGGCGGGCGTCGTGGACGATGTCGGCATAGAGCTGCTGCGCGCGCTCGCGGTCGGCGGCGTCGGGCTGGGCGGCCAGCCAGTCGGCGAACAGGCAGCGCGGCGCGGCGTCGCTGGCGCTGGTCAGCGCCTGCTCGAAGGCGGCGCGCGTGCTGGCCGCGCCGGTCGCGGCCAGCGCCCGCGCGTACAGCAGCGCCGGCTCGGGTTGCTGGCGCGCCTGCGAATTGGCTGCGAACAACTTTTCCAGCGTTGCCAGCGCGCCAGGCGCATCGCCGGTGGCGAACTGCGCCTGCGCCAGCCCCTGCAGCAGCGCAGGGTCGGTCGCGAACGGGCCGTTGGCCGCCGCCTGGTAGTGCTGCAAGGCTTCTGCCGGCGCACCGGCTGCCAGCAGCGCGGCGCCCAGGCGCATGCGGTGCGCTACCGTCGGGGCACGGTCGAAATCCGAGCGCGCTTCGCGCACCGCGCGGTTGGGATCGACCAGCTGCGTGATCGCGCGCGTGGCCGCGCGCGCGCCGCGCGACTGGCGCAGCTCGGGCAGGTAGATCGCAAAGAAATAGACCACGCTGCCGAGGCCGGGGAACAGGAACAGGATCAGCAGCCAGTACATGTTCTGGTGCGTGCGCACCGCGTGCACGGCAAAGAACAGTGCGACGATGATATGGATGCTGATGCCAAAAATACGCATAGGGAGATCACCTTTGAAACCATGGCGGGCGCGCCAGCCGCCGGCATTGTGACAGAAAGGCGCGACGGCGGGCACGGGCGCCCCCGCAGGATGCCAGAAGCCGGCGGCGGCGGCAAAAACACGGCCCCGAAAATACGGCCCCAAAAATACGGCCCCGGCGGCGCCGGTTTCGCAACCGGCGCTGCCGGGGCCTGTGCCCTGCCGCGTTCCCGGGCTAGCGGTAGACCAGCACCGGGATCTTGCTGTGCGTCAGCACCTTCAGCGTCTCGCTGCCGATCAGCATGCCCTGGATGCCGCGCCGCCCGTGCGACGCCATCACGATCACGTCGCAGCCCTTGTCCTCGGCGGTCTTGATGATGGCTTCGTAGGGATGGTCGTTGACGGCGTAGGCGATGTCGCACGGCACGCCCGCGGCGCTGGCTTCCTCGGCCCGCTCGCGCAGGTACTGCGTGGCGCCCGCCGCGGCTTCCTTGACGTAGGTTTCGCGCGTGTCCTCCAGCATCTCGACCTGGTAGGTCAGCACGTGGTAGTTCGGACAGACGCGCACCGCGGTGAGTCGCGCGCCCATGTTCCGCGCCAGCACGAGCGCCTTGCGGAACGCCGCTTCAGACAGGTCGGAGCCATCGACCGCCACCAGCAGATGCTTGAACATGATTGCCTCCTTGCCTGCATGGTTGCCGGCTCAGGCATTCACTTCCGGTGCATTCACGCCATGCGTCCGAAAGTGCGAGCCCGCAAGGCGCACATGGAGCGGCCGATACTCCCGGTTTGGATTCATGGGCCGGCCCGCTTCCAGTATAGGTGCGCGATGGCCCACGACAATCCGGAAGGCATCACTTCCGGGCAGGCCGGTTCCTTACACGCGATGCCGGCGGCAAGCCCACTCAGGCCAGCAGGCTGCGCCACAGGGCAAGCTTCTGCTCGAAGCTGCGCGCGGCATGCGCCGGGCTGGACGATGGCAGCACCACGGTCTCGTAGCCCTGCGCGGCAAACCGGGGCGCAAAGCGCCCGGAGGTGCCGCCATTGAAGCCGATGCGCCGCAGCGCCGGCGCCAGCGCGCGCAGGCGCGTGAAATCGTTGGCCTGCGGGTAGCGGATATTGCTGTCGAGGCTGCCTTCGCGCTGGCACGCGCCCAGCACGTCCCACACGCCGATGCGATGCGCCAGCAGCCGCACCAGCCGTTCGGCATAGGGCAGCTGCGCCAGCGGCTCGCCGGTCAGCGCGCCCAGCAGCGGCCAGAACTGGTTGCGCGGATGGGCGTAGTACTGGCGCGCGGCGAGCGACGCGGCACCGGGGAAGCTGCCGAGCACCAGCACGCGGGTGTGGGTGTCGATGACGGGCGGCAGGCCCTGGTGGAGGTCGGGTTGAGAGGGGGTGGTGTCGGGCATGGCAAGAACGCAGGGGCTCGGTTGCTGACCAAGGCGGAACGACGCGTGTTGCAGGCCGCCGGTTTGCGAGAACGTTTGCGCTGCCACGAACTCCGGCAAACGCTCCCCTCTCCCGCGAAGTGGGAGAGGGGTGGGGGTGAGGGCCGGAGCGTCAACGAAGTCCGGCGGTCGGTATGCCAGCGCCCTGCCCTCACCCCCGGCCCCTCTCCCGCGAGCGGGAGAGGGGAGCAAACCGGTAGCTTTGCCAGTCAGCGGCCTTCAGGCCAGCAGCTTGTTCACGCGCTGCACGTAGGCCGCCGGGTCCTCCAGCATCCCGCCTTCGGCCAGCAGCGCCTGGTCGAACAGCACCTGCACGCGGTCGCTGAAGGCGTCGCCCTCCGGCAGATCGCGCAGCTTCTGCACCAGCGCGTGGTCCGGGTTCAGCTCCAGGATCGGCTGCGCATCAGGCGCCTTCTGGCCGGCCTGCTTCAGCAGGCGCTGCAGGTAGCCGCTCATGTCGCCTTCGTCCGAGACCAGGCACGATGCCGATGCGGTCAGGCGCAGCGTCACGCGCACGTCCTTGGCCTTGCCTTCCAGCACGGCCTTGGCGCGCTCGACCACGTCCTTCCAGTCGGCTTCGGCCTTCTGCTGCTCGGCCTTCTCGGCTTCGTCGGCGAGCTTGCCCAGGTCGAGGTCGCCGCGCGCCACCGAGACCAGTTCCTTGCCGTCGAACTCGCGCAGGAACGACAGCATCCATTCATCGACGCGGTCGGTCAGCAGCAGCACTTCGATGCCCTTCTTGCGGAACACTTCCAGGTGCGGGCTGTTCTTCGCCGCGGACCAGGTGTCGGCGGTGACGTAATAGATCTTGTCCTGCCCTTCCTTCATGCGCCCGACGTAGGCGGCCAGCGCCACGTTCTGCTCGGCGGTGTCGTTGTGGGTCGAGGCAAAGCGCAGCAGCCTGGCCACGCGCTCCTGGTTGGCCTGGTCCTCGCCGACGCCTTCCTTCAGCGCCTGGCCGAACTGCTGCCAGAAGGTGGCGTACTTGGCGCGTTCGGCTTCGTCCTCGCTGTCGGCCAGCGCTTCCAGCATCGACAGTACGCGCTTGGTGCAGCCTTCGCGGATCGCCTTGACGTCGCGGCTCTCCTGCAGCAGTTCGCGCGACACGTTCAGCGGCAGGTCGGCCGAATCGACCACGCCCTTGACCCAGCGCAGGTAGCCCGGCAACAGCTGCTCGGCGTCGTCCATGATGAAGACGCGCTTCACGTACAGCTTCAGCCCGGCCTTGTGGTTGCGGTCCCACAGGTCGAACGGCGCGCGTGCCGGGAGGTACAGCAGCTGGGTGTACTCGCTGCGGCCTTCGACGCGGTTATGGGTCCACGCCAGCGGCGCCTCGTTGTCGTGCGCGATGTGCTGGTAGAAGGCGGTGTACTGCTCGTCGGTGATGTCGGACTTGGCGCGGGTCCACAGCGCGCTGGCCTGGTTCACGCTCTCCCACTCGTCGGTGCGCTGGTAGCTGCTGGCTTCGGCGTCCCACACTTCCTTGGGCATGCGGATCGGCAGCGAGATATGGTCCGAGTACTTCTGGATGATGCCCTTCAGGCGCCAGGCCGACAGGAAATCGTCCTCGCCCTCGCGCAGGTGCAGCGTGATGGTGGTGCCGCGCTCGGCGCGCGCGATGGTGTCGATGGTGAACTCGCCGTCGCCGGTGCTTTCCCAGCGCACTGCTTCCTCGGCGCCCAGGCCGGCGCGGCGCGTTTCCACGGTGACCTTGTCGGCGACGATAAAGGCCGAGTAGAAGCCCACGCCGAACTGGCCGATCAGCGCGGCGTCCTTCTGCTGGTCGCCGGACAGCTGCTGGAAGAACTCCCTGGTGCCCGAACGCGCGATGGTGCCGAGGTTGCGGATGGCCTCGTCGCGGCTCATGCCGATGCCGTTGTCGGTGATCTTGAGCGTGCGCGCCTTGCTGTCGGCCTCGATGCGGATCGCCAGGTCGGCGTCGTTCTCGAGCAGGGAGGGATTCGCGATCGCCTCGAAGCGCAGCTTGTCAGTGGCGTCCGAAGCATTCGAGACCAGCTCGCGCAGGAAGATTTCCTTGTTGCTGTACAGCGAGTGGATCATCAGGTGCAGCAGCTGCTTCACTTCCGCCTGGAAGCTCATCGTCTCGTGCGGTGCGGTCATGGTTCTCCTCTTGAAAACAGGCAAGTCTGGATGGGTTGGATGGCCGCGGGGGCCGTGCCGGCAAAAATAGGGACGCCCGGGCCATTTTCAAGACCCGGGACACGCCGGACGCCCCCGCTACAGCCGTTCGAGCTGGCGCGCCAGGAAGCGCAGCATATCGGGGTCGCCGCTGCTGGCGACGTTGAAGCGCATCCACCCCGACGGCATCTGCGATGGCGAAAACAGGCTGCCGGGGGCGAACAGGTAGCCCTCTTCGTGGCCGGCGGTGGCAATGGCGTTGGAATCGCGGCCGCTGTCGGCCCACAGGTACATGCCGGCATGCTGGCCGGGGAACAGGCGCAGGCCCAGCCGTTCCAGCGCGCGCCGGGTGTCGTCGCGGGCGCGGTCCAGCCGCGTGCGCACGCGCTCCACATGCTTGCGGTAATGCCCTTCGGTCAGCACCTTGTACAGCACCCGCTCGTTGATCTCGGGCGTGGCCAGCCCGGCCAGCAGCTTGCTGTCGGTCAGCGCCGCCGCCATCTCGGGATGCGCGGCGATAAAGCCGACGCGCAGGTTTGCCGCCAGCGTCTTGGAGAAGCTGCCCAGGTAGATCACCCGGCGCAGCTGGTCCAGGCTGGCCAGCCGGGTGGCGGCGTGGCCGGGCGGGCACAGGTCGCAGTAGATGTCGTCCTCGACGATCAGGAAGTCGTACTGCTCGGCCAGGCGCAGCAGCTGGAACGCCTTGGCCGCCGACAGCGAGGTGCCGGTCGGGTTGTGCAGCACGGAATTGATCACGAACAGCCTGGGGCGGTGCGCCTGCACGATGCGCTCCAGCGCCTCCAGGTCCGGCCCTTCCCCGGTGTAGGGCACGCCGATCACCTGCGCGCCCTGCGCGGCAAAGCGGCCGAACATCACGAACCACGCCGGGTCGCCCACCAGCACCGCGTCGCCGGGCTGCAGGTAGAGCCGGGCGATCAGGTCGAGCGCCTGGGTGATGCCCGAGGTCAGCACGATCTGCTCGGCGCCGGCGCGGATCTCCAGTTCTTCCAGCCGGGTGCGCAGCTGCTGGCGCAGCGGCAGGAAACCCTGCGGCGTGCCGCTGGCGAGGAAGTGGTTGCCGGGCTGGCGGCCTAGCCCGCGCAGCGCGCTGGCGATCAGCTCGCCGTCGAGCCAGTCGTTGGGCAGGAAGCCCAGCCCGGGCGCCTTGTGCGCCTCGGCGGTATGGAACATGCTGCGCAGCAGCCAGGTCACGTCGATCTTGCGCGCCGGCGGCGCCGCGTCGCGCGCGACCGGCGCCGCCGGCGCGGCCGGGGCCCGCTCGCGCACGTAGAAGCCCGAGCCCCGGCGCGATTCCAGGTAGCCCAGCGCCACCAGGCGCTCGTAGGCCTCGACCACGGTAAAGCGCGAGATGCCCTTCTCCTGCGCCAGCTGCCGGATCGACGGCATGCGCATGCCGGCGCGGAACACGCGCTCGTCGATGCGCATGCGCGCCCATTCGGTCAGCTGCCCGACCAGCGTCATCTGCGCCGACGGGACCGGGTCCGGCAGCCGCTCGGTCGGCGGCAGCACCAGCTGCAGCGCGCGCGCCGGCGCGGCGCCGGCTGTAGCTTGCCGGCCGCCTCGGCTATCCTTCTGGCGGGCCATCGCGGCGCTTTCGCCGCCGGCGTCGCCCTTGCGGGTATGGGCATCCATGTGCTGCTCCTGCAACTGTACTGAAGACGATCCGCTGAACTGTACCGGTACTGTACCGAGTACCTTGTCTACCATCAAGCCAAGATGAAGCTAGCCCTCGATCACCTCGTCGTTGCCGCCCCCGACCTCGACGCCGGCACCGATTACGTTGCCGGCGTGCTGGGCATCGCGCCCCAGGGCGGCGGCGCGCATGCGGCCATGGGCACGCACAACCGCGTGCTCGGCCTGTTCGGCGGCATCTACCTGGAAGTGATCGCGATCGATCCCGCCGCCGCCGCGCCGGCGCGGCCGCGCTGGTTCGGGCTGGACACCGAAGCCGTGCAGCAGCGCCTGCGCGACGGCCCGTTCCTGCTGCACTGGGCCGCGCGCGTGGAGCGGCCCGCCGACCTGGGCCGATGGCAGGCGCAGTATCCCGAACGCATCGCCCCGGTGATCCCGATGAGCCGGGGCAGCCTGCACTGGCGCATCACCGTGCCCGCCGACGGCAGCCTGCCCGCCTGGGCCGGCGAAGCCGGCAGCGCCGGCGACGGCGCGCTGCCCAGCCTGATCCAGTGGGACGTGGCCGCCCACCCCGGCGCCAGCCTGCCGCGGCAGGACCTGGCGCTGCGCCGGCTCGGCGCGCGCCATCCGCGCGCCGAGCTGCTGCGCCAGGGGCTGGCCTGGCTGGGCGCCGACCACCTGGTCGCCGTCGAGCAGGACGACGGCGCCCCTGAACTGATTGCCGAAATCGAGACGGCGCAGGGCATCCGCACCCTGCGCTAGCCATCCCCATAACAAGCCAAAGGAGCCCCCCGATGTCCGCGACCCGCAAGCGTTTCGACGAAGACCCGTACCTCGGCCACTGCAGCGCCACCGTGGTGGCCGCCAGCGCCGACGGCATCGAGCTCGACCAGACCGTGTGCTATGCGCGCAGCGGCGGCCAGGCCGGCGACACCGCCACGCTGGCGCTGGCCGACGGACGCACCGTCGCCATCGTCGACACCGTCTATGCCGACGACCGCAGCCGCATCCTGCACGTGCCGGCCGCCGGGGCGCCGCTGCCGCGCGCCGGCGAGCCCGTCACCGTGACGATCGACTGGGGCCGCCGCCACCGGCTGATGCGCCTGCACACCTGCCTGCACCTGCTGGGCTCGCTGATCCCGGTGCCGGTGACCGGCTGCGGCATCTCGCCGGATGCCGCGCGCATCGACTTCGACCTGCCCGAAGCCACGCTCGACAAGGCTGACCTGACCGAGCGCCTGAACGCGCTGATCCGCGCCAACACCGCGGTGCGCACCACCCTGATCACGCCGCAGGAACTGGCCGCGCAGCCGGACCTGGTGCGCACCATCGGCGCCGCCCCGCCGGCGGGCACGGCCAGCATCCGCATCATCGAGATCCCCGGCGTCGACCGCCAGCCGTGCGGCGGCACGCACGTCGCCAACACCGGCGAGATCGGCGCGGTGGTGGTGACCAGGATCGAAAAGAAGAGCCGCACCAACCGGCGCGTGGCGGTGGCGTTCGCATGACCGGCGCCGGACTGCCAGGGCAGCTGCTGACCGGCCTGAGCGCCGCGCAGTTCGCGGCGCTGCTGACGCTGCTCACGGTCGGCCTGTTCACCCCGGGGCCGAACACCACCATCGCCGCGGTCACCGGCGCCAACTTCGGCCTGCGCGCCACGCTGCCGCACTGCGTCGGCGTCGCGTTCGGCTTTGCCAGCATCCTGGCGCTGTGCGCGCTGGGCGTGGGCGCGCTGATCCTGGGCCAGCCCGCGCTGGCCGCCGCCGTGCACGCGGCCGGCGTGGCCTACCTGCTGTGGCTGGCATGGAAAATCGCGCGCAGCACGGCGCTGGCGGAAAAACAGGTGCTGCGCCCGCTCAGCGTGTGGCAGTCGGCGGCGCTGCAGTACGCCAACATCAAGGCGTGGATGCTGGCGCTGGCGGTGGCGGCGTCGTACATGGCGGGCGCGCCGGCGCCGGCGCAGCGCATGCTGCTGGTGTGCGGCGTGTTCGGCGTGCTGGGCTTTGTCAGCAACGGCGTCTACGGCGCGGTGGGCGCGTCGCTGCGGCAATGGCTGCAGCAGGGCCGGCGCGTGCGCTGGTTCAACCGGGCCATGGGCGCGGCGCTGGCGCTGACCGCGCTGTGGATCGCCGTCAGCGCCCGCCCCGGCGGGCATTGAATCGAACGACAGGAACCCAGGAGGCCAACCATGCCCGCTCCCTCCCCCGCTTCCCCGCCTTCGCCACCCCCGTCCGGCGGCATGCTGCTCGGCTTTATCGGCGTGGCGATCTTCAGCCAGACGCTGCCGTTCACGCGCATGGCGGTGGCGGAACTGGACCCCATCTTCGTCGCGCTGGCGCGGGCGGTGCTGGCCGCGCTGCTGGCGCTGGCGCTGCTGGCCTGGCGCGGCGCGCTGCGCGCGGGCCGGCGCCCGCGCGGCGGGCAATGGGCGCGGCTGGCGGTGACCGCGCTGGGCGTGGTGGCGGGCTTCCCGCTGTTTTCTTCGCTGGCCATGCGCGAGGTGCCGGCCAGCCATGGCGCCATCGTGATCGGGCTGCTGCCGCTGGCGACCGCGGTGTTCGCCGCATGGTTCGGGCGCGAGCGGCCGTCGCCAGCGTTCTGGCTGTCGGCCGTGGCCGGCAGCGCGCTGGTGGTGGGCTTCGCGGTCTGGCAGGGCGCCGGCGGCCTGCAGCATGCCGACTGGTACCTGTTCGCCGCCGTGGTGCTGGGCGCGCTGGGCTATGCCGAGGGCGGCAAGCTGTCGCGCGAGCTGGGCGGGCTGGAAACCATCAGCTGGGCGCTGGTGGTATCGCTGCCGGTGCTGGTGCCGGTGGTGGCCTGGCTGACGCTGCGCGACCTGCCGGCGATTTCCGCGGCGTCGCCGCGGGCCTGGGGCGGCATGGCCTATGTTTCGGTGTTCTCGATGTTCGTGGGCTTCCTTTTCTGGTACGCCGGCCTGGCAAAAGGCGGCGTGGCCCGCGTCGGCCAGATACAATTGCTGCAGCCGTTCCTGACGCTGGCGGGCGGCGCGCTGATCCTGTCCGAGCCGCTTGACGCTGCCACCATCGCCTTCGCGGTGGCGGTGATCGCCGTCGTGGCCCTGGGCCGCCGCGCCGCCGTGCAGCAATCCGCACCTGCCCCCGCCCCGGAACCCCCACCGATCCTTCCCGGACGCATTCACTGACTGGAGCCTACATGTCCCAAACCTCGGTCTACGATACCCTTGCCCGCCTCGGCATCGAACTGCCGGCCGTCAGCGCCCCCGCCGCCGCCTATGTGATGGCCGCGCAGACCGGCAACACCGTGTTCCTGTCGGGCCATATCGCGCGCAAGGACGGCAAGGTATGGACCGGCAAGCTGGGCCAGGACATCGACACCGAAACCGGCAAGGCCGCCGCCCGCGCCGTCGCCATCGACCTGCTGGCGACGCTGCATGCGCATGTCGGCGACCTGAACCGCGTCAGCCGCATCGTCAAGGTGATGAGCCTGGTCAATTCGACCACCGACTTCACCGAACAGCACCTGGTCACCAACGGCGCCTCCGAGCTGCTGGCCGAAGTCTTCGGCGACAAGGGCAAGCATGCGCGCAGCGCGTTCGGCGTGGCGCAGGTGCCGCTGGGCGCGTGCGTCGAGATCGAGCTGATCGCCGAAGTGCAGGGCTGAATATTTTTCGTTGACCGGGCGGCCGGCCGCAGCCGTGGCCGCTCTCCCAAGAATCACCGCAGACCACAAGAGACACATCATGAAATGGGCCATCTCCCGCCGGGCGCAGCAACTGACCAGCTCGGCCATCCGCGAAATCCTCAAGGTCACCGAGCGTCCGGAAGTCATTTCGTTCGCCGGCGGCCTGCCGTCTCCGGCGTCGTTCCCGGTAGCGGCGATGGAAGCCGCGACGGCCCGCGTGTTCGCCGACAACCCGCAGGCGGCGCTGCAATACGCCGCGACCGAAGGCTACCTGCCGCTGCGCGAGTTCGTCGCCAGGCGCCATGACGTGGCGGTCGAGCGCGTGCTGATCACCACCGGCTCGCAGCAGGCGCTGGACCTGATCGCCAAGGTGATGATCGACCCGGGCAGCAAGGTGATGGTGGAAACCCCCAGCTACCTCGGCGCGCTGCAGGCGTTCTCGCTGTTCGAACCTGAGTTCGTCTCGATCCCCAGCGACGACAAGGGCCTGCTGCCCGAGGCGCTGACCCCCGAACTGACCGCCGGCGCGCGCTTCCTGTACGCCCTGCCCAACTTCCAGAACCCGACCGGGCGCCGCCTGCCGCTCGAGCGCCGCCAGGCGCTGGTGGCGCGCGCGCAGCAACTGGGCGTGCTGCTGGTCGAGGACGACCCGTACGGCGCGCTCAGCTACACCGGCGACCAGTTGCCCAGCCTGCTGTCGATGAACCCGGACGGCGTGATCTACATGGGCTCGTTCTCGAAGATCCTGGCTCCCGGCATGCGCCTGGGCTACGTGATCGCCCCGCCCGAGCTGCATTTCAAGCTGTGCCAGGCCAAGCAGGCGTCGGACCTGCACACGCCCACCTTCACCCAGCGCGTGGCCTACGAGACCGTGCGCGACGGCCTGCTCGACACCCACATCCCGACCATCCGCGAGCTCTACGGCAAGCAGTGCCAGACCATGCTGGATGCGCTCAAGCGCCACATGCCCGAAGGAGTCAGCTGGAATACGCCCGAAGGCGGCATGTTTATCTGGATGGAGCTGCCCGAGGGCCTGGACAGCATGGCGATCCTGGAAGAAGCGGTGAAGCGCAACGTCGCCTACGTGCCGGGCGCCCCGTTCTACGCCAACAACCCGAAGCGCAACGCGCTGCGCCTGGCCTTCGTGACGGTGCCGGCAGAACGCATCGAGCAGGGCGTGGCGATCCTCGGCGAGCTGTTCCGCGAAGCCATCGCCGCGGCGCGGCAGCCGCGCGCGGCCTGAAGCCACGGCAAGCGGGCGCACCTCATTCAGGAGACGACATGTTGCGTATCTGGGGCCGACTCTCTTCCATCAACGTGCAGAAGGTGGTCTGGTGCGCGCGCGAGCTGCACCTGGACCATGAGCGCGTCGATATCGGCGTGACCAAGGGCGACCTCGACACCGAGGCCTACGTGCGCCTGAACCCGAACCGCCAGATCCCCGTGATCGAGGATTTCCGCGGCACCGATGTCGGCGGCGAACCCTTCGTGCTGTGGGAGTCCAATGCGATCGTGCGCTACCTGTGCGCGCGCTACGGCGAAGGCACGCTGTGGCCCGAGGACGTGAAGGCACGCGCCTCGGCCGACCGCTGGATGGACTGGCAGACCACCGCCTTCAGCCCGGCGATGGTGACAGCGTTCCTGAACCTGGTGCGCAAGCCCGAAGCCGAACGCGACCCGGCCGCCATCGAAGCCTCCTGCGAGCGCACCGAGCCGCTCGCCGCGCTGCTGGACCAGGCGCTGGCCGGGCGCGAGTTTATCGGCGGCGACCGCTTCACCATGGCCGACATCTCGCTGGCCTGCGCCGCGCACCGCTGGATGGGGCTGCCGCGCCAGCACCAGCCGCGTCCCGAGCTGGAACGCTGGCTCAACGCCATGCGCGCCCGCCCCGCCGCGGGCGGCATCCTGGAACTGCCGCTGCGCTAAGCTCCGTCGTCCCCGCGCAAGCGGGGACCCAGCGGCTTTAAGCGTGCCGCGGTCAACGACACTGGGCCCCCGCGTTCGCGGGGGCGACGTGCCGGACGACTTCCCTGCTTCCCTGCTTCGCGGGCCGCGATCCCGACGCGGCCGAAAACATCCACAGCCCGATAAACGCCGCGGCCATCACGTAGCACGCGTCGGTGGTCGCGGCGATCAGCGCGAAGGCCACGCCCGGCTTTTGCAACGGGCGCCGTTTAGAGTACTCTGGCCGGGTGTGCTGCAAGGGCCGCAAGGGCCGCATGTGCGCCGCCGTGCTCTCCGGGCAAACCCTGATCCCTGAATGTGGCTCATCGCGGTCATGACGCGATGTACGGCGGGCCCGGGCGGTCCCTTTCTTAAAATCCTTGTTCTTTGCCGGCGCGGCGGATAGCGCACGCCGGTGCAAAGTGCATGCGGGAGTTCCAGGGCACGCAGATCGCCCGGGCACCCGAGCCAAACCAGAGGAGGATTTCGATCGTGTGGAGTCAAGTCTATGACCCGCTAGGCAATATGGCGCTGTCGACCATTGCCGCGGGCATTCCCGTCGCCGTGCTGCTGGCAGCGCTGGCGTTCTTTCATATGCAGGCGCACCTGGCCGCCGGCCTGGCGCTGCTGATCGGCATCGTGGTCGCCTCCACGGTGTTCGGCATGCCGGCGGCGATGGCGGGCAAGGCGGCGGGGCTGGGCATCGTGTCCGGGCTGTTCCCGATCGGCTGGATCGTGCTGAACATCATCTTCCTGCACCGGCTGACAACCCTTAACGGGTCATTCAAGGTCTTGCAGAACTCGATCTCCGGCATCACCGAAGACCGCCGCCTGCAGCTGCTGCTGGTGGCGTTCAGCTTCGGCGCCTTCTTCGAGGGCGCGGCCGGCTTCGGCACGCCGGTGGCCGTGACCGGTGCCATCCTGATCGGGCTGGGCTTCTCGCCGCTGGCGGCTTCGGGCCTGGCGCTGATCGCCAACACCGCGCCGGTGGCGTACGGCGCGCTGGGCGCGCCGATCATCGGGCTGGCCTCGGTGACCGGGCTGGACCTGCTCGACCTGTCGGCAATGATCGGCCGCCAGCTGCCGTTCTTCTCGGTGATCGTGCCGTTCTGGCTGATCTGGGCCTTTGCCGGCTTCCGCGGCATGCTGGCGATCTGGCCGGCGATCCTGGTGGCGGGCGTGAGCTTCGCCATCCCGCAGTTCCTGGTGTCGAACTTCCACGGCCCGTGGCTGGTGGACGTGATCGCCGCGCTGGTGTCGATGGGCGCGCTGACGCTGTTCCTGAAGGTCTGGCATCCGAAGGAAATCTGGACCTCGACCAAGATCCTGGGCCGCCACGACGACTCCAAGGTCGACCACCCCGAGGCGCTCGAAGCCGACGCCCGCGCCAGCGCCGCCTCGGCCGGCATCTCGGTGGCCAGGGCCTGGATGCCGTGGGTGATCCTGACGGTGTTCGTCTTCGTCTGGGGCATCCCCGAGTTCAAGAAGCTGATGGACAGCCTGTGGGCCTGGAAATTCGCGATCCCGGGCCTGGACAAGGCCATCGTCAAGGTGCCGCCGGTGGTGCCCAGGGAAGTGGTCGAGGGCGCGGTGTTCAACTTCAACGTGCTGTCGATGGCCGGCACCGGCATCTTCGTCTCGGCCATCGCCGGCGGCCTGCTGATGGGCTATACGGTGCCGCGGCTGCTCAAGGAATACTGGGAGACCATCAAGCTGGTGCGCTACTCGCTGCTGACCATCTGCGCCATGTTCGGCGTCGGCTACCTGACGCGCTACTCGGGCCTCGATGCCACGCTGGGACTGGCCTTTGCGCACACGGGCGTGTTCTACCCGCTGTTCGGCACCATGCTGGGCTGGCTGGGCGTGGCGCTGACCGGCTCGGACACGGCCTCGAACGTGCTGTTCGGCGGCCTGCAGAAGACCACCGCCGAGCAGCTGGGGCTGTCGCCGGTGCTGATGGCTTCGGCCAACAGCTCGGGCGGCGTGATGGGCAAGATGATCGACGCGCAGTCCATCGTGGTGGCCTCGACCGCCACCAAGTGGTACGGCCACGAGGGCGACATCCTGCGCTACGTGTTCTTCCACTCGATCGTGCTGGCGATCCTGGTGGGCCTGTTCGTGACGCTGCAGGCCTACGTGCCGCCGTTCACGCATATGGTGATCCATCACCCCTGAGCCGGCGGCCGCGCCTGCCGCGCGCAGGCGCGCCAGGCAGGCACGCACCGCAAGCAGCTTCGCGCTGCCGTGCAGAACAGGCCCCGCCCCGGCGGGGCTTTTTCCATTGGGCGAGGCGCGTATCATGTTGCGTCTCTCTACGCCGCATGCGGGCCGCGCGTCCCACCAGGACACCGCGGCACGCCTGGCACAACTGGAACCCTGCCATGTTGCGTCGCCTGGAAAGACTGATCGACCCTTTTCGCCATATGCCCGACCGCGAGCCGCCGGGCCAGGTGATGCGCTTCTACACGTGGTACCTGCGCGAGGTCTGGGGCGTGTTCGTGCTGCTGTTGCTGGTGGGCCTGGTCGGCGCGCTGATCGAGGTGGCGCTGTTCAGCTTCCTGGGGCGGCTGGTCGACATGGCGCAGACCACCCCCGGCGCCGAATTCTTCAGCCGGCACCGCAACGAGCTGGTGTGGATGGCGGTGGTGGCGGTGCTGCTGCGCCCCGTCTTCTTCGGCCTGCACGACGTGCTGGTGCACCAGGTGATCAGCCCCAGCCTGTCCAACCTGATCCGCTGGCAGAACCACCGCTACGTGCTCAAGCAGAGCCTGTCGTTCTTCCAGAACGACTTTGCCGGGCGCATTGCCCAGCGCATCATGCAGACCGGCTTCTCGCTGCGCGACTCCGCGGTGCAGGCGGTCGATGCGCTGTGGCATGTGGTGATCTACGCGGTCAGCTCGCTGGTGCTGTTCGCGCAGGCCGACTGGCGGCTGATGATCCCGCTGCTGCTGTGGATCGCCTGCTACGTCGCCGCGCTGCTGTACTTCGTGCCGCGCGTGAAGCAGCGCTCGGTGGTCGCGACCGAATCGCGCTCGCGGCTGATGGGGCGCATCGTCGACGGCTACACCAATATCACCACGCTCAAGCTGTTCGCCCATACCCGGCAGGAAGAAGACTACGCGCGCGACGCCATGGCCGAGCAGACCGAGAAGACGCGCCAGGCCGGGCGCATGGTCAGCGGCATGGACGTCACCATCACCGCGATGAACGGCGCGCTGATCGCCGGCACCACCGGGCTCGCGGTATGGCTGTGGAGCACCGGGCATGTCACCACCGGCGCGATCGCGCTGACCACCGGGCTGGTGATCCGCATCAACAATATGTCCGGCTGGATCATGTGGGTGGTCAACGGCATCTTCGAGAACGTCGGGCAGGTGCAGGACGGCATGAAGACCATCGCGGTGCCGCGCCAGGTCACTGACCGCCCGGGGGCGCAGCCGCTGCGCGTCACCCACGGCGAAGTCCGCTTCGAGCAGGTGGCCTTCCACTACGGCAAGGGCTCGGGCGTGATCGAGGGCGTCAACCTGACCGTGCGGCCGGGCGAGAAGATCGGACTGGTCGGCCCTTCCGGCGCGGGCAAATCGACGCTGGTCAACCTGCTGCTGCGGCTCTATGACGTGGAAAGCGGGCGCATCCTGATCGACGGGCAGGACATCGCCGGTGTTACGCAGGAAAGCCTGCGCGCGCAGATCGGCATGGTCACGCAGGACACCTCGCTGCTGCACCGCTCGATCCGCGAGAACCTGCTCTACGGCAAGCCCTCGAGCACGGAAGCCGAACTGGCCGCCGCGCTGCACCGCGCCCGCGCCGACGCGTTCATCCCGCACCTGGTCGATGCCCACGGCAACACCGGGCTGGAGGCGCAGGTCGGCGAGCGCGGCGTGAAGCTGTCAGGCGGCCAGCGCCAGCGCATCGCGATCGCGCGCGTGCTGCTGAAGAACGCGCCGATCCTGATCCTGGACGAAGCCACCTCGGCGCTGGACTCCGAAGTGGAAGCCGCGATCCAGGAAAGCCTGGAAACGCTGATGCAGGGCAAGACCGTGATCGCGATCGCGCACCGGCTCTCGACCATCGCGCGGATGGACCGGCTGGTGGTGCTGGACAACGGGCATATCGTGGAGAGCGGCACGCATGCGCAATTGCTGGCGCACGGGGGGTTGTATGCGCGGCTGTGGGCGCATCAGACTGGGGGGTTCGTGGGGGTGGATTGAGACGTTGCCCGCCGGATTGGGGGCTCCCTCTCCCGCAGGCGGGAGAGGGGAGCAAACCCGCGGGCCACTCAGTTGCCTGCCGGCATCTCCACCCGCACCGGGTCGATCCTCGGCTCCTTCAGCTTGGCCTCGATCGCCTTGCCCTTGCGCGCGCGCTTGCCCACGTACGGCAGCAGCGACTGCCCGGCCAGCTTCTGCGACGACGGCTTGCCGCCGCGGCCCGCGCCGGACAGCACCAGGCCAGGCGCGCCGACAGCAATCGCCTGCAGCAGCTTCTCCTTCGGCTCCAGCTCCATCAGGATCACGCCGCGCCCGCCGGCGGACAGTACCTTCACTTCATCCAGCGCCACCAGCAGCAGGCGGCCGTTGCCGGACAGGCAGGCGGCATGGGTGGCCTCGTCGCCCAGCGGTGCCGGTGCCAGCGGGGTGTCGCCGTCATCGAGCGTCAGGAACGACTTGCCGCCCTTCTGCCGGCTGATCATGTCGCCCACCCGGGTCTGGAAGCCGTTGCCGCCCGCGGTGGCGATCAGCATGCGCTGCTCGGCACTGCCGGCAAAGGTGTGCGCCACCTGGCTGCCCGATTGCAGCTCGATCAGCGTGGTGATGGGCACCCCGTCGCCGCGCCCGCCCGGCAGGGCGGACACCGGCACCGAATAGACCCGGCCGTTGGTGCCGAACACCAGCAGCACGTCGACGGTGCGGCAGTCGAAGGTGTTGTAGAGCGCATCGCCCGCCTTGAAGGTGAACTGCTGCGGATCGTGGCCATGGCCCTGGCGCGTGCGCACCCAGCCCTTCTGCGACATCACCACCGTCACCGGCTCGTCGATCACGCGCACTTCGGCGGCGGCGCGGCGCTCTTCCTGGATCAGCGTGCGGCGCGGGTCCTTGTCTTCCGGGCTGTACTGCTTGGCATCGGTCTCGATCTCCTTGATGATGCGGCGGCGCATCATGGTCTCGGACTTGAGCAGCACGTCCAGCTCGGCCTGCTCCTCGCGCAGCTCCTTCAGTTCCTTCTCGATCCGGATCGCTTCCAGGCGCGCCAGCTGGCGCAGCCGGATTTCCAGGATGTCCTCGGCCTGGCGGTCGCTCAGGCCGAAGGCCTCGATCAGCGCGGGCTTGGGCTCGTCGCTCTCGCGGATGATGCGGATCACCTCGTCGATATTGAGCAGCACCAGCATCCGGCCTTCGAGGATATGGATGCGGTCCTCGACCTTGCCCAGGCGATGGCGCGTGCGGCGCGTGACGGTGTCGAAGCGGAACGCGATCCACTCGCCCAGGATCTCGCGCAGGCCTTTCTGGCGCGGACGGCCGTCGGTGCCGATCATCACCAGGTTGATCGGCGCGCCGGACTCCAGGCTGGTATGCGCCAGCAGCGTCTGGATGAACTCCTGCTGGCCCACGTTCTTGCTCTTGGGCTCGAACACCAGCCGCACCGGCGCGTCCTTGCCCGATTCATCGCGCACCGCGTCGAGCACCGCCAGCACGGTGGCCTTGAGCTGCTGCTGGTCCGGCGTCAGCGCCTTCTTGCCGGTCTTGATCTTCGGGTTGGTGATTTCCTCGATCTCTTCCAGCACCTTCTGCGCCGACGTATTCGGCGGCAGCTCGGTCACCACCAGTTGCCACTGGCCGCGCGCCATTTCCTCGATGGTCCAGCGCGCGCGCACCTTCAGGCTGCCGCGGCCGTTCTCGTAGATCTGCGCGATATCCGATGCGGGCGAGATGATCTGGCCGCCGCCGGGATAGTCCGGCCCCGGCATCAGCGCCAGCAGCTCGGCCAGCGAGATATTCGGGTTGCGGATCATCGCCACGGTGGCGGCGGCGACCTCGCGCAGGTTGTGCGGCGGGATCTCGGTCGCCATGCCCACCGCGATGCCCGAGGCGCCGTTGAGCAGCACGAACGGCAGCCGCGCCGGCAGCAGCTTCGGCTCCTGCATCGAGCCGTCGTAGTTGGGGATGAAATCGACCGTGCCTTCGTCGATCTCGTCGAGCAGCAGCCGCGAGATCGGCGTCAGGCGCGCTTCGGTGTAGCGCATCGCCGCGGCGCCGTCGCCGTCGCGCGAGCCGAAGTTGCCCTGGCCGTCGATCAGCGGGTAGCGCAGCGAGAAGTCCTGCGCCAGCCGCACTAGCGCGTCATAGGCGGACTGGTCGCCGTGCGGGTGGAACTTGCCCAGCACGTCGCCGACCACGCGCGCGGACTTGACCGGCTTGGCGTCGGCGCGCAGCCCCATTTCGTGCATCGCGAACAGGATGCGCCGCTGCACCGGCTTCTGGCCGTCGGCCACCTCGGGCAGCGCGCGGCCCTTGACCACGCTGACGGCGTAGTCCAGGTAGGCGCGTTCGGCGTAGCGCGCCAGCGTCAGCGAATCGGCCGGCTCTTCAGGTTGAAACGTGATGTCTTGTTGTTCCATGGATAGGCAAGGATTCGGCGCGCCACGCGTTGGACTTCAACGGCCGGGCTCACCGGGTTGCTTGTGATTCGTGGGTGCCGCTCAGGGCATAGGCCGGCGCGCGCCGATCACCATCTTCACGCGCGGGCCGTCGTCGGCGGCACCGCTGCCGGCACTGGCGCTGGCGTGCTTGAGCACCACGCCCTGCTGCGGCTGGTACAGCCGGTAGAACTGCAGCACGGTGCTGACATACTGCCGGGTCTCCGGATAGGGCGGAATGCGGTTGTTGTAGCGCTGCACCGCGCCCTCGCCGGCGTTGTACGCCGCCAGCACCAGCTCGAGGTTGTTGGGGAACTGCTGCATCAGCCAGCTCAGGTAGCGCACGCCGGCGGTGATGTTGGTGCGCGGATCGGCCAGCTTCTGCTCGATGGTGCGGCGCGCATCGGCGGCCACGCCAAAGCGCGCGCCGGTGTCGGGAATCACCTGCATCAGCCCGATCGCGCCCTTGGGCGACACCGCCGCCGGGTTGAAGCCGGACTCCACCGCCATCACCGCCTTGACCAGCGCAGGATCGACATCCTGCTTGCCGGCGATCTGGTGGATCAGCGGCTCGACGGTCTTGATATTGGGATGGTTGACGACGTAGCGGTACAGCTTGTGCTGCTCGAGATCGATGTCGGACCCGCCAGCGGGTGGGGTGCCGCGCCGCACGGTCAGCCGCGCGCTGTCGAGCTTGCCGCCGTCCTTCATGAACAGCTTGTAGCGCGCATCGAGCTTCTGGTCGGCAAAGTGCGCCACGCCGTCGGCGTCGATATACCCCCACAGTTCGGCATGCGCCGCCGGCACGCAGGCGAGCCCCGCCAGCGCCAGCAGCGTGGCTGCGAGGTTGCGCCTGAGTTTGCCGGAGGGTCTCGTCGTCATCGTGCGTTCCAGGGTGCGGCAGGCCGGAGCCGGCATTATGCGCCAAACGCGGCGGACCGGCGCGGTGGCCGCGGCCTCAGATATCGGCCTCGACCTCGTTGCCCTTCTCTTCCAGCCAGCTGCGGCGCTGCGCGGCCTCGCCCTTGCCCATCAGCATGTTCATCATCTCGACGGTCTGCGGCAGGTCGTATTCGCCCAGCATCACCGGCAGCAGGCGCCGCGTGTCGGGGTTCATGGTGGTTTCCCACAGCTGCTCGGCGCTCATTTCGCCCAGGCCCTTGAAGCGCGAGATCTGCCACGAGTTTTCCTTGACGCCGTCCTTGAGCAGCTTGTCCTGGATGGCCAGCAGCTCGCCTTCGTCGAGCGCGTACAGCTTCTGCGCCGGCTTCTTGCCGCGCGCCGGGGCATCGACGCGGAACAGCGGCGGGCGCGCCACATAGACGTTGCCGGTCTCGATCAGCTTGGGGAAGTGCCGGAAGAACAGCGTCAGCAGCAGCACCTGGATATGCGCGCCGTCGACGTCGGCATCGGACAGGATGCAGATCTTGCCGTAGCGCAGGTTGGACAGGTCGGGCTCGTCGTTGGCGCCGTGCGGGTCCACGCCGATCGCCACGGCGATGTCGTGCACCTCGTTGTTGGCGAAGAGGCGGTCGCGCTCGGTCTCCCAGGTGTTCAGCACCTTGCCGCGCAGCGGCAGGATGGCCTGGAATTCCTTGTCGCGGCCCATCTTGGCCGAGCCGCCGGCGGAGTCGCCCTCGACCAGGAACAGCTCGTTGCGGGTCACGTCGGTGGATTCGCAGTCGGTCAGCTTGCCGGGCAGCACGGCGACGCCGGAGCCCTTCTTCTTCTCGACCTTCTGCGCCGCGCGCGTGCGCGCCTGGGCCTGGCGGATCACCAGCTCGGCCAGCTTCTTGCCGTACTCGACATGGTGGTTCAGCCACAGCTCCAGCGCCGGGCGGCTGAAGGTCGACACCAGCCGCACCGCGTCGCGGCTGTTCAGGCGTTCCTTGATCTGGCCCTGGAACTGCGGGTCCAGCACCTTGGCCGACAGCACGAACGAGGCGCGCGCGAACACGTCTTCGCTCATCAGCTTGACGCCCTTGGGCTGCAGCGCGTGCATCTCGATAAAGCTCTTGACCGCCTGGAACAGCCCCTCGCGCAGGCCGGACTCATGCGTGCCGCCGGCCGGCGTGGGGATCAGGTTGACGTAGGACTCGCGCACCGGCGCGCCGTCCTCGGTCCACGCCACCACCCACGACGCGCCTTCGCCGTCGGCAAAGCCTTCCTCGCCGGGGTTGGCGTCGGGGTCGGCAAAGTGCTCGCCCTCGAACATCGGGATCACCAGCTCGCGATCTGGCCCCTGAGCGCTGCCCTGCGCCAGCGCCTCGACCAGGTAGCCCTTCAGGCCCTGGTCGTACTGCCAGGTCTGGCGCTCGCCGGTCTTCTCGGTCACCAGCGTGACCTTGACGCCCGGCAGCAGCACCGCCTTGCTGCGCAGCAGGCGCTGCAGCTCGGCCAGCGGGATCGCGGCCGAGTCGAAATACTTGGCGTCCGGCCACACCTGCACGCGGGTCCCGCTCTTCTTCTCGCCGCGCTCGATCTTGCGCGACGCCAGCGGCACGGTCACGTCGCCGCCGGAGAAGGTCAGCGTCGAGCACATGCCGTCGCGCCAGACGGTCACGTCCAGCTGCGTCGACAAGGCATTGGTCACCGACACGCCGACGCCATGCAGGCCGCCCGAAAACGCATAGGCGCCGCCCTTGCCCTTGTCGAACTTGCCGCCGGCATGCAGCCGGGTAAACACGATCTCGACCACCGGCACGCCCTCTTCCGGGTGGATCCCCACCGGGATGCCGCGGCCGTCGTCTTCCACGCTGAGGCTGCCGTCGCGATGCAGGGTCACCAGGATCTCGGAGCCGTGGCCGCCGAGGGCCTCGTCCGAGGCGTTGTCGATCACCTCCTGCACGATATGCAGGGGGTTGTCGGTCCGGGTGTACATGCCGGGGCGCTGCTTGACCGGCTCCAGGCCCTTCAGGACCCGGATGGAAGATTCGCTGTACTGACTGGTTTTGCTCGCCATGGAGTCGCTACGAAAGTGATGGTCCGGCTGCCGCGAGGCGCACAACTGTGCACGCGACGGGGCACCGGGCACTGCATTGTAATGGAAGCGCGCGGCGCCAATCCCGCGGAAAAGGCTAGTGCCCTCGCTGGCTGCGGCGACCCCGCCTTGCCGGGCCGCCGGCACTTTTTGCCGGGACGCCGCCACCGCCGGCGGCGCCGTACGCGTTTTCCCGAGCCGGAGTAAACTGCCCACCACCCGGCCCCGGCAAGCCTGATTGCCGTTCCGGCGCGGTAAAACAACAAGCACAGACCATCCTGTCGGCGCCGCCGCACCCGGCGCGGCCGCCGCACACCGAGCCAAGACATGCAGAACCGACAACTCTCCCTGACCACCGTGCTTGTGTGCGGTGGCTTGCTGGTCACGCTTTCGATGGGCATCCGGCACGGCTTCGGCCTGTTCAACCTGCCGATCACGCAGGCGCACGGCTGGAACCGCGAGACCTTCGCCTTCGCGCTGGCGCTGCAGAACCTGATGTGGGGCGCCAGCCAGCCCTTTGCCGGGGCGCTGGCCGACAAGTACGGAGCGCTGCGCATCATGCTGCTGGGCGTGGCGCTGTACGTGGCCGGGCTGGTGGTGATGGCGCTGGCGACCAGCGGCACCGCCTTCGCCACCGGTGCCGGCGTGATGATCGGCATCGCCCAGTCCGGCACCACCTACAGCATCGTCTACGGCGTGATCGGCCGCGTGGCCAGCCCGGAAAAGCGGGTCTGGGCCATGGGCATCGCCGCCGCGGCGGGCTCGTTCGGCCAGTTCCTGATGATCCCGGTGGAACAGGGGCTGATCTCGGGCCTGGGCTGGCAGAACGCGCTGTACGTGATGGCGCTGATGGCCTGCGTGATGCTGCCGCTGGCGCTGACCCTGCGCGAGCCGCGCGAGGCGGCACCCACCGGCGGCCAGCACCAGACCATCGGCCAGGCCATCCATGAAGCCTTCGGCAACCGCAACTTCCAGCTGCTGACGCTGGGCTATTTCGTGTGCGGCTTCCAGGTGGTCTTTATCGGCGTGCACCTGGCGCCGTACCTGAAGGACCAGGGCCTGACCGATCCCAAGGTGGCCGTGGTGGCGCTGGCGCTGATCGGGCTGTTCAATGTGTTCGGCACGTACACGGCGGGCGCGATGGGCCAGCGCCTGCCCAAGCGCTACCTGCTGGCGGCCATCTACCTGGCGCGCTCGGTGGTGATCGCCGCCTACCTGCTGCTGCCGCTGACGGTGGCCAGCACCTGGGTATTCGCGGCGGTGATGGGCTTCCTGTGGCTGTCGACGGTGCCGCTGACCAACGGCATCATCGCGCAGGTGTTCGGGGTGAAATACCTGTCGATGCTGTCGGGCGTGGTGTTCTTTTCGCACCAGATCGGCAGCTTCCTGGGCGCATGGCTGGGCGGCTACCTGTATGACCGCACCGGCGGCTACAACACGGTGTGGATGATCGCGATCGGGCTGGGCGTGCTGGCGGCGCTGGTCAACCTGCCGATCCGCGAGCAGGCGCTGGTGCGGGCGCAACCGGCGGCGGCGTGATGCGCACGACCCAGGCGCGCATGGCGAAAACGGCCGGGCTGGCGGTGCTGGCCGGGGTGCTGGCGCTTGGGTTCGTGGGGTATCTGCGGCCTACGTTTGTGGTCGATCTGACCAATATGGTGCTGGCGTGGTGTGGGTGAGCTTCACACCTGACACGTCTTACCCTGGCTGACTGTGTACTCCCTCTCCCGCGCGCGGGAGAGGGAGCAAACCCGCAGCGGGCGAGAGGCCCTCAGATGGCTCTCAGGCACCCGCAGCCGTCTTCACACCCCCTCCCCCTTCGACTTAGCCTCCAGCACCTCCCACCGCTCCAGCGCCTCCAGCAACTCCATCTCGATCTCGTCATGCCGCGTCCCCAGCAACGCGGCCTTGGCGGCATCGCTGACATAGAGCGAGCCATCCGCCAGCTGCGCCGAGATCGTCTTCTGCTCGGTTTCCAGCGCGGCAATGCGCTCAGGCAGCCCATCCAGTTCGCGCTGCTCCTTGTACGACAGCTTGACGGTGCGGTTGGCCCCGCGCGCCTCGCGCGAATCCTTGCCCTTGGCCGGCTCCGCCGCCTTCTGCTCCGCGGGCTTGCGCGCCGCCTGCAGCGCGGCGCTGCGGGCCGACTGCTCGACCCAGTCCGAATACCCGCCCACCGATTCACGCCAGACGCCGTCGCCTTCGGCGGCCAGCGTCGAGGTCACCACGTTGTCCAGGAACGCGCGGTCGTGCGACACCAGGAACACGGTGCCGCTGTAGTCCTGCAGCAGTTCTTCCAGCAGTTCCAGCGTGTCGATGTCGAGGTCGTTGGTGGGCTCGTCCAGCACCAGCACATTGGCCGGCCGCGCGAACAGGCGCGCCAGCAGCAGCCGGTTGCGCTCGCCGCCCGACAGCGACCTGACCGGCGAGCGCGCGCGCTCCGGCGCGAACAGGAAGTCGCCCAGGTAGCTCATCACGTGCTTGCGCTGGCCGTTGACCTCGACCCAGTCGCTGCCCGGGCTGATGGTGTCGGCCAGCGAGCGCTCCAGGTCCAGCGCGGTGCGCATCTGGTCGAAGTACGCCACCTGCAGGTTGCTGCCATTGCGCACGGTGCCGCTGTCCGGCGCCAGCTCGCCCAGGATCAGCCGCAGCAGCGTGGTCTTGCCGGCGCCGTTGGGGCCGATCAGGCCGACCTTGTCGCCGCGCATGATGGTGGCGGTGAAGTCGCGTACCACCACCTTGTCGCCATACGCCTTGCTGACATCGGTCAGCTCGGCCACGATCTTGCCCGAGCGGTCGGCCTGCGACACCTCCAGCTTCACGTTGCCCTGCACCTCGCGGCGCGCGGCACGCTCGTTGCGCATCGTCACCAGCCGCTGGATGCGCGACACGCTGCGCGTGCGGCGCGCTTCCACGCCCTTGCGGATCCACACTTCTTCCTGCGCCAGCAGCTTGTCGAACTTTGCCTGCTCGACCTGCTCGGCCGCCAGCATCTCTTCCTTGCGCGCCTGGTAGGCGGCGAAGTTGCCGGGAAAGGACACCAGCCGCCCGCGGTCCAGTTCGACGATGCGCGTGGCGACGCGATCGAGGAAGGCGCGGTCGTGGGTGATCAGCAGCACGCTGCCGCGGAATTGCAGCAGCAGGTCTTCGAGCCAGCGGATCGCCTCGACGTCGAGGTGGTTGGTGGGCTCGTCGAGCAGCAGGATGTCCGGCTCGGCCACCAGCGCCTGCGCCAGCGCGACGCGCTTCTGCAGGCCGCCGGAGAGCGCGTCGACGCGTGTGTGCGAATCCAGCCCCAGACGCGCCAGCGTGGTTTCCACGCGGGTGCGCAGCTGCCACGCGTCGGCCGCGTCGAGTTCGGACTGCAGCCGATGCAGCTCGGCCAGCGCCGCTTCGTCGTCGTGGTGCTCGGCGACGCGATCGGCGGCGGCCTCGTAGCGGACCAGCAGGTCGTGCGCGTCGCCCATGCCCTGCGACACCGCGTCGAACACGGTGATGCCGGGCGCGAACTGCGGCTCCTGCGGCACGTAGGCGCTGGTCACGCCGCTCTGGCGGGCAATCAGCCCGTCATCCGGCGCCGCCAGCCCGGCCACGATCTTCAGCAGCGACGACTTGCCCGAACCGTTGCGACCGATCAGCCCCACGCGCTCGCCGGCCTCCAGCGAAAAGTCGGTGTGGTCGAGCAGGGCCACGTGCCCGAAGGCAAGCTGGGCGTCGGTAATGGAAAACAGGGCCATGGGAAGGAAGACGAGACAGCGAGGGAAGAAGGGACGGGCCGGCGGCGCGGGCGCGCCCGGCGGCAGCCCGCATTGTAGACGACCGGCAGCGCGAGCCGGCGGGGCAAAAAAGAAGGGCCCGCGCACTGCGGGCCCAAGAGTCTCTCCTCGGTGCCCTGCTCGCAAGGCACGAAACCAGCATAACAACGGCCCACGGCCCGCTCCAGTCGGACAAGTCCGTAAGGGAAAGCCCCGTCAACGGCGCCGCCCGCGCCCCGCCCGGGCCTAGCCGGCCAAATTGGTACGGACCAGGCACTCATGCGAAGATGGCGGCCGTACCCAAGTGCCTGCCGCCCGTCCCATGACCACCGCTGCCCTGAAATTTTCCGACCTGTCCGTGTCGGCGCTCGTCGCCGGGCTGGTCGCCACGCTGACCGGCTACACCAGTTCGCTGGTGCTGATGATCCAGGCGGGACACGCGGCCCACCTGAGCGACGCGCAGATCTCGTCGTGGATCTGGGCGCTGTCGATCGGCATGGGCATCACCACCATCGGCCTGTCGCTGGCATTGCGCGTGCCGGTCGTGGTGGCATGGTCCACGCCGGGCGCGGCGCTGCTGATCGCCAGCCTGCCCGGCGTGCCCTACGCCGAAGCGATCGGCGCCTTCCTGCTGGCCGCGCTGCTGATGACGGCGGCCGGCATGACCGGCTGGTTCGACAAGCTGATGCGCGCCCTGCCGGCCAGCATTGCCTCGGCGCTGCTGGCCGGCATCCTGTTCCGCATCAGCGTGGACGTGTTCGTGCAGGCGCAGCACCAGACCGTGCTGCTGCTGGCGATGTTCGCCGCCTTCCTGCTGGGGCGGCGGCTGTGGCCGGCCTATGCGGTACCGGGGGTGCTGCTGGCCGGCGTGGTGGTGGCAGGAGCATTGGGGCGGCTCGACTTCTCGGGCGTGCGGCTGGAGCTGGCGGTGCCGGTGTGGACCACGCCGGCGTTCTCGATGCCGGCCTTTATCAGCCTGGCCATCCCCTTGTTCATCGTCGCGCTGGCGTCGCAGAACATTCCCGGGCTGGCGGTACTGCAGGCCGATGGCTACCACGTGCCGGCCTCGCGGCTGATCACCGTCACCGGGCTGGCCTCGGCCGCGCTGGCGCCGTTCGGCTCGCACGGCATCAACCTGGCGGCCATCACCGCGGCGATCTGCACCGGCCCGCAGGCCGATCCCGACCGCCACCGCCGCTATACCGCGGCGGTGGTCTGCGGCGTCGGCTACCTGGTCGCGGGCACGCTGGCCGCCAGCATCGCCGCGCTGTTCGCCGCCTTCCCGCAGGCGCTGGTGGTGGGCGTGACCGCGTTCGCGCTGATGGGCTCGATCGCCAACGGCCTGACCGTCGCCATGCAGGTCCCGGCCGAGCGCGAAGCCGCCCTGCTGACCTTCATGATCACGGCCTCGGGCATGACCCTGGCGGGCATCGGCTCGGCGTTCTGGGGCGTGGTGGGCGGCGTGCTCGCCTACCACGTGCTGCGCCGGCGCACGGCCTGACGGCCGCGCCGGCGCGCTACAGCAGCAGGAAAGCCAGGTCGGACAGGCCGATGTCTTCGGGCGGCACGCCCTTGCGGCGCTGGAACAGGATGTGCTGCAGCACGCGGTCGCGGTTGCCGGCAAAGGTCTCCGCGTCAAGCCGCAGCGCCACGCGCGCGTAGTGCTCGGCCAGCAGCCGGTAGACCCGGTGCCGCACCCGCAGCATCTCGTTGTCGGCATGCAGCTGGCTGACGGCGCTTGCGTGTTCTTCTTCGAGCTGGCGCATGCCCACGACCACCCGCGCGTGCATGCCGCGGTAGCGGTCGGCCTCGGCATGGGCCTTGCGCAGTTCTTCGCGCAGCGCGCGTACGTCCTGCATCAGCTTCAGGTTGTGCTGCACGCCGCGCTGGATGCGCGCGGCTTCCTCCAGCGCCTGGTCCGCTGCCGCAATCGTGTCTTGCCAAGGAGTGACGTCCGGCGCGATGCCCGTGTCCCCGGACGCCGATGGCGCCGGGACGGCCACGCCGTCGATGCCAGTGTGTTGCATACCGCTCCCCTTACCCCAAGCCCGCCGCCGGCATCGTCATGTGCCGGCCTGGTCAGGCAAACTGCCGCGACTGCCTGGACAACCGTCCTGCCGCGGGCCAGCATGCGCCCGCCTGTTCTCATTTTGATCGGCACATTGAATCCCGCATTGCCGTCTCGCACAACCACCGCGAGGGAGGGACGCGGCTTTGGCGCAACATGCGCGGGACGCTAAGATGCCGGCTCAGGCCCATGCCGGCCAGCCATTTTCTGCACCATGAACGGATACCTGTTGCTCGCCCTCGCCATCGTCGCCGAAGTCATTGCCACCAGCAGCCTGAAAGCGTCGCAGGGTTTTACCCGGCTGCTGCCCAGCGTGCTGGTGGTCACCGGCTACGTCGCCGCCTTTTACCTGCTGATGCTGGTGATGCGCACGGTGCCGGTCGGCATCGCCTATGCCATCTGGAGCGGCGCGGGAATCGTGCTGGTCTCGCTGATCGCGGTGGTGCTGTACCGGCAGGTGCCGGACCTGGCGGCGTGTGTCGGGATCGGGCTGATTATTGCCGGGGTGGCGGTGATCCAGCTGTTTTCGAAGACGAGCGCGCATTGACGAGCATCACGCGCGGATCCCTGCCACCATCGCCGAAGGAAATGCGCCGGCCGATACGGCCATCGCGCGTGTGGACGACCAGGTCGACCCGCTCTTGCTGCGCCTTCGCCGTGCCGGCCGCAATGGCGGCTTCGCGGCTGGGAAAAACGAGACGGCCCTCGCCGTCGCAGGCGCTTTCCACCACCCACTGAAGCCCCTCGATTCGCAAAACGTGAATGTGCCGGTCCGACATGGCTGCTCCAAAGCTGACGGAGTGAGTATCAGTAGTCGGCAGCATGGCCGGTATCGGATTTTGTCCGACATGGCGTTGTCGTAACGGACGGATTATTTTCCGCTTGCAATCCAACCCGGCCTGTGCAGCGGCCAAAGGCGGCAACCCGCGGACGGTGATGCCGCGCAATCGCCAAAATGACGTGGGAGCAAGAACTTTGGCAAACTGTTGCCAGGTGAACCGGTGGTCCCGCCGACAGGATTCATAAGAACGCCTGAAATCCTTTATCGGCGCGGAATAACATACGCGGTGGCTGACCGTCGCCCGGGCATGCGGCGCGAGCGTGGCGATCGCTACCTGACTGGCGGGCATTACGGCATGGTGGGCTGGAATCAGCCGAGCGGCGCAGTGTCGGCAGTGCTGGCCACGACAACGGCCGTTGGTCAGTCGCCGACCCTCGGCTACCGGCAGCGAACGACAAGCTGGTGGCCATCATCCGCGCGCTCGACGGCACCTGGCATCGCACCTTCACCACGCTGGAGCTGGCCGCGATCCGGTCGCTGATCGAGCCGGAGGAATACCTGGAACTGGACGGACTGAGCGATCAGGCGTGGCGCGAGCGCATCGGCAACGCGGTGCCGCAGGACGCCGCTCAGGCGATTGCCGAGGTGATGGGCACCACGCTGCTGCTGGCCGAGACCGGCGAGGCAATCATGCTGTCCGCAACGCCAGTGTGGGTGCGGCCGGTGGCTGTGGCGTTGTCAGTTGCACAGCATGCTGAGGCCGCATGAGCACCGAATCGTAACGCCGATTATCCGGCTGCCGGGATCCGGCAGCTTGTCGTCTCGGCAAAACCGGGATCCAATAGCTTGGAGTGGTACTGTCCGCCGGCCACAACGTGCTTTAATCATCGCAAATCTGAGCACGAGTCGGCTAAGCACCACCGGGCAAGTTACACTAAGCCGTACCCGTCGCCCGAACTAAGGCACTCCGCTACAGGTCCAAAGCAGCAAATCTGCGGCCACAGTTGAGGAAACGCTGGCGAAGGATACAGCCTCTGTTATGAGCATTTTATTTGGCGCCTAACAGGCGGCACGACACGAGCCTGATCAAACACGCCCGTTATTACTCAGAATACTAACTGGCAAAGTATTAATTGAGGATCAATATGAGCGGAGAAATCTGGCAGCAAATCACTTGTCGCCCACTGGTGCCCGGTCTACAGCCGGCTCTTTCTACCATTGATCTACAGGAAACGGAGCCGGATGTTGAGCATCAGATAAGTGAAGCCGAAAACGACTGGATCATCAGATATTTCAGGCAATTTCACCTCCCAATATTCCAAAGCACCGGAATAAATTTAGATGACCTTAGAATTCTAGAAGTCGGAGCTGGGTTTGGGCAACTTGCATACGGAACAGCAAGAAATGTGTGCCCGAAATTTTATACAGCAACCGATATTTTTCCGCAACTGGTATCACGGCTTGAAGATAATTTCAAGAAATGGGAAGCGAACAATTTCGTTGCTGCCTTACTAGACCCAAATAAAGACGATATTCACGTAAAGGACGGAGCTTTCAACGTAATTCAATCCCACTCCGTTCTGCACCATATTCTCCACTACGAGGATGCGCTGGCACGCCTCTACGGAAAGTTGGACTCCCCCGGAGTCATGATTTTCTGTGAGCCTTGCCTTGATGCTTACGTCTATTTTCAAACTCTAACCAAGGTCTTTCGGCGCGAAGCAAAAATATCTAATGAACTGAAGGATCAGCTTCATTATTTAGATATATATATAGACCAGAGATGTGGCTCAGAACGTCGGAACGCAGATTTCCTTGCCCAATTTGGCGCCGGAGACAAATATCTATATAGCCCCTTCGATCTTCAAGACATAGCAGAAAAGCTCGGCGCAAATTTACATGTCTGGAAAGACAAACGAAAGGCACGCGGAAATTTCAGATTTGAACTCAGCATCCGAGGCGCATCTGAAGAGGAACTACTACAATTCGACGCCTTGTTAGATGAGATCCTGCCCACGGGCGTGGACGAAGCCTATTTCGCCGACCTAAGGCAGGTATTCTCTCTCACGAAGTTCTGACAACGCCCCCCAGCCTCTTCAAAATCCTAAGATGGCTGGGGAGCCTTCTAGAGTCGTTACGAGGCAAGGGACTTAGTGGGGCCTCACTCAGATACCCGTTTTCGATCATTAGCGAACCGACGGGGTACGCGAAGTTTCCATCGTTCCATTCCAACAGTCTGAGGGACTTAATCATATTCCTGCAGGAGAATCGGATATCGACCTTGTCATTCTCCCGAATATCGAGCCTTGCAGGCCAGCGAGCGGCACATGTCGTTTGGGGTCGGATGCTCTCGATGGTGACTAGTGCTTGCGCCGCGATGCCTCCATTCTTTACCACCTCCACGAGGATCTCAGCACCTTGCGCAAAAGGCTCGTAGATTGCAGAAAACTCCACACCATACCAGCCAACATTCGCCTGAGAAACAAAGCTGTACCAATGAAACGGGATGCTCGACAAATCCTCACTCTGCTTAGCCACCGCTCGACTATGCGCCTTTTGCTCCGCTATTGGAGAAAATGGCACATATGCCATCTGATTTTCTATCAGCAACACTGTAGGGGCCGGGGTCGTAGCATGGACACCACTCGAAGCTTTACTCTTCAGCAAATATAGCAAATCAATTAAAAAACGCGCTTCATCTCGATATGGAGATGTGATTTTAGAAATCTTGCCAAGCACTTGAGAAAAATCGTCAATCGCTCTACTCGCAGCAAAGAACGTTGAAACACGCTGCTTTCCACCGCTTACCAACTTTTTGTGCAACACCTCGTCTTCGAAAACCTTACGCATTGCCCCTGCGAGGGCTACAGCATCGCCAGGGGGCACCAAAATTCCGCTAATGCCGTCCTCAATGATCTCTGTTAAGCCGCCGGCAGCCGAGGCGATGACAGGCGTCCCAACAGACATTGATTCAATCGCAACCATTCCGAACGGCTCAACAAATGAAGGCATTATCGTTGCGGTGCAGCTCTGATATACGCGTTGCACATCAGAGACGCGCCCACGGAACTCCACAACATCGTCGACGCCCAGTTGAGACGTAAGCCCTCTAAGTTGCTTCTCGCTGTGTCCCGCAGCGTAGAGTTCCACCTTGACTGGCAGACCCTGCTCCTTGAGTATGGCGGCGGCCTCGATCAATATATCGATGCCTTTGTGAGGTTCTAGTGTTGAGAGCGCGCAAAAGGTAGCGGGCCGCCTCTGGACCTCACCGTCGGCTCGCATGTCGGTCCAGTTGTGAATCGTCTGTACCGGTTTGTGAGGAACCAGGTCTTGAAAGAACGCTGACGTCCACTCTGAGCACGTGACAATATGCGATGCCAGATTAAGAGCGACTTTGTCAAATGACGCGCGTACTGCCGGAGTCCCGGCACTCATACTTGAGTCAATCACGCCATGTGCCCAAAGTACATAGGGCAAATTTGCCTCAAAGCACCCAAGTGCACCCTCAAGATTCGTAAGAGTGTTAACGATAGCAATATCGGCTTGAATGAGCCGTAGAGCCTCTGCATATTCTTCCGCTCTTGGAAGCAACTGACTCACATAAGCCGGAACATCATGCGCCTGCTGAGCGATATACCATTTCATCGATGGAACCTCGCACCACATTATCCCGTGCTGAGCCAGGACCTCCGTCATTTTTCCATGCGAAGGATTTGGGATCAGAACAATCGGCTCATAGTCAACGTGCTGCTTAAGGAGAATCGCCAAATTGGTCAGCATTCGCTCCGCGCCGGTCATATGCGGAGAATGAGAAATCAGCGCGACATTTAGCATTTCTTTTTACCTTCTGCGATAACACGCTTGACCATTTCGATAAACGGTTTAGCAACAACTGGAACGGTATAGTGCTTTGCAACGTCATCCCGAGCCGCGGAGTACATTCGAGACAACTTAGCATGATCCAATGCTGATTTTATGCAACCGTACCAGTCCAATGCGGTTTCCGGACCGTTGACGAGGAATCCATTCTCTTGGTCTTTAATAAACCACCGATACGGCTCCACATCAGAATAGATACCAACGGCGCCGAGTGCCGTTATTTCTAGATATTTGTTAGGGCACTTCGAAGCGGAGGTGCGGGAACTGTCTAGCGGCGCAACTAATAAATCAACCCCTAATTTTCTCAATTCACGAGCATAGTTGGAATAGGACATATGTGGTCGACGGATGACCCGGCAACCATCCAAATAGCTCGCTTGATTAGGCAATACGGTGCCGGATAAGAGAATATCGACATCACGGCGCTCGCGCCCAATCATTCCTAGCGCCTGAAATGGCTCGTCGGTATAGCGCGGGGATCCGGAATAGCCAATCAGAAATCGTGATTGTGAATTCGGACGTGGCGTCTTTTCGAATTGATCCAGATCAACGCTATTGGGGAGGGAAAGGATATTATTATTATAGGGCGACAGATCTTCCATCAGATGCTTATTGTAGGTAAGCACGTAGTCAGCACCCACAATACCTGCTATAAAATTCCTGAAATACTCTGAGTGCTCGCCAAACGCCTCACCATATTGCTCAGGCCAGTCTTTTGCAACTGAGAACCAGTTGTCATCTATCATGTAGACCGTCGGGATCTTAAGCTCGTCGCACCACTTAAGAATATTGTGAATATTCTCGACTTTGGTTCGAGACAGGAAAACAATATCGCTTCCGTAAAAGTCGGATTTCTTGGCCGTATGATCAAAAATAGACTTATAGCTAGCCACCGAAGCCCCGGCAAGATGATCTAAATAATTAAAAAAACATAGCCGATTGTGATGGTATCCCCAAACTCCACCGGTAACGACAACTTTTATAGGACAATCCGCGAGCGGGAATGATGCCGTGGTCTGAACGAGATTTTTGTTACTGAAAAGATCGATTTGCCTCAGGTGATAGGCTCGTTCATTGGTCGGCAAATCTTGCAACACCAATGCTTGGTCAAAAGATGTAGACGGAGTGACGGCATCAAGCCATGGCTGTTTAGAAACATACCTCTGACGAACGTCTTCCGATGCGGGATACACACGACCGTAAATGGAATAAAGCCCAAAATCGTGATCAGCGTGTATATGATCGCCTGTTTCTACCGTCATCGGGCTGTTGGCTGTCAGACGTGTTAGCATCGCCCACTCTGCCGACTGTTGCAGTATCGGAGAGCTGTCGAAGCCGCCAACATTTTCCAGCAAGGCCCTTGGAATTAGCGAATCGGCGACTGAGGCGATATCAGCCGTCGAAAGCAGCGTATGCAAGATGTGGCTATTAGGGGCATGAGGTAACCCACACCGCTGTAGTCGATCGTTGGAAAGAATAAAATGGATACTCTTACCATCCTTATCTTCCTGCGCCAAATTGATCAATCTCTTCATTACATCAGAATTGATTGACATCGTTGGGCGACTGAATAGCATAAATCTTCCCGTCGCCCGCTTTAACCCTAGGTTAAACAACTCTGATGGCAGATATTGCTGGCGCGATGTGTAGAGAAACGTTGCACTCGGATACCGATGCTTGAACCCCTGCAAGGCGGGCATGGTAGACCATAGACTACCATCAAAAACGAATATCATTTCGAAGTTCTGGCAATCGATCTTGGAGAGCTCTTCTTGCATTCTCAAAAGAAAGGCCTCGCCGGAGATCAGATCACCAAGCACCGCAGTGATCATCGAGATGGTGCCTATGCCGCCATTGGTTTCTGTAGGGACTGCGTGGTTCATAGAGGAGCAATCAGGGGCAATCTTGGTAAAAAAGTTCAGCACTCGAGTGGGGGAATCTTATCTCGAAGAGCAGCCAAGCATGCTGTTAGTGTTACGTGTACGCCGCACGACGTTTCCTTTGCCGTGGCCTACCCGCTTCTATTGAATCCATCATTGACGGACATGGTTTGGCGCCCAACACCATGGATCTCACTGCAAACCGTCATTAGAAGCACTGCGAGGTGATCGGCCCACGCCTGCATCATTTGCCGGCGCGCGGCCAAATACTAGGCGTGATTGTAAGCGGCTCGGACCTTGTTGCGCTCCACATGCCCCAACTGGCGCTCGATCATGTCTGGCCGGAACCCTAGCTCATTGAGCGCGGTCGAGGCCACCCCACGAAAGCCGTGCCCCGTCATCCGGGAGTGATATCCCATCCGGTACAGCGCATAGAGCATCGTGTTGTTGCTGATGTGGCCGGTTTTGCCCCGCGGGCTGTAGAACAGGAAGTCGCGGTGGCCAGTGATTTCGCGGAGCTCCGCCAGCACGGCCAGCGCCTGCGTCGACAGCGGCACGATGTGTGGGTCGCGCATCTTCATCCGTTCGGCCGGGATGCGCCATTCGGCCTTGGCCTCATCGATCTCGCCCCAGCGCGCCTGGATCATCTCAGTGGTGCGCACGAACGTCAGCGTCATGAACTGGAGCGCCAGGCGGGTTACGGCGTCACCCTCGTATGCATCAATGTCTCGCAGCAGGTGCGGCAACTCGAGATGCGAGACGCGCGCCTGGTGCTGGACCGGCTCTGACCTGAGCGCTGCGGCGCTATCGATGTCCGCCGCCGGGTTGCGGTCGCACAGGCCGTAGATGATCCCGTACTGGAACACCGCGCGCATACGCTGCAGGATGCGCTTCGTCGTATCGCGGACGCCGCGGGCCCCCACCTTCCTGAGAAGGTCCAGGACGGCCGACGCCTTGATGTCCGCGATAGGCGTGATGCCCAGCACCGGGAAGACGTCGTTCTCCAGCGAGGCCAGCACCTTGCCGGCGTAGACCTCGTTCCAGCTACTCTTCTGAGTGGCGTGCCAGTCTCGCCCCACGGCCTCGAACGAGTTCCCCACGGCAATGCGCGCGGCGCGGCGTTCTTCCTGCTTCACGGCCCCAGGATCGCCCGACGATGGCGCGCGCGGTCTCGCGCTGCGACCTAGCCTGCGCCAAGGTCACGCCCGGGTACACACCGAAGCCGAGCCGGCTCTCGCTGCCGGAATGCCGTACATACTTGAAGCGCCAGAGCTTCCGGCCATCGGGCATTATCTCGATGTAGAGGCCTCCACCGTCGAAACCTTATAGGCCTTCTCGCGCGGCTTGGCGTTACGGATTTTGGTATCGGTTAGGGGCTCGACCGTGCGGGGCATCGCGTTAGGGGCACTGAAAACAGGGCATTCGGAGATGCCCCGAAGAATGCCCCAAAAAGTGACGGATGCAAACGGCCAAAGGCGAACTGCGGCGAACGCCGTATCGGCTGAAAGCCTTGATTTACAGGGGATGGAAGGACGTTGGCGGACTGCCATGAACCATTCTGTGGTCCCGCCGACAGGAATCGAACCTGTATCTAGCGCTTAGGAGGCGCTCGTTCTATCCATTGAACTACGGCGAGGGACAGGACTGCCAGGATGGATGGTGAGCCGCGGGCGCGGTGATCCTGGAGACGGGCGGGAGTATATCAAAATCCGCACCCGGCCGGCCCGGCAAAGTGGCCGTGCGTCGGTGCACTGGCGCCATGGGCGCGCAGCGGAAACAAGATCAGGCATGGACTCGCAGTTTCAATGGACCTCGGCGGCGTGCACGGACGTCGGCCATGTGCGCGCGCGCAATGAGGACGCGTGCCTGGACCGGCCCGCGCAGGCGCTGTGGGCTGTGGCCGATGGCATGGGCGGGCACGCGCTCGGCGATGTCGCCAGCCAGGCGGTGGTGGCAGCGCTGGCGGCGCTGCCCGCGCAGGGACCGCTGGAAGACCGGCTCGGCGCCACGCACGCGGCGCTGCAGGCGGTGAACCGGGAGCTGGTCGATGAGGCTGCGCGGCTGGGCGTGCGCTGTATCGGCAGCACGGTGGTAGTGCTGCTGGCCACGGACGGCCGCTGTGCCTGCGTGTGGGCTGGCGACAGCCGGCTGTACCGGTTGCGCGGCGGGCAGCTGGCGCGCCTCACGCGCGACCACAACTACGCCGGGCAGCTGCTGGCAACCGGATGGATCACGGAAGAGCAGGCGCGCCGCCATCCCACGCGCAACACCATCACGCGCGCGGTGGGCGCGACGCCGGCACTGGAGCCGGAGCAATGGCTGGACGACGTCGCCGATGGCGACATCTTCCTGCTGTGCAGCGACGGCCTGAGCAACGAGGTCGACGACGACACGATCGCGGCGGTGCTGGCGCGGCACGATGTGGCGCAGGCCGCGCCGGAGCTGGTGCGCCTGGCGCTCGACGCGGGCGGGCGCGACAACGTGTCGGTGGTGGTGGTGCGCGCGGCAAGGGCCGGATGAAAGCGGCTACCGCCGCTCGTGACATGCCCCAAATGAAAAGCCCGCCATCGCTGGCGGGCTTTGGATGCGGACGGGCCCGGACCGCCCGGGTCACGCGGTCAGCAGTTCGGTCATTCTGTATCCATGCAGGCTTCCCATGATTCCGCCCATGACGCGGACGCCCATCCGGACCACCCGGAGAGTCGCAGGAAGACTGGCGACTGGAGTCAATGACCGCAGTGCTTGCCGCGAACAGCGGCGCAATGCCGCTGAAGGAGGTCAAGCGGGAACGTTTTCGTCCGCCCCGTGCGGGCATCCTGTGTGCTCGCGCCTAAAGTATAGGCGGGGCGTTTCCGCTTTCAACCAGCCGGCAAGCGCCCGCTGCGCGGGTGCAGCGCCGCTGACATATCCGGTTACGTTTTCGCAGTGCAACAAAATTCTGGCACTCTGCTATAATCCGCGCCGTGAGTTTCGCAACTGTGAGATCCGCCAAGCGCCCGGCTTCCTGCCGCGGCGAATCCGCTGCCCTCCCAAGCTCTGTTTCCTCGCTGCCGGACGCCTAGTCATCACAATATGGCCCCAGCCGCCCAGCAGAACGCACCGCTCACCTGACGTCGCCTCGTCTCCGATCCTGTTGAACAGCCTGAAACCTGAGCTGTTTGCCTGCCAGGGATACGGCCGGACCGCCTAGCGGGACCAGCCACCGCCCTGCCTGCCGCCGTACTGCCAGCTGTGTCTGTCGTAACGGCCTCACCGATTGGCGCCGAAGCCTTTTTAAGACTTTGCACTGCGCCCACCCCATGATGCGTTTCGGGGTGCCATGCATTTATTTGACCATTCCGACATGACCCAGCACGACATTCGTGCGGAGCAAGCTATTGCCTCCGCGACCGACGCTTCGATCACTTCCGACGCTGCCCAGAGCCCGCTCGACAAGCTCGACGCCCTGCTCAACCCCAGCCCGGCAGTTGAAGAAGCCCCGGCCGTGGAAAGCGGTTTCGCCACGCTTGGCCTCGACGCGGCCATCCTGCGCGCGCTCTCCGAACTGAACTACAACACGCCCACGCCGGTGCAGGCCCAGGCCATCCCGGCCTTCCTGGCCGGTCGCGACCTGCTGGTCTCGAGCCAGACCGGCTCGGGCAAGACGGCGGCGTTCATGCTGCCGGCGATCCAGCGCATCAGCGAAATGCCCGCGCCGCAGCGTGCCACCGAGCCCGCCAAGCGCATGAAGGGCAAGCGCCCGCGCCCGTCGCCGGCCCAGCCGGCACTGCTGGTGCTGACGCCGACGCGCGAACTGGCGCTGCAGGTGACCGAGGCTGCCGCCAAGTACGGCCGCAACCTGCGCCGCATCGTCTGCGCCAGCATCCTGGGCGGCATGCCCTACCCCAAGCAGCTGGCCGCGCTGGCCAAGATGCCTGACATCCTGGTGGCGACGCCGGGCCGCCTGCTCGACCATATCGACGCCGGCCGCATCGACCTGTCGGCGCTGCAGATGCTGGTGTTCGACGAGGCCGACCGCATGCTCGACATGGGCTTTGCCGACGACATCGACGCCATCGTCAATGCCACCCCGGCTTCGCGCCAGACGCTGATGTTCTCGGCGACGCTGGATGCGCGTATCGCCCAGCTGGCCTCGCGCCAGCTGAAGGATCCGCAACGCATCGAGATCGCCGCGGCCCGCGCCGACCAGAGCCATATCGAGCAGCGCCTGCACTTCACCGACGACATGTCGCACAAGGAGCGCCTGCTGGACCACCTGCTGCGCGACGCGACGCTCAAGCAAGCCATCGTCTTCACCGCGACCAAGCGCGATGCCGATTCGCTGGCCGAGCGCCTGTCGGACACCGGCTTCTCCGCCGGCGCGCTGCACGGCGACATGACCCAGGGCGCGCGCAACCGCACCCTGACCGCGCTGCGCCGCGGCAACCTGCGCGTGCTGGTGGCCACCGACGTGGCCGCGCGCGGCATCGACGTGCCCGATATCACCCACGTGGTCAACTTCGACCTGCCCAAGCAGGCCGAGGACTACGTGCACCGCATCGGCCGTACCGGCCGCGCGGGCCGCTCGGGCACCGCCATCAACCTGGTGAACCACAACGACATGTTCCAGTGGAAGCGCATCGAGCGCTTCACCAACCAGCGCATCGACGCTTCGGTGATCGAAGGCCTGGAGCCGCGCCGCTCGCCCAAGCCGCGTTCCAACTTCGGCGGCAAGCCGGGCGGCGGCCGCGGTGATTTCCGCGGCGGCAATGGCGGCGGCTACCGTGGCGGCGAACGCAGCTTCGGCGACCGCAAGTTCGGCGGCGGCGAGAACCGCACCGGCTTCGGCGAGCGCAAGTTCAGCGGCGAGAGCCGTGGCTTCGGCAACCGCACCGAAGGCGCGCGCCCGTTCGGCGACGACAACCGCGGCGGCTTTGGCAACCGTGAAGGCGGCTACCGGGGCCAGGGCGGCCAGGGCACCGGCTACCGCGGCGCCAGCGACGGCGCCCGCGGCTTCGGCAACCGTGAAGGCGGCCGCCCGTTCGGCGACGATAACCGCGGCGGCTTCGGCAACCGCGACGGCGCGCGCAGCTTCGGCGACAGCCGTGGCAACGGCGGCGGCACCGGCGGCGGCTACCGCGGCAATGCCGGCAACGGCGAAGGCCGCAGCTTCGGCAACCGCGACGGCAACCGTGGCTTTGGCGGCAATGGCGGCGGCTTCGGCGGCAACGGCGGTGGCAATGGCGGCGGCAACCGCAACAGCCGCTCGCGCTACGAGCGCTGATCGCGCGGTGCGCTGAGCGCACCCGCTGCGCAGCACACAGGGCACCCTCGGGTGCCCTGTTTTTTTATGGCCGGCGCCGCGCTACAGCGCGCAGGTGCGGAAGCCGATGAAGGACAGGTCGTCCTCGGGCAGCCGCGCCCAACGCGCGCGCACATGCCGCAGCCGTGCCGGGCTGGCGAACGACACGCCGCGCACCGCCTGGTGCGTGCCGAAGCGCCCCGCCATCTCGCCGTCGGACGGCGCGGCGACAAAGCCGGCGTAGGGTTCGTACGGCGTCGCGGTCCACTCGCGCAGCGCGCCCCACTGCAGGCCGCGGTTCTGGGTCGCGGCGAGTTCCCATTCCGATTCCGCCGGCAGGCGCCGCCCGGCCCAGACGCACCACGCCTGCGCTTCGTACAGCGTGACATGGCGCACCGCTTCGTCGGGATTGAGCGTGCGCAGCGTGCCGAAGCGTTCCAGCATCCACGCGCGCGACTCCGGATGGCGCGACCAGTAGCGCGGCGCCGAGCGTTCCTGCGTCATCAGCCACTGCCGTCCCGCCGACGACCACCAGGCCGGATGCTCGTAGCCGCCGTCCTCGACGAACTCGAGGAACTGCGCGTTGCTGACCAGCGCCATGTCGATTTCAAACGCGGGCACGTAGGTCGGCTGGGGCGGCAGTTCGTCGGGCCAGGCAAAGCCGTCGGCATCGCTCCAGCCCAGCGTGAAGCGACCGCCCGGGAAATGCAGCGTGCCGCCATGCCCGGCCGCCGGCGCGGCAGTGGCGCCGGCGCCCTCCGCGGGGGCCAGGCCGAGCGCCTGCAGCAGCGCGGCCACGCCTTCGCCCTGCGCGTCTTCATGCAGCAGCGCGCGGCGGTAGGGGTACAGGGTCAGGTCGGTGTCGTCGGGCAGCAGCGCGATCCGGCGCAGCACGCCGTCGAGCACGTCGGCGGCATAGCGCTTGACCACGGCGACGTCGGGCAGCGTGATCTCCCAGCGCTCGTCGGGCCCGATGCGGTCGGGGTCGAACCATTCATCGGCGCCGTCCAGCAGCGACGGCTCGGACGCCACCGGCACCGGCACGCCGCCGCGGTCGACCTGGCGCACGCCGCGCAGGCACCACCACTCCGCATGCCAGGCCACATGGCCGAGCGTCCACAGCGGCGGGTCGGCATCGTACTGGCGCGGCACGTCCCAGGCGCGGCGCGTCTGCCCGAACGGCGCCAGCCACGCGAGCGTGCGCGCGCGCGCGTCGACCAGTGCCTGCGCCAGCGCTTCGCGCGGCAGCCGGCGCGGGTCCGACCACGTCGCCTTGCCGCCGGTGAAGTAGAGATCGGGAAGCATGGGAAAGCCGCTCATCGGGGAAGTCCGCGCAGGGAAATGGGGGTGGACAGGCAGGCATCCGGACACGCCGCGGCCCGGCCCCGGCGCGCCGTGGCACGCCACGCCGGACTGCGGCCATTATGACACTACCGAACCTGCGCGCTGCTCAGCCGCGCGCGTGGAACACCGCGAACCAGCCGCGCGGGTCGGACCAGTACACCGGGTCGTCGAAGCCGGCGGCTTCGAGCAGCAGCGCGAAATCGTCCGGGCGGTACTTGTACGAATCCTCGGTATGGATGCGCTCGCCGGCGGCGAACTCGCGCGTGCCGCCGTCCCATTGCACGCGCACGTCGCGGCACGCCTGCAGGTGCATCTGGATGCGCGAGGCCGCGCGGTCGAAGCTGGCCTGGTGGCGCCAGTCGTCGAGCGCGAAGTCGGTGCCGACGATGCGGTTCACGTTGCGCAGCACGTTGCGGTTGAACGCCGCGGTCACGCCCAGCGCATCGTCGTAGGCCGATACCAGCGTGGCTTCGTCCTTGTGCAGGTCCACGCCGATCAGCACGCCGTCGCCGCGCCCGGCCGCGCCGCGCAGGCGCTGCAGCAGCGCCAGGGCCTCGACCGGGGCGAAATTGCCGATGCTGGAGCCCGGGTAGAAGAACAGGCGCCGGCCGCGCCTGACCTTGGCCGGCAGGTCGAACGGCGTGCACAGGTCGGCGCCCAGCCCCAGCATCGGGATCTCGGGATGCTGCTGCTGCAGCGACGACAGCGTCGCGCGCAGGAACTCGACCGAGATATCCACCGCCACGTACTGCGCCGGGCGCAGGCTGCCGAACAGCCGCGCCGCCTTCTCGCAGTTGCCGGCGCCCAGGTCCACCAGCACGCAGCCGCTGCCGGCGCGCGCCGCGATGGCCGGCGCGGCGCTGGCAAAGATCGCGGCTTCGGTGCGGGTCGGGTAGTACTCGGGCAGGTCGGTGATGGCTTCGAACAGGCGCGAACCCAGCACGTCGTAGAAAAACTTGGGACTGATCGCCGCCTGCGCGGCGCGCAGGCCGGACAGCACCTGCTCGCGCAGCGCGCCGCTGTCTTCGCGGTACTGCTGCACGAACTCGGGCTGCGGCGGGCGCTGCGCGCGGCCATTGGCCAGCGCCACCAGCGCGGGCGGCGCCGCGGCGTGGCCGTTATGGTGGTTCAGGGGCGGGAGGGATGTCTGCGGGGTCTTGTGATGTGAGGGCGGGTTCGGCGGGTTCGGGACAGCCGGCATGTCGTTTCCTTGTGTGGTCGCAAATGGGCACTGCTTCACTGCGTATTCCCCAAGGCCGCGCTGTGCATGTCGTGCGCGCCGGTCTCCGCAATGCGCCCCCTGTGCTGTCCGGGACGCATCGGTCGGAGCCGAACCTAAAGGATAGGCCGATCCCGCGGATCGCGCAGCCCCTATGGCCGCCGCGGCATGCCGATTACGCCATCCCGGCGAACTTGAGTCAGTATCTTTCCTAATGCGGCATGTCCCTTGCAGTTCGTTTATAATCCGGCCCAGCGCGGCCCCTGAACGGGCCGTGTCCCTCAAAGGGGAGTAGCTCCGGGGCTTATGCCCTTAGCACAATCGTCATTCCGGGACCGCAGTCCCCGGTTGTGCTGACTACCGGCGTGCATACCGCGCCCGTGGTCGAGCAAGACCTTTGCAACCTGGACTTCATGGTTTGCAAAGGCGCCCCCATGCTCCCATGCACGTGAATCCAGTCGAACCCAATGCGCGCGCTTTGCGCTGATTCGTACCTGAGGAGAGTTCATGGAGTGGTTTACCGATCTGTTCACGATGCAGTTCCTGACGGCCCTGCTGTCGATCGTCGTCATTGACCTGGTGCTGGCCGGGGACAATGCCATCGTGATCGCGCTGGCGGCACGCAACCTGCCGCCCCACCTGCAGAAGAAGGCCATTATCTGGGGTACCGTGGGTGCCGTGGTGGTGCGCTCGGCCATGACGATCGGCGTGGTCTGGCTGCTGAAGATTCCGGGGCTGATGCTGGTGGGCGGCCTGGCGCTGGTGTGGATTGCCTACAAGCTGCTGTCCGACGACAGCGGCGAAGAAGGGCATGGCTCCGGCGCGTCGACGCTGTGGGGTGCGATGAAGACCATCATCATCGCCGACGCGGTGATGGGCGTCGACAACGTGCTGGCCGTGGCCGGCGCCGCGCACGGCAGCTTCCTGCTGGTGGTGCTGGGCCTGCTGATCAGCATCCCCATCGTGGTGTGGGGCTCGAGCCTGGTGCTCAAGCTGATGGCCCGCTTCCCGGTCATCATTTACGTGGGTGCCGGCGTGCTGGCGTTCACGGCGGTCAAGATGATCGTGCACGAGCCGATGGTCAAGGCGTTCTTCGAAGCCAACCCGGTGGTCAACTGGGGCCTGTACGTGCTGATCGTCGGCGGCGTGCTGGGCGCCGGCTACCTGGTGCAGAAGCGCCGCGGGCAGCAGCAGGAACCGGCCGGCAGCCACTAAAGCTGCCCCGGCGCCAGGGCCTGGTGCCCTGGCCCTGCCGCAAAAGAAGGGCCGTCCGAAAGGGGCGGCCCTTCTTGCTTTAAAATGCCAGCTTTGCGGGCCCAGGGCCCGCGCCACCTCTTCCATCCCGCCCCGCGCCGATGAAACAGTACCTCGACTTCATGCGCCATGTTTACGAACATGGCACCGACAAGGCCGACCGCACCGGCACCGGCACGCGCTCGGTGTTCGGCTACCAGATGCGCTTCGACCTGCGCGAAGGCTTCCCGGTGGTCACTACCAAGAAGCTGCACCTGAAGTCGATCATCTATGAACTGCTGTGGTTCCTGCAGGGCTCGACCAACGTGCGCTGGCTTCAGGAGCACGGCGTCACCATCTGGGACGAGTGGGCCGACGAGCATGGCGAACTGGGCCCGGTCTACGGCTCGCAATGGCGCTCGTGGCCGGCGCCGGACGGCCGCCATATCGACCAGATCTCCGAGCTGGTGGCGCAGATCCGCGCCAACCCGGACTCGCGCCGGCTGATCGTGTCGGCCTGGAACGTGGCCGACATCCCGCGCATGAAGCTGCCGCCCTGCCATGCGTTCTTCCAGTTCTATGTGGCCGACGGCCGGCTCTCGTGCCAGCTGTACCAGCGCAGCGCCGATATCTTCCTGGGCGTGCCGTTCAATATCGCCAGCTATGCGCTGCTGACCCACATGATGGCGCAGCAGACCGGGCTGGAAGTGGGCGACTTCATCTGGACCGGCGGCGACTGCCACCTGTACAACAACCACTTCGAACAGGTGCAGACCCAGCTGGCGCGAGAGCCGCTGGCGCTGCCGCAGCTGAAGATCCTGCGCCAGCCCGACAGCCTCTTCGACTACCGCTACGAAGACTTCGAGCTGGTTGGCTACCAGTCGCACCCCGCCATCAAGGCACCGGTGGCCGTATGACGCTGCTGACCCTGGTTGTCGCCCGCGCCCGCAACGGCACCATCGGCCGCGACAACACGCTGCCGTGGCGCCTGCCGGAAGACCTGGCGCATTTCAAGCGCACCACCATGGGCGCGCCCGTGATCATGGGGCGCAAGACCTGGGACTCGATCGGCCGCCCGCTGCCGGGGCGCCGCAACATCGTGGTCAGCCGCAACCCGGACCTGCGCATCGAGGGCGCCGAGGTGGCGACGTCGCTGGAAGATGCGCAGCGGCTGTGCGTCGGCGCCGAGCAGATTTTCCTGATCGGCGGCGCGCAGCTGTATGCCGAAGCCATGCCGAGCGCGGACCGGCTGGTGGTGACCGAGATCGATGCGGATGTGGAAGGCGATGCGTTCTTCCCGCCAATCGACCGCACCCAGTGGATTGAAACCGCGCGCGAAACGCATCATTCGGAGGCCAATGGCTTCGACTATGCCTTCGTCACGTATGAGCGGCCGCCTTCGGACGAGTCGTAAGGCATTGCGCAAATAAAAAAGCAGGCCGTCCGGCCTGCTTTTTCTTTGGGCGGCGCGCGCGGATCAATTGCCGGCGATCGTCATCTGCTCAAGCAGGATCGACCCGGTTTCCTTGGTGCCCCGCACCAGCGCATCGGCGCCGATCGCGACGATCTGCCGGAACATCTCGGCCATGTTGCCGGCGATGGTGATTTCCTCGACCGGATACTGGATCACGCCATTCTCGACCCAGTAGCCCGACGCGCCGCGCGAATAGTCGCCGGTCACGTAGTTGACGCCCTGCCCCATCAGCTCGGTCACCAGCAGGCCGGTGCCGAGCTTGCGCAGCATCGCGGGGAAATCGTCGCCGGGCTGGGTCAGGTTGCTGGAAAGCGTCAGGTTGTGCGAGCCGCCGGCATTGCCGGTGGTCTGCATGCCGAGCTTGCGCGCGGAATAGGTGGAGAGGAAGTAGCCCTGCACCACGCCGTCCTTGACCACGTCGCGCTCGCGCGTGCGCACGCCTTCTTCGTCGAACGGGGCGCTGCCCATGGCGCCGGGAACATGCGGCTGCTCATGGATCTGGACATGGGGAGCGAACACCGCCTGGCCCAGCGAATCGCACAAAAAGGTGGACTTGCGGTACAGCGCGCCGCCCGACACCGCCTGCACGAAGGCGCCCAGCAGCCCTGCTGCCAGCGGCGCCTCGAACAGCACCGGGCAGCGGCGCGTCGACAGCTTGCGCGCCTGCAGCCGTGCCAGCGCGCGCTCGGCGGCGTAGCGGCCGATGTCCTCGGGCGCGGCCAGCGCCAGCGGCGTGCGCTTGGACGAATACCAGTCGTCGCGCTGCATGCCGCTGCCGCTGCCGGCGATCGGCGCGCACGAGATGAAGTGGCGCGAATACGGGTAGCCGCCGCTGAAGCCGCGCGTGGTTGCCAGCACGAACTGCGAATGCTGGGCCGACACGCTGGCGCCGTCGCTGTTGCGGATGCGCGGCGAGACCGCGAACGCCGCGGCCTCGGCACGCGCGGCGATGTCGATCGCGGCTTCGGCGTCGAGCGCCCACGGGTGGAACAGGTCCAGGTCCTGCGGCGCACGCTCCAGCAGTTCTTCTTCGGCCAGGCCGGCGCAGTCGTCCTCGGCGGTGAAGCGGGCGATGTTGTAGGCCGCCTCGGCGGTGGCGCGCAGCGCGGCGGGAGAGAAGTCCGAGGTGCTGGCGTTGCCGCGGCGCTTGCCGATCATCACCGTGACGCCGACCACCTTGTCGCGGTTCTGCTCGATGGTCTCCACCTGGCCCTTGCGCACCGACACCGACAGGCCGCTGCCTTCCGAGATCTCGGTGGCGGCGTCGGTCGCCCCCAGTTCGCGTGCCACCCGCAGCACATCGGCGGCCATCTCGCTGAGCTGGGCCTGGGTGTAGGTGAAATGCGCGGTCTGTTCGGCGATCTGGTCCATGCTGGGCGGGGTGTCATCAAAAGTCCAAGCGGCAATCATAGCAAGATAAAATGCCGGGCATGACGCGAAATTCCCGTAACCCACAAGGCTCGCGCTTTCCCGGAGGCTTTGCGCCCGAACCGGAAGACGACGAACCGAAAAGCAAGTCGCAGCGCAAGCGCGACATGACCGCGCTGCAGGACCTTGGCGCCGAGCTCGAGGCACTGGCCAAGGACCGCCTGGCGCGCGTGCCCATGCCCGAAGCGCTGGCCGACGCCATCCACGCGGCGCGCCGCATCAACAGCCACGAAGGCAAGCGCCGCCAGATGCAGTATGTCGGCAAGATCATGCGCGGCCTCGAGGACGAAGAGGTCGAGGTGATCCGGCAAGCGCTGGAGGGCTTCAAGGGCACCAGCAAGGCCGAGACCGCGCGCATGCATCTGATCGAGCGCTGGCGCGAGCTGCTGCTGGCCGACGACGCGGCGCTGACGCGCTTCCTCGCCGAGCATCCCGGCATCGACGTGCAGGCGCTGCGCAATACCATCCGCAATGCGCGCAAGGAAAAAGAGCTGGGCAAGCCGCCGCGCTATTTCCGCGAGCTGTTCCAGGCGATCAAGTCGGCGCTGGACGCGAAGGACGGCAAGGCCGGCGCCGCCGCGGACCAACCCCCTACCCCGGAGCCCGAGGCATGACCCAGACCACGCAGCCGGTTGTCCGCAACCATCCCGACGAACTCGTCGTCGGCTTCGTCTCGATCTCTGACCGCGCCTCGGCCGGCACTTACCAGGACGAGGGCATCCCGGCGCTGCGCGACTGGTTCGGGCGCACGCTGACCTCGCCCTGGCAGGCGGTCGAGCGCCTGATCCCCGACGAACAGGCGCAGATCTCGCGCACGCTGATCGAGCTGGTCGACGTGGCCGGCTGCGACCTGGTGCTGACCACCGGCGGCACTGGCCCGGCGCGCCGCGACGTGACTCCCGAGGCCACGCTGGCGGTGGCGACCAAGGAAATGCCCGGCTTTGGCGAGCAGATGCGCCAGGTCAGCCTGCATTTCGTGCCGACCGCGATCCTGTCGCGCCAGGTCGCGGTGATCCGCGAGACCGCCAGCCGCGCCGCGCTGATCATCAACCTGCCCGGCCAGCCGCGCGCGATCCGCGAAACGCTGGAAGGCCTGCGCGACGCCGACGGCAAGCCGGTGGTGCAAGGCATCTTTGCCGCGGTCCCGTATTGCATCGACCTGATCGGCGGCCCCTACATGGAAACCGACGAGGCCATCGTCAAGGCGTGGCGTCCCAAGAACGCCGTGCGCGCCAAACCCGCGGCCTGACCGAACGCCCCCCGCCCGCCGGCACGCGCCGCGCGGGCCGCCCGCCTGGCGCAGGCCCTGATCAGCGCAGGCCCAGGTACAGCCCCACCGGCACGAACACCACCGCGGCGATATTGCCGAGCAGCACGATCGACGCCACCTGGTCCGGCTCCTGCCGGAAGTGGTCCGCCACCAGGAAATTCAGCACCGCCGGCGGCAGCGCCGCAAACACGAACAGCAGCCCGCGCTGCAGTTCGGTCAGCGGCACCCACTGCACCAGCGCCAGCGCCACCGCAATGCCCGCCAGCGGACACACCGCCGCACCCACCAGCCCCATGCCCCAGTTGCGCAGGCTCACGTCCTTCATGCGCACGCCCAGCGCAAACAGCATCAGCGGCACGGTGGCATCGCCCAGCAGCTTGACCGACTGGTAGACCGGGTCCGGCAGCGTGAACCACGGCCGCGCCAGCGCCAGCGCCACGCCCGCAACGGTGGCCAGCACCATGGGGTTGCGTGCGATCTGCGCCAGCGACGCATGCCGGTTGACGATCTTCATGCCGATGGTGAAGTGCATCAGGTTCGACGCCGCGAACAGCGCCACCGCGGGCGCGAGGCCCGCCGGGCCGAAGGCGAACACCGACAGCGGCAAACCCATATTGCCGCAGTTGTTGAACATCATCGGCGGCACGAAGGTGCGCGGATCGACCTGCATCCAGCGCGCCAGCGCCCACGCCAGCACGCCCGAGCCCAGCACCACCGCCACCGCGCAACCCAGCAGCACCAGCTGCTCGGCCAGCACGAAGTCCTTGCTGACGAAGGCCGACACCACCAGCAGCGGCGCGATCACGTCCAGCGTGGCGCGGTTGATGCCCGCCATGTCCGGATGGGCCTTGCGCCCGTACAGCCACCCGACCAGGATGATCAGGATGACCGGCGTGATGATGGAAACGATGCGCTCGAACATGGGCAGGCGGACGGGCAGCGCGCCGCCTGCATGGGGACGGCGCGGGGAATGGAAGGTGTACTGGCGGGAGCCGCGCTGTGCTTACTGCGCCGGCGTATCGGCGGCTGGCGTATCGGCGGCCGGCGTATCGGCGGCCGGCGTATCGGCGGCCGGCGTATCGGCGGCCGGTGCCTCGGCAGCCGGCGCCGCGCCGGGCGCGGCGTGGCGGATAAAGTGCGTGCGGTAGTAGCGCAGCTCTTCGATCGATTCCAGGATGTCGGCCAGCGCCGTGTGCAGCTGGCGCTTGACGAAGCCCTTGTGGACGGCCGGCTCCCAGCGCTTGCACAGCTCCTTGAGCGTCGACACGTCGAGGTTGCGGTAGTGGAAGAAGGCCTCCAGCTTGGGCATGTAGCGCGCCATGAAGCGGCGGTCCTGGCAGATCGAGTTGCCGCACATCGGCGACTTGCCGGCCGGCACCCAGCGCTTGAGGAAGGCCAGCAGCTCGGCCTCGGCCTGCGCTTCGGTCAGGGTCGAGGCCTTGACCTTGTCGATCAGGCCCGAGCGGCCGTGGGTGCCCTTGTTCCAGTTGTCCATGCCGTCGAGCACGGCATCGCTCTGGTGGATCACCAGCACCGGGCCTTCGGCGAGGATGTTGAGCTCGGAGTCGGTAATCACCACCGCCACTTCGATGATGCGGTCGGTATCCGGCTGCAGGCCGGTCATTTCCATGTCCAGCCAGATCAGGTTGTTTTCGCTTTTGACGGATTTGGCGGCGGCTTGGCTTGTCATCAGGACTGCGGCAGATAGGGATTTGGGGAAAGCGGCCGCGGCGGCGCCGGGCGCGAACAATTTATAATTCTCGCATATCCGTCCGGAACGGCCCGCCTGCGCACCTGCGCGGCGCCGTTTTCGGAATTCCCGGACCGCCGCCTGCCCCACCCCGCGGCGCGGTCCCCACGGGCACCCGTCGGCTGCAACGCCGGGGGCCCGCACCCACAAGGCGCTTGCCGATGTTCACGATTGTCTTTCTCGCCGCCCTGGTGCTGATGGTGCTGACCAAGCTGTGGCTGGCCGCGCGCCAGGTGCGCCATGTCGCGCAGCACCGCCATGCGGTGCCGGCACGCTTTGCCGACACCATCAGCCTGGCCTCGCACCAGAAGGCGGCTGACTACACCATCGCCCGCACGCGGCTGTCGATGCTTGAAGTGCTGGCCGGCGCCGCGGTGCTGATCGCCTTCACCATGCTGGGCGGGCTGCAGTGGCTCAACCAGTTCTGGCTGGAAGCCTTCGGCCCGGGCTATGCCTACGGCGTGGCGCTGGTCGCCAGCGTGGCGGTGATCGGCGGCCTGGTCGACCTGCCGTTCTCGCTGTATGGCCAGTTCGGCATCGAGCAGCGCTTCGGCTTCAACAAGATGACCTTCGGGCTGTGGCTGGTCGACCTGGTCAAGATGCTGCTGGTGGCCAGCGCGCTGGGCCTGCCGCTGCTGCTGGCGGTGCTGTGGCTGATGGACCGCGCCGGCTCGCTGTGGTGGGTGTGGACCTGGCTGGTGTGGATGGCCTTCAACCTGTTCCTGCTGGTGGTGTTCCCCACCTTTATCGCGCCGCTGTTCAACAAGTTCGAGCCGCTCGACGACGCCTCGCTGCGCCAGCGCATCGAGCGCCTGATGCAGCGCTGCGGCTTTGCCAGCAAGGGGCTGTTCGTGATGGACGGCAGCAAGCGCAGCGCGCACGGCAATGCGTACTTCACCGGCTTCGGCGCCGCCAAGCGCATCGTCTTCTTCGACACGCTGCTGGCGCGCCTGTCCGGCGACGAGATCGAGGCGGTGCTGGCGCACGAGCTGGGCCACTTCAAGCGCCGCCACGTGGCCAAGCGCATCGTCGTGACCTTCGCGCTGAGCCTGGTGTTCCTGGCGCTGCTGGGCTGGCTGGCCACGCGCAGCTGGTTCTACACCGGGCTGGGGGTGGCGCCCAACCTGGGCGTGTCCAACAGCGCGCTGGCGCTGGTGCTGTTCTTCCTGACGCTGCCGGTGTTCACCTTCCTGCTGGGGCCGCTGTCGAGCCAGTCGTCGCGCCGCCATGAATTCGAGGCCGACGCCTTTGCCGCCGACCAGACCGACGCCAACCACCTGGTCTCGGCGCTGGTCAAGCTGTACAAGGACAACGCCTCGACGCTGACGCCCGACCCGCTCTACAGCGCCTTCTACTACTCGCATCCGCCCGCCGCGCAGCGGATCGACCGCCTGCTGGCGCACGCATGAGCCGCGCCACGCGTCACCGCAACGCCGGCGGCGGCACCGGCGCCGGCAACCCCACCGAATCCGCGCTGATCATCGCCGCCCATGGCCGCCACTACGTGGTCGAGCTGGGCGACGGCATGCGCATGCATGCCTTCCCGCGCGGCAAGAAGAGCGACTGCGCGGTGGGCGACCACGTCAGCGTCGAGCGCGCCGCCGCCGACCAGTGCGTGATCACCCGGGTCGCGCCGCGCAAGAACCTGCTGCACCGCTCGGACCAGTTCAAGTCCAAGCTGCTGGCGGCCAATATCGACCAGGTCATCATCGTGCTGGCCACCGAGCCGGGCTTCTCCGAAGACCTGCTCGGGCGTGCACTGGTCTCGGCCGAGGCCCTGGAGATCCGGCCGCTGGTGGTGCTCAACAAGACCGACCTGCCCGAGCGGCTGGAAGAAGCGCGTGGGCGCCTCGCGCTGTACCGCGGGCTGGGCTACGACACGCTGGAACTGTCGGTGCGCGCCGACCCGGTGCAGGCGCTGGCCGCGCTGAAGCCGCGCCTGGCGGGGCTGTCCAGCATCCTGATCGGCCAGTCTGGCATGGGCAAGTCGTCGCTGCTGAACCTGCTGATCCCGGGCGTCGATGCGCAGACGCGCGAGATCTCGGCCAAGCTCGATTCCGGCAAGCACACCACCACCTTCACCCGGCTGTATCACCTGCCGCAGGACTGGGGCACCGTGGATGGCCGCCTGGGCGCGCTGATCGATTCGCCGGGCTTCCAGGAATTCGGCCTCTACCACCTCAGCGAGGGCATGCTGGAACGCGCGTTCCCGGAATTCCGGCCGCGGCTGACGGCGTGCCGCTTCTACAACTGCCACCATGTGAACGAGCCGGGCTGCGGCGTGCTGGCCGCGGTGGCGTCCGGCGCCATTTCCGAGCGCCGCCACCAGCTCTACACGCAGCTGCTGCACGAATCCAGCCAGCAGAAACCGTGGTGAAGCCGTGGTAAGGTGAGTGCACCTGGGTTCCCGGTGCGCCGCCATGAAACTGCTGCTGTCCGCCACGTCCCTCGTTCACGCGGCCCATTGCCAGAATGTGCTGCGCGCGGCCGGCATTCGCGCGGAATTGCGCAATACCTGGCTGGCCGGCGCGACCGGCGAGATCCCGTTCCGCGAGAGTGCGCCGCAGGTGTGGCTGGTCGATGACGAGATGGAGGCGCAGGCGTGGGCGGTGCTCAATGCCGCGGCCAACCCGGTGCCGGGGCCCAGCTGGCAATGCCGCCATTGCGGCGAATGGCACGAGTCGCAGTTTGGTGCGTGCTGGCGCTGCGGAGCGGCGCGCGACTAGCAGGTGTCAACCATCCGGCCGCAACCGGCCGGGCGGGCTTGCAAAACGCCGCTCAGCCCACCCACAGCGCCAGCGACAGCATCGCCAGCAGCAGCATCCACAGCACCACCGCGCGCCACACCAGCCCCACCGCCGACTGCAGCGTGCGCACGCCGGGTTCGGTGCCGAACTCGGGCGGCGCCGGCTCCGGGCCGCCGTTGATGCCTTCGGCGTCTTCCATGCCGGGCGCGTAGTCCACCGCCGGGCCGGCCACGCTGGTGCGCAGCACCACGGTGGAATCGTCCTCGGCCAGCGGCGTGCCCAGCCGCACGCCCAGCGCACCGCCGCCGCTCGCCAGCAGGATGCCGTTGACGGCATCGTTCCACTTGCGCGCATGGTTGCGCCAGGCGTAGACCGCGTCCTCGAAGTTGCCGACGATGGCAAAGCCGATCGAGGTCAGCCGCGACGGGATCCAGTCCAGCAGGTAGAAGGCGCGCGCGGCGAAGCGTCCCAGCGCCGGGCTGCGCTCGGTCGACGGCAGGTTCCAGTGGCGGCCCAGGTATTCGGCGGTGCGGTACAGCACCACGCCACCAGGGCCGACCGGCACCAGGAACCAGAAGAACACGCCGAACACATGCCGGTGCACGGCGATGATCGCCGCTTCCAGCGTATGCCGGACGATTTCGGACACCGGCATCTCGACGGTGTCGAGCCCGGTCCACTCGTGCAGCAGCGTGCGCGCGGTGTGGACATCGTCGCGGTTGAGCGCCTCGTGGATATCGGTGAAGTAGTGGCTGAACTGGCGGAAGCCCAGCGTCATGTACAGCACCAGCACATTCCACGCGAGCGTCAGCGCCACGCTGATCGAGGCCAGCAGGTAGTGCACCACGATCACCGCCAGGGTCAGCGGCAGGACCACGGTGAGCCACGCCAGCGCGGCGTCGCGCGGGCGGCCGGTGTCGAAGGCGTGCTCGGCGCGGTCGCCGAGCGCGCGCACGATCTCGTAGATCGGGTTGTTGCGGCCCAGGGCGCGGAACTGCTCGGCAATCAGCGCCAGGAGAATGGAAACAAAGGTCATCTTGGTACGGGGTGCTCCAAGGGCACGCCGGCCCGTTCTGGCTGCCGGCGCGGGCTTGCCGGTGATGTGCCGGCACAGGCGCAATGCATAGCGAGAAGATAGCACAGCGCTCCCCGCAGGCACCCCCGGCGCGCCGTGCAAAAGGCAAAAGCCCGCCATGGGGCGGGCTCTCGCTGCGGCTGTAAACAATGTCAGGGCAGGTCGAACACCAGCACCTCGGCGCCGTCGCCGCCCGACAGTCCGACCTCGGCCACGTCTTCCAGCCGGGCCGCGTCGCCGGCCTCGAGCGCCTTGCCGTTGACCGTCACCCGGCCGCGCGCCACATGCACATAGGCGCGGCGGCCCGGCGCCAGCGCCAGCGCGGCGGCCTCGTCGCCGTCGAACAGCCCGGCGTAGAGCCGGATGTCCTGGTGCACCAGCACCGAGCCGTCGGCGCCGTCGGCACTGGCCACCAGGCGCAGCTTGCCGCGCTTGTCAGCCGCGTCGAAATGCTTTTCCTCGTAGCCGGGATCGATGCCGTTCTCCGCCGGCACGATCCAGATCTGCAGGAAGTGGGTGGTGTCGTGCGCGGCGTGGTTGTACTCCGAATGGCGCACGCCGGTGCCGGCGCTCATGCGCTGCACGTCGCCGGGGCGGATCACGCTGCCGTTGCCCATGCTGTCCTTGTGCGCCAGCTCGCCTTCCAGCACGTAGCTGATGATTTCCATGTCGCGGTGGCCATGGGTGCCAAAGCCCATGCCCGGCGCGACGCGGTCTTCGTTGATCACGCGCAGCGGCCCGAACTGCACATGCTGCGGGTCGTAGTAGTCGGCGAACGAGAACGAATGATAGGACTTCAGCCAGCCATGATCGGCGTATCCACGCTCTGCGGACTTTCTGATTTCAATCATTTTGATGGCCCCCCTTGAGCCTTTTCGCCGACAGCACCGTCTGGAGAACCGTGCTGCGGCATACGTCTTCGCTTTGGATGCTAGGCAGTTTAGGCCTTCAGGCGTATATTTACGGGGATCGCCTTAGAAGCAGTCATTCAGAATTTCTGAACATGGCCCTCTCGCTAGAATCCCTCGAAGTCCTCGACGCCATCGAACGCAAGGGCAGCTTTGCCGCCGCTGCCCACGAGATGGGCAAGGTCCCCTCCGCGCTGACCTACGTGGTGCGCAAGCTGGAAGAAGACCTGGACGTGCTGCTGTTCGACCGGCGCCGCCATCGCGCCGAGCTGACGCCCGCCGGCCGCGCCCTGCTCGACGAAGGCCGCCACCTGCTGCACGCAGCCGACGACCTGGCCCGGCGCGTCAAGCGCCTGGCCACCGGCTGGGAGGCCACCCTCACCCTCGTGGTCGACGACCTGATCAACTTCCGCGCCCTGCTGCCGGTGATCCACGACTTCTATGCCGAAAACACCGCCACCCGGCTGCGCTTTTCCAAGGAAGTGCTGGGCGGCGCGTGGGACGCGCTGGTCAGCAACCGCGCCGACCTGGTGATCGGCGGCGCCTACGACGCGCCCAGCACGCAGGGCTTCCAGATCCGGCCGCTGGGGACCATGCCCTTCGTCTTCGCCGTGGCCGCGCACCACCCGCTGGCGACCGAGGAAGGCCCGCTCACCACCATCCAGATCGCCAAGCACCGCATCGTCGCGGTGGGCGATACCTCGCGCAACCTGCCGGCCCGCACCCATGGCGTGCTGGCCGGGCAGGACGTGCTGGTGGTCCCCACCATGCGCGACAAGCTCGAAGCGCAGATCCGCGGGCTGGGCTGCGGCTGGCTGCCGGCGCCGATGGCGCAGCCGCATATCGAGAGCGGCGTGCTGCAGGCGCGCGAGACCGTCGAGGTGCGCGCGCCCGGCAATTTCAAGGTGGCCTGGCGCACCAGCAACCGCGGCAAGGCGCTGCAGTGGTGGGCCGGCAAGCTGGAAGACCCGCGCCTGGCGCAGGCGCTGCTGCAGCAACCGGACTTCGCCGGCTGAGGGGTGGCCTGATGGCAGGAACGGCCGCAAGCGCAAGAATTCCCGCAACGGCGGCGCCGGAGGTCGCCGCGCCCGGCTATCGCGGGCGCTTCGCACCCTCGCCCACCGGGCCGCTGCACATGGGTTCGCTGGTCACCGCACTGGCCAGCTGGCTCGACGCCCGCGCGCACGGCGGGCAATGGCTGGTGCGCATCGAAGACATCGATACGCCGCGCTGCGTGCGCGGCGCGGACCACGACATCCTGCACACGCTGGCGCGCGTCGGCATGACGCCCGACGAGCCACCGGTGTGGCAGAGCCGGCGCGAACGTCACTATGCCGAAGCGCTGCGCCGGCTCGATGCCGCGGGGCAGCTTTACCCGTGCGGCTGCTCGCGCAAGGAGATCGCCGATTCGCTGGTGCACGTGCGCGAGCGCCACCAGACCCTGGGCTATCCCGGCACCTGCCGCCACGGCCTGAACGGCAAGCTGCCGCGCGCATGGCGCGTGCGCGTGCCGGACGGGCCGGCCGCGATGGTCTGCTTCGACGACCGCTGGCAGGGACGCCAGTGCCAGGACCTGGAAACCGAGCTGGGCGACTTCGTGCTGCGCCGCGCCGACGGGCTGTGGGCCTACCAGCTGGCGGTGGTGGTCGACGACGGCCTGCAGGGCATCACGCATATCGTGCGCGGCGCCGACCTGCTCGACTCCACGCCGCGGCAGATCCACCTGCAGCACCTGCTGGGGCTGCCCACGCCGGCTTACCTGCACGTGCCGGTGGTGGTGAACCGGCTCGGGGAGAAGCTCAGCAAGCAGAGCGGCGCGCAGGCGATCGATACCCACGCACCGCTGGAGGCGTTGCGCGAAGCCGGTGCCCACCTGGGGCTGTCGAACCCCGCCGGCAATGTTGCCGACTGGCTGGCGCGGGCCACCGATGGCTGGCGCGCGCGGCTGGCCGCGCTGCCCGCCCAGGTCTAGCCCCAAAAAACAAATGGCCCGCGCAGGCGGGCCATCATTCATCGGAACAACGCTCGGTTCAGGACTTGCGCGGCACGCCGCCCAGCAAGGCCGCCACCGGCCGCTTGGGCGCCTGGCGGCCGCGCGTGAGCGCGGCGGCGACTTCGTCGGCGGCCTTGGCCTGCGCCGCGCTGGCGGGGCTGGGCTCATACGGGCGCGAGAAGAACGGGTCGTCCGAGGCGCGGAAGGTCTGGCGATTGGCGCCGTGGTCGTGGCGGCGCGGACGCTCTTCGCTGTCGCCGTTGCCGCGCGGGCGGCGCACGTCGCTGCGTTCGCGGCGGCGCTCGCCGTCGGCCTGGCGGGTGCGCTCGCCGGTGGGGTCGAAGCCCTCCAGCTTGCCGCGCGGGATGCTGCGCTTGATCAGCTTTTCGATATCGGACAGCAGGCGCTCATCGTTGCCCGGCACATAGATCGACAGCGCGTCGCCGCTGGCGCCGGCGCGGCCGGTACGGCCGATGCGGTGCACGTAGTCCTCGGCGCTGTAGGGCACGTCGAAGTTGATCACGCACGGCATGTCGGGGATGTCGAGCCCGCGCGCGGCCACGTCGGTGGCAACCAGCGCATCGATGGTGCCGCTCTTGAAGCCGTCGAGCGTCTGCATGCGCTCGGTCTGGGTCTTGTCGCCGTGGATCGCGGCGGCGTTGATGCCTTCGCGTTCCAGGTGCCGCGCCAGCCGCGAGCAGCCGATCTTGCTGTTGACGAAGACGATGCACTGGCGCGACAGCCCCTGCGCCGCGCGCTGCTTCAGCAGGTGCACCACGGCGGCCTGCTTGTGGCCGTCCTCGACCTGGTACACCGCCTGGCGCACGTTCTCGTTGGTCGAGTTGCTGCGCGCCACTTCGATGGTGACCGGCTGCTTCAGGTAGCTGGACGCCAGCCGCTTGATTTCCGCCGAGAACGTCGCCGAGAACAGCAGCGTCTGGCGCTGCGCCGGCAGCAGGTTGATGATGCGCTGCAGGTCCGGCAGGAAGCCCATGTCGAGCATGCGGTCGGCTTCATCGAGCACCAGCATCTGCACCTGCGACAGGTTCACCGACTTCTGCTGCACGTGGTCGAGCAGGCGGCCGGGCGTGGCCACCAGGATCTCGACGCCGCGGCGCAGCGCGTCGGTCTGCGGGTTCATGTCGACGCCGCCGAACACCACGGTGCTGCGCAGGTCGGTGTGCTTGGCATAGCGGGCGACGTTGTCGTAGACCTGGTCGGCCAGCTCGCGCGTCGGCGTCAGCATCAGCGCGCGCACCGGGTGGCGCGCCGGCGAGGCGCTGGCGTTGGCCAGCGGCAGCAGGCGCTGGATGATGGGAAGCGCGAAGCCCGCGGTCTTGCCGGTGCCGGTCTGCGCGGCGCCCATCACGTCCTTGCCCATCAGTACCACCGGAATGGCCTGCGCCTGGATCGGCGTGGGAGAGGTATAGCCCTGCTCGGACAGGGCGCGCAGGATGCGCGCGTCCAGGCCGAAGCTGTCGAAGGTCTGCACAGCGGCGGGAACCGCGGTGGTAGGTTCTGGTGCGTTCGTAGTGGTCATGGGTATCGGTATTGGCGGGAGGCGAACCCGGCACAAACGGATACGCGTCTGGAACTCATCTCGCCCTGAATCTCGCCCGGCGCCAGGAAGTTCCGGCGCGGCCCTGCTGGCTACAGCATTTGGCCAAGAGAATCAAAGACTTAGATTTTAGCATCTCTGCCCGCGCAGTGGGCGTTCCGGCGCCGCCGTGCGGCGGCCGCGACAATGGGCGCCCGATAGGCACCCCACGGGCACCACACGGCCGCCACACGGCGGACCGGCCGGGGCATTGTCAAGACATTGTCATATCGGCCAAGCAAGATGCCGGCGGCGCGGCGCCCCTGCCGGACCGCGCGGCTTCTTCACATCGAGACTGACATGGACTTTGAGCTGTTTCGCCAGACCTGCCAGCAATTCCTGCGCACCTCCAGCCTGTTCCTGGGACTGGCCGCGGCCAGCCGGCCGGCGGCGCTGCCGATGCTGCCAGGGCCGTCGCTCCCCGCGCTGCCGGCCAGCCAGCCCACGGGCCGGCAGCGCGCCTGAACCGCAGCAGGGCTGCCAACGCGCGCTCCGCGCCACTCAGTCGCCGCGGATGCCGTTGTCCTGGATCACCTTGCCCCACTTGCTGTAGTCGGCCTTCATGCGCGCGGCCAGTTGCTCGGGCGGCATATAGGCGGCCACGGTGCCGGCGCCCAGCATCTTCTGCTGAACGGTCGGATCGGCCAGCGCCTGCTTCAGCTCGGCCGACAACTTCGCCACCACCTCCCTGGGCGTGCCGGCCGGCGCCAGCAGCCCGCCCCAGGCGGTGGCATCGAAGCCCGGGAAGCCCTGTTCGGCCACGGTCTTGACCTCCGGCGTAAAGCTGACCCGCTTGCTGGAGCCGACCGCTATCGGGCGCAGCTTGCCAGCCTTGATATGCGGCAGCGCCGCGATCATGTCCGAGAACATCATCGGCACCTGGCCGGCCAGCAGGTCGGCGATGGCGGGAGCGCTGCCCTTGTATGGCACGTGCTGCACGTCGAAGTGGCCCAGGTTCTTCAGCAGCTCGGTCGACAGGTGGCCGAAGCTGCCGTTGCCGGCGCTGGTGTAGTTGAGCGCGCCCGGCCGGGCCTTGGCCTTGGCGATGTACTGCTGCAGGCTGGTCACGTCCGGCATCGCCTGCGCATTGACCACCATCACGATGGGCAGGTCATAGGCGGCGCCGATGGGCGTGAAGTCCTTGAAGATGTCATAGCCCTTGCGGTTGATCAGGTGCGGCGCGAGCAGCGTCGGCGTGGCCAGCACCAGCAGCGTGTAGCCGTCGGCGGGGCTCTTGGCGACGTTCTCGGCGCCGATGGTGCCCGAGGCGCCGGGGCGGTTGTCCACCACCACCGGCTGCTTCAGTGTTTCGCTCATCTTCTGGCCGATGATGCGCGCGGCGGTGTCGGTCGGACCGCCCGGCGGGAACGGCACCACCAGCCGGATCGGCTTGCTGGGATAGGTCTCGGCGAAAGCCGGTGCGGCGGCGAGCGGCAGCGTGGCGCTCAGGAGGATGGTGCCCAGGCGGCGCTGGAAGGTACGGCGGCTAGTGTTCTGCATGGTGTGGCTATGTCCTGCGGTAAATCGCGGTAAATCAGAATCGATGCGCGGCCCGGGGCCGCGCCGGGATGAAGCGGCAGCGGTGGCGTAACGTCATGACAGATCTTGGCGTGCCTCCTTGCGGACCGGTCATGGCCGGCCCGTCAGATGGAATGGGTGGTTTGCTGCGGCGGCCGTTACAGGCGCATCGGTCCGGCCTGGAACAGCCGCGCATCCATCTGGCGCAGGTCGGGCGCCACCGCTACCGGGGTGGCGCACTGGTCGAGCACATCGCGCTGCAGGTCGACGCCGGGGGCGATCTCGACCAGCGTGAGGCGGGCTTCACCGCCCTCGCTGCCCTCGGCGCCCTCACTGCCCTCACCCGCGCGCATCTCGAACACCGCGCGCTCGGTGATGTACACCACCGGGATGCCCAGCGATGCCACATAGGGGCCGTTGAAGCTCAGGTGCGACACCTCCGGCACGATCTTCTTCACGCGGCCTTCGCGCACGATCTGCAGGCTGCCGTCGCCCGCGCGCACTTCCAGCCCGCCCGCGGTCAGCGTGCCCATGAACACCACCGCGCGCGCGCTCTGCGTGATGTTGATAAAGCCGCCGACGCCGGCAATCAGCGCGCCCTCGCCTTCGCCGAACTTGCTGACGTTGACGTTGCCCTGGCCATCCAGCTCGGCCAGGCCGAGGATCGCCAGGTCGATGCCGCCGCCTTCGTAGAAGTCGAACTGCGCGGGCTGGTCGACCACTGCTTCCGGGTAGGCCGAGGCACCGAAGCTGAGGCCATCCGCGGGCGTGCCGCCAATCGGCCCGGCTTCCACGGTCAGGGTGAAACCGTGCAGCCCGGCCTGGTGCGCCAGCATGCCCACCGCGGCCGGCATGCCCACCCCCAGGTTGACCACGCGCGGCGCGCGCCGGGCCAGTTCCATCACCGCGCGGCGCTGCACGATGGTGCGCGCGTCGAGCGGACCTGCCTCGGGCAACGGGGCGCACGCATCGTCGGCGCTGCCCTCGCCCCGCCAGGGTGTCACGTAGGCGGGGTTGAAGGCCTCGGCGAAGGTCATCTGGTGGTTGGCGGGGTTGTCGCAGACCACCACGTAGTCGACCAGGATGCCGGGCACGTGGATGGCCTGCAGGATCTCGTGGTGATCGACCAGGCTTTCCACCTGCGCGATCACGATGCCGCCGGAGTTGTGCGCGGCCTGCGCCAGCGCCAGCAGTTCATGGTGGAAGGCCTCGCGATGCGTGCTGAGGTTGCCGCGCGCATCGGCGGCGGTGCAGCGGATCAGCGCGCAGTCGATCGGGAAGCTGGGGTAGAACAGGTATTCGTCGCCGCGGAACTCGACCGCATCGACCCAGCACGCCTTGCCTTCGGCAATGGCGCGGCGCGCGCGCTGGTTGACGGCGGCGCCGTGGTAGCGCGCATCCTGCGCGGTGCGCGGGTCGACAAAGGTGTGCAGGCCGATTTTGGTCATCACGCCGGGCTTGCCGCCGGCGATGGCGCGGTACAGGTGCGTCAGCACGCCCTGCGGCAGGTTGTAGCCTTCGCACTGCTCCGCCATCGCCAGCGTGGCCAGGCGGGTGGCCGAGCGCCAGTGGCCGCCGACCACGGTGGCGGTCATGCCGGCGTTGCCGAAATGGTTGACGCCGCGCGCGCCGCGGTCGCCCTGCCCGGCCGAGTACACCAGCGTCAGGTCGCGCGGCAGGCCGCTCTGCAGGAAGCGCTGCTCCAGCGCCTCGGTCACGGCCTCGGCGTGGCCGGCGCCGACAAAGCCAGCGCTGGCCACGGTCCAGCCATCCTGCACCAGTGCCGCGGCTTCGCGCGCGGTGATTACCTTCATCGCTGTCTCCGGTTTTGAGTCATGCCGTCCCGCATCGCTGGCGGCATACTTTCCGTGAATTTTGTTTTGCGAACATTTGTTCGAAAAACGCTATCATACGGAGATGCTGGCGCTCGGCGCAAGCCCTGCGCTACGGCATCGACCGTGCGTGCCGGATCCTCCATTTCGCGACCGTTCCCAGCCAGACACCCTATGCCGCAAGCCGAAACCCCCAAGAAAGACGAACTGCTGGAATCGCTGAGCAAGGGCCTGGCGCTGCTGCGCCTGCTGGGCGCCGGCGCGGAGCGCCTGACCATGCAGGAAGTCGCCGAGCAGCTCGACGTGACCCGCGCCGCCGCGCGCCGGCTGCTGCTGACGCTGGAGCACAACGGCTACGTGGCGCAGGACGGCCGCCACTTCGCGCTGACGCCGCGGGTGATGGAGCTGGGCTACGCCTACTTTGCGTCGATGAGCCTGCCGCAGATGGCGCGGCCCTACCTGCAGCAGCTGTGCGAGACCCTGGGCGAAAGCTGCTCGCTGGGCGTGCTCGATGCCGACTCGGTGGTGCTGGTGGCGCGCGAGGAGCCGCGCCAGCTGCTGCGCGTGGACATGGCGCTGGGCCGCCGCATGCCGGCCTATGCGCATTCGCTCGGGCGCGTGCTGCTGGCCGGGCTGGACGACAGCGCGCTCGAGGCCTACCTGGCCGGCGCGACGCTGCGCAAGCTGACCCCCTTCACGGTCAGCTCGCGCGCCACGCTGGCGCGCACGCTGCGCCAGGTGCGCGCCGACGGCTACTGCGTGCTGGTCAGCGAACTGGTGGACGGCTACGCCGGGATCTCGGTGCCGCTGCGCGACCAGGCCGGCAAGGTGGTGGCCGGGCTGGGCTTCAGCATGGTGCTGGGCAGCCGCGACCGGGCCCATCTGGAAACGCGCTTCCTGGCGCCGCTGCGCGAAGCCGCCGCCCGCATCGAGGCCATCCTGCAGGCGCGCTGAACCGCGCCCGGCCCATGTAGAAAAGCCCCGCGTGCCGGGGAGGCAGCGGGGCTCAAGCGGTAGCGGGGCAATCTGTTCGACCACCCACGCTGTCGATCTTGGCGCATCGCGCCGGCGCGGGCATCCCCCAAATGTGGGCCATCGCATGCGCCGTGGCTGGCACGCTGCAGGCGTGTCCTGCAAAGCCAGTCAATCATGGCCCTGTCACAGGCTTGCAGGAATCCGGGTTTTCGCCGAGCGGGTTTTCGCCAGCTTCCGGCCAGCGCCCGGATGCGGTCTACTGGTCTCACATCGACGCCCCTGGCACCGTGCAACGCCGGATTGCCACCGCCGATGGTGCTGCAGAACTAGTCCAATGACCGGGAGACAGACCATGGTGACGAAGAAAGAAGAGGCTTTCGTACTGAAGAACCTTCTCGCCCTTGCCGCAGTGGAAACCCTGGGCGGCGCGATCGCCCTGGGCATGGTCTTCCACCTGATCTGACCTTTGCGCGCCGGCGCTGCCACGCCGGCGCCCGTCCGCGTCATTCGTCGACGATCACTTCGAACCCGCCGAAGATCATCCGCTGCGCGTCGAACGGCATCGTGTCCATGCCGGCCTTCAGGCGCGGGTCTTCCATCGCCGCCTTCATGCCGGCATCACGCTGCGCGCGCGACGGCCAGCGGATCCACGCGAACACCACCGCTTCATCGTCCTTGCGCTGGACCGCCATCGTAAAGGACGTCACCTTGCCTTCCGGCACATCGTCGCCCCAGCATTCCACCACCTGCAGCGCGCCGTGCTCCTTGAACACGGCGGCAGCCTGTTGCGCCACCTCGCGATAGCGCTCGCGGTTAGCCTGGGGAACCGCGATCACGAATCCGTCGATATAGGACATGGGCATCACTCCTGGTCAGGTTGATTCGGTCGCGTCGGTCAGGACGCGAATGCGTCTGACTACCATAGTCGATCGGCGCGCCGTCAGCGCATGGTCTGGCCGGTAGCATGGGACGGCAGCGACACAAAACGCTCGAGCACTGGCTTATCCTGCTAAATCCTTCCCGTTACCGGAGACTCCAGGCATGACCCGAATCACCGATCCGTCCGGCACTGAATTGTCACCGCTCGACCTGGCGCTGCTGCGCCAGTCGATCGCACTGTCCGACGACTCCCGGGCTCGCGGCCGCCACCCGTTTGCCGCGCTGGTGGCCGATGCCGCCGGCAATATCATCGCCAGCGCCGGCAACAACTCGATGCCGCCCGAAGGCGACCCGACCCAGCACGCCGAACTGGTCGCCGCCGCGCAGGCCGCGCGTGCGTTGCCGCCGGAGCAATTGGCCGACTGCACCCTCTACACCAGCGCCGAGCCATGCTGCATGTGCGCGGGCGCGGTCTACTGGACCGGCATCGGGCGCGTGGTCTATGCGCTGTCGGAACACAAACTGCTGGGCCTGACCGGCGACCATCCGGAGAACCCGACCTTTTCGCTGCCTTGCCGCGAAGTGTTTGCGCGCGGCCAGCGCAAGGTCGAGGTGGTGGGGCCGGTGCTGGAGGATGAAGCCGCGGCGCCGCACGCGGGGTTCTGGCAGTAGTGCGGCAGCCGCCGTCCGCCTTCCGTGGCGGGCGGCATCTTCAGCATCGAAGTCCCTGTCATCGGCACGTCACCGCCTCTTCCTACACTCGCCTGGCTCCGGCTCGCAGCGGCCGCCACCCCAACCCAGCCAGGTGACTCCATGCTTCCCCGCAGACTGCCCACTACCCAGGCCGCGATGCTGATCGCGGCGGCATTGCTCGCCGCTTGCGGTGGCGACGGCGGCCCAACGCTGTCGCCCACCGCAACGCTTGCGCCGAGCGCCCAGCCGGTCAAGCCGGGGCAGCCCGGCAACAAACCCGGCCAGCGGCCCGATCCGGTGATCCGCTGCGCGCCCTGACTCTTCCGCCAGTTCCCACGCCATTTCCGACAAGACCATGGTCTCTCGCCGCAATTTCCTGCAGGCCGCCGCCGGCACCGGTTTCGCCGCCGCCGCGCTGGCCGCGTTTCCGCCCAGCATCCGCAAGGCCTTGGCCATCCCGGCCAACAATGCCACCGGCACCATACAGGATGTCGAGCACGTGGTGATCCTGATGCAGGAGAACCGTTCGTTCGACCACTACTTCGGCACGCTGCGCGGCGTGCGCGGCTTCGGCGACCGCTTTGGCATCCCGCTGCCCGGCGCGCGCCAGGTATGGCAGCAACAGCGCGCCAACGGCGCGGTGCTGACGCCGTACCACCTCGACGGCACCAGCAACAACGCCCAGCGCGCCGCGGGCACCCCGCATGCATGGCTGGACAGCCAGCAGGCCTGGGACCACGGCCGCATGGCCAACTGGCCGACGCACAAGACCAGCACGTCGATGGGCTACTTCAAGGAACAGGAGATCCCGTTCCAGTTCGCGCTGGCCAACGCCTTCACCCTGTGCGACGCGTACCACTGCTCGATGCACACCGGCACGGACGCGAACCGCGCGTTCCACCTGACCGGCACCAATGGCCCGACCACCGCCAGCGTCGCCTTCGTCAACAATGAGTGGGACGCGATCGACGGCCTGCCGGCGTCAGCCAACACCGGCTACACCTGGAAGACCTATGCCGAGCGCCTGGAAGATGCCGGCATCAGCTGGATCTGCTACCAGAACATGCCGGACGAATGGGGCGACAACATGCTGGGCGCGTTCCAGCAGTTCCGCAAGGCCAACCTGGCGTCGGGGTATCCGGTGTCCAGCGGCGGCGCGCCGGGCGCGCCCTATGCCGACACCGGCCAGCCGCTGCCATACCACGCCTACGATGCCGCCACCGACAACCCCGGCAACCCGCTGTACAAGGGCGTGGCCAACACCCTGCCCGGCAGCCGGCCCGACGAATATCTCGACGCCTTCCGCCGCGACATTCGCGAAGGCCGGCTGTCGCAGGTATCGTGGATCAACGCGCCGTCGATCTACTGCGAGCATCCCGGCCCCTCCAGCCCGGTCCAGGGCGCCTGGTTCCTGCAGGAGGTGCTCGACGCCCTGACCGCGGTGCCCGAGGTCTGGAGCAAGACCGTGCTGCTGGTCAACTTCGACGAGAACGACGGCTATTTCGACCACGTCCCCTCGCCTTCGGCACCGTCGCTGAATCCCGACCGGACCCTTGCCGGCAAGTCGACGCTGAGCGATGCCGAGATGCAGCCCGAATACTTCAACCAGCCGGCGCCGCCGGGCAGCCGGACCCAGCCCGCGCCGGACGGCCGCGTCTTCGGCCCGGGGCCGCGCGTGCCGCTGTACGTGATCTCGCCGTGGAGCCGCGGCGGCTGGGTCAACTCGCAGGTGTTCGACCACACCTCGGTGCGGCGCTTCCTGGAAGCGCGCTTCGGCGTCGCCGAGCCCAACATCAGCCCGTTCCGCCGCGCGGTGTGCGGCGACCTGACCAGCGCCTTCAATTTCAGGACGCCCAATACCGAGGCGCTGCCCACGCTCGGCGGCCGCACCACGCGCACCGACGCCGACCAGTTGCGCCGCGCGCAGCAGGCCCTGCCCGCCGTGCCGCTGCCCGCCGACATGCAATTGCCGCAGCAGGCGCCCGGCACGCGCCCGTCGCGCGCGCTGCCGTATGAACTGCACACCAGCGCGCGCTGCAGCGCGGTAGGCCAGGTCGAACTGGTGTTCGCGAACACCGGCACACAGGCCGCGGTGTTCCACGTCTACGACCGCCTGCAGCTGGAACGCATTCCGCGCCGCTATGTGGTGGAAGCCGGCAAGTCGCTCAGCGACAGCTGGAATGCCTTCCAGGACAATGGTGGGCAATACGATTTGTGGGTGCTCGGCCCCAACGGCTTCCACCGCCATTTCCGCGGCGACACCCGCCGCATCGGCGAAACCGGCATCGCCCCCGAGATCCGCGTCTGCTACGACATTGCCAACGGCGACGTCTATGTCGACCTGATCAACGCCGGCGGCCGGGCCTGCCAATTCCAGATCGAAGCGCTGGCCTATCGCAGCGACGGCCCATGGAAAGCCACCGTCGGCGCCCGCGGCAGCAAGTCGCAGCACTGGCAGCTGGAGCAAAGCGGGCAATGGTACGACTTCGCGGTGACGTGCGACGCCGACCCCGCTTTCTATCGCCGCTTTGCCGGGCGGGTCGAGACCGGCCGGCATACGGTCAGCGATCCGGCGATGGGGGAGCCCGCAGCGCAGCGCTGAGCGGCTCCGGCACTCCGGAAACGACGGGCAAGAAAAAAGGGACTGCAGGTATCTCCTGCAGTCCCTTTTCACATTGGTGGGCCTCCCGTGAGTCGAACACGGCACCAACGGATTATGAGTCCGCTGCTCTAACCAGGCATGAGCTAGAGGCCCTTGGAAGCGTTTAGTTGCCTTCCAGGAAGCTCTTCAGCTTGTCCGAGCGGCTCGGGTGGCGCAGCTTGCGCAGTGCCTTGGCCTCGATCTGGCGGATCCGTTCACGCGTGACGTCGAATTGCTTGCCGACCTCTTCCAGCGTGTGGTCGGTGCTCATTTCGATGCCGAAGCGCATGCGCAGCACCTTGGCTTCGCGCGGCGTCAGCGAGTCCAGCACGTCCTTGACGACGTCGCGCATCGAGCCATGCAGCGCCGCCTCGGCCGGGGCCAGCGTGTTGGTGTCCTCGATGAAGTCGCCCAGATGGGAGTCGTCGTCGTCACCGATCGGCGTTTCCATGGAGATCGGCTCCTTGGCGATCTTCATGATCTTGCGGATCTTGTCTTCCGGCATCTCCATCTTCTCGGCCAGCGTTGCCGGATCCGGCTCGTTGCCGGTTTCCTGCAGGATCTGGCGCGAGATGCGGTTCATCTTGTTGATGGTCTCGATCATATGCACCGGAATGCGGATGGTGCGCGCCTGGTCGGCGATCGAGCGCGTGATGGCCTGGCGGATCCACCACGTGGCGTAGGTCGAGAACTTGTAGCCGCGGCGGTATTCGAACTTGTCCACCGCCTTCATCAGGCCGATGTTGCCTTCCTGGATCAGGTCGAGGAACTGCAGGCCGCGGTTGGTGTACTTCTTGGCGATCGAGATCACCAGGCGCAGGTTGGCCTCGGTCATCTCGCGCTTGGCTTCGCGGGCGCGGCGCTCGCCTTCCGACATCTTGCGGTTGACGTCCTTCAGTTCCTTCAGCGGCAGCACCACGCGCGCCTGCAGGTCGATCAGCTTCTGCTGCAGCTCATGCACGGCCGGCACGTTGCGCTCGACGATGGTGCTGTAGCCCTTGCCGTCGGCCACCACGGTGTGGATCCAGTCGAGATTGGTCTCGTTGCCCGGGAAGCGGGCGACGAAGTCCGCGCGCGGCATGCCGCACTTGTCGACCACGATGTTGAGGATGGCGCGCTCGAGCTTGCGCACTTCGTCCACCTGGCCGCGCAGCGTGTCGCACAGGCGCTCGACGTTGCGGGCGGTGAAGCGGATGCCCATCAGCTCGGCCTGGATCGCTTCCTGCGCCTTGACGTAGGGCTTGGACTTGTAGCCTTCCTTCTCGAACGCACGGCGCATCTTGTCGAACTGCTCGGCGATCACGCGGAATTTCTCCAGCGCGTTCTGCTTCAGTTCTTCCAGCTGGCGCGCGGACGCGCCGGCGCCGGCGCCGCCTTCGTCGTCATCGTCCTCGTCGGCTTCCTCTTCGTCGTCGGACTCGATGTCCTCGTCGTCAGCCGCCGCGGCCGGGGCCGCGGGCGCTTCGGGGGCTTCGTCGGCGTTCGGGTCGATCAGGCCGTCGACGAATTCGTCGATCTTGATCTCGTCGTTGGCCACGCGCTCGGCATGGGCCAGGATCTCGGAGATGGTGACCGGGCACGCCGAGATCGCCATCACCATGTCCTTCAGGCCGGCCTCGATGCGCTTGGCGATCTCGATTTCGCCTTCGCGCGTCAGCAGCTCGACCGTGCCCATCTCGCGCATGTACATGCGCACCGGGTCGGTGGTGCGGCCGAACTCGGAGTCGACCGTGGACAGGGCCGCTTCGGCCTCTTCCTCGGCTTCTTCCTCGCTGGTGGCGGACGGGGCGTTGTCGTTGAGCAGCAGCGTCTCGGCATCGGGCGCCTGTTCATAGACGGCGATGCCGATGTCGTTCAGCGTCGCGACCAGCGTGTCGATCGTTTCCGAATCGACCATGTCGTCCGGCAGGTGATCGTTGATTTCCGCATAGGTCAGGTAGCCGCGCGACTTGCCCAGCTTGATCAGCGCCTTGAGCTTCTGCCGACGCAGCTCGAGCTCTTCCTCGGTGCCTTGCTGGGTCGAGGCGAACTCCTTGAGCAGGGCCTTTTCCTTGGCCTTGCGGTCCTTGGCTTTCTGCTTTTCGGTCTTCGGCGCAACGGCGGGCGTGGCCGCCGGGCGCGTATCGTTCTCAAAAAACTCTTCAGTCACGTCTTCTGTTGTGCTGTCGTCGTGCTGCATCTCGGCCTTGGGCTTGCGGCCACGCTTTTTCGGCTCCGGCTTGATTGCCGGCGCAGCGGGACGCTCGGATGCAACGGATGCAGGTGTCGCGGCACGCGCCTTGGTTGCCGTCGCGGCAGCGCCTTGCTTGGCGCCTCCGCTCTTGGCGCCGGCGGCTGCCGCTCGCTTGCTCTCGACTTCGGTATTCTGCTGTTTCGCCACGGTGATACTCTTGCCTTTCACTGGTGCAGATGCTGCTGCAGACGCGGCAACCTTGCCGCTCGTACTGGCGCTCTTGCCGCTCTCGCGTGCCGAAGTCGAGGCCTTTGTCTTTTCGGATGTGCGGGTTCTGGTGGGAGTCGTCACGGCGGGCGCTTGCGCGCGGCGCACGGACTTTGATGGCGCAGACCGGGCTGGCGTCTTGACGGTCGCGGTCGATGTCTTCGCCGCCGTGGTTTTCACAGACGCCTTGCCGCTCCCTGATTGGGGAGCTTTAGAGGTAACCCTTTCGGTTGCTTTGGCCTTTGCCATTGGCACGCTCACTTTCACCAGAACTGGAGAGAGATTTCGCAATCCAAACCGGCTATTGTAGCACGCCACGCATAGCCAGCTCCCTGTCAGGTGAGGTTTTCACCTGAAAAATCAAGGCTTAAGCTCGGTACAGCCGGGCCCGGGCCCTGATCCAATGCTTGTCCAACGCGTGTTGCCGCCTCCCGGTTGAAGGTGCTGAAGGCCAGGGCGCCCGCCGGCGCCTCAGCCCAGTTGGCGCCGCCGGTGGATTTCCCCCACCAGCCAGCGCATGCGCTGCTTGGCTGCTTCGTCGGCCGTGCCGGCGATCACTTCCGCCTGCAGGCCGTCGAGCTCGCGCCGCAGCGGCTCGGCCAGCAGCTTGGTGATGGCCGCGTCGAATTCCTGTGTTGCGGGTGCCTCTTCAATCTCTTCACGCAATACCGCGGTGCGCGCCGCGGCGTAGACCTCGGCATAGGGCGACTGGGCCAGGTGTTCGCTGAAGGCCGCGAAATTCACCTCGCCCTGGACCCCGTCGCACGCGTTCACCAGATGCGCCAGCACTTCGCTGTCCGCGCTTTCCCCGTCCAGCAGCAACGCGCGCGCGTCTTCGTCCAGCCGCGCCGACAGCGCCGGGTAGCACATCAGCAGCTGGATTACCCGCTGCTCCAGCCCGGTCGGCGCCTGGCGGCGTGCGCGCGGGCGCGGCTGGGCGAAGCGGCCGACCCGGGCCGGATCGCTGCGCAGGCCGCAGATCGCCTCGATCTCGGCGGGCGTCGTTCCCGTGGCATCGGCAAGTTCGCGCACGATCTGTAGCCGCAATCCGCCCGCCGGCATCGCCTGAAGCAACGGTTTGGCCTCGTACTGGGCGCGGGCGCGGCCTTCGGGCTGGCGCAGGTCCAGTTCCTCGGTGACCGACTGCAGCAGAAAGCGCGACAGCGGCATGGCATTGCGCACCTGCGCGGCAAAGGCTTCGGTGCCCTCTTCGCGCACATAGCTATCGGGGTCGTGCTCGGCCGGCAGGAACAGGAAGCGGATGGTCTTGTTGTCGGCGACGTGCGGCAGGCAGGCTTCCAGCGCCCGCCTGGCGGCGCGCCGGCCGGCCGAGTCGCCGTCGAACGAGAACACCACCGCGTCGGTCTGGCGCAGCAGCTTCTGCACGTGCACAGGGGTGCACGCCGTGCCCAGGGTGGCGACGGCGTTGGCAAAACCGAGCTGGGCCAGCGCGACGACGTCCATATACCCTTCGACCACCAGCACATAGCCGGTTTCCCGGATCGCATGGCGGGCCTCGAACAAGCCGTACAGTTCTGTGCCCTTGCTGAACAGCGGCGTCTCCGGCGAGTTCAGGTACTTGGGCTCGCCCTGGCCCATGACGCGGCCGCCAAAGCCGATCACCGCGCCCTTGGTGTTGCGGATCGGGAACATGATGCGGTCGCGGAAGCGGTCGTAGCGGCGCGGCTTGCCGTCCGCGTCGCGCTTGTCGCTTTCGATCAGCAGGCCCGCCTCGACCAGCGGCGCTGCCACATGGTCGTCGCGGTAGCTGCCGAACACCGCTTCCAGCCCCTGCCAGTCATCCGGCGCATAGCCCAGGCCGAACTGGCCGGCAATCTCGCCGGTCAGCCCGCGGCCCTTCAGGTACTGGATGGCCTGCGGGGCGCCGCGCAGCTGGCGCCGGTAGAAATCGGTGGCCCGGGTCATGGCGTCGGACAGCGCCACCGAGCGCGCCTGCTGCTCGGCGCGCTGGCCGGGGGGCAGGCGGTCGCGCTCCTCGGGCACGGTCATGCCGACCGACTGGGCCAGTTCGCGCACGGCCTCCGGGTAGGACTGGCCGGAAAACTCCATCAGGAAGCCGATCGCCGAGCCATGGGCGCCGCAGCCGAAGCAGTGGTAGAACTGCTTGGTCGGCGACACCGTGAACGACGGGGATTTCTCGTTATGGAACGGGCACAGTCCCATGAAATTCGCGCCGCCCTTCTTCAGCTGCACATACTTGCCCACCACATCGACAATGTCGACACGGTTGAGCAGGTCCTGAATAAAGGATTGCGGAATCACCCGACTGACCGTCCTGAGGCTTGGCCGTCCCACGGCGGGCGGCCCTTTTTGGAATGCGTGACCGGTGCGGCGCCCGGCTGCTATCGGAATATTGTAGTGCAGCGCGCAACTGCCGCCCGGATTGCTTCACATCTGCGCGCAAGTGCTGCGATCCACAGCGATCTTGCGCGCATCGCGCTTGCAACGATTAAATCAGCACTTACTTTGGCGCAAGCGCGGCCTTTACCAGGGCGGACACGGCGGTCATGTCGGCACGGCCGGCCAGTTTGCCCTTCAGCACGCCCATGACCTTGCCCATGTCCTGCGGACCGGCGGCGCCGGTGGCGGCCACCGCCTGCTGCACCTCGGCTGCCACTTCGGCGTCGGACAGCGCGGCCGGCATGTAGACCTTCAGTACCTCGACTTCGGCGAGTTCCTTGTCGGCGAGGTCGTTGCGGCCGGCCTGCTGGAACTGCGCAATCGAGTCCTTGCGCTGCTTGATCAGCTTCTCGACCACGGCCAGCACGGCGCTGTCGTCCAGTTCCACGCGCTCGTCGACCTCGCGCTGCTTGATCGCCGCCAGCAGCAAGCGGATGGTGCCGAGGCGGTCCGTTTCACGGGCGCGCATGGCGGTCTTCATGTCTTCGCTGATACGGGCTTTGAGGGACATCGTGATCTTCCAGAAAGTGGGCGGGCACTCACACATGGCGACGGATGCCGCCCTCTGCAAGGCCCACAACGCAAAAACCCGCCGAGCGTACGCCACAGCGGGTCAGGGGCAAGCGCGAAGCCGGTGTCAGTACAGCTTCTTCGGCAGCATCTGGCTGCGGATGCGCTTGTAATGGCGCTTCTCTGCGGCAGCCTTCTTGCGCTTGCGCGCGGCGGTTGGCTTTTCGTAAAACTCGCGGGCCCGCAATTCCGGGAGCAGGCCGTTCTTCTCGATGGTGCGCTTGAAACGGCGCAGGGCAACTTCAAAAGGCTCGTTTTCCTTGAGACGGATCGTAGTCATTTGGCCGGAAATGAAGATATTTTCGGGATGGCTGCGTTACGAAGTAACGGATTGTAGCACCAACGATCCGGCGCGGAAGTGGCGCGCAACTGACGTGCAGCATGTGCCTTATGCGGCAGAAGTACAGCTTCGCCTCAGGCTGCCGACTGCCCGGCCCGCGCCTGCCGTGCCGCCTCGGCCGCGGCCTGCCCAGCCGCCACCGCCGACGCCCATGCCCACTGGAAGTTGTAGCCGCCCAGCCAGCCGGTCACGTCGACCACTTCGCCGATGAAATACAGGCCCGGCACCTCGCGCGCCATCATCGTGGTCGACGACAGCGCGCGCGTGTCGACCCCGCCCAGCGTGACCTCGGCCTTGCGGTAGCCCTCGGTGCCGGACGGCACGATGCGCCAGCCGTTGAGCGTGGCGCCGAGCTTGCGCAGGGCCTTGTCGGTCACATCATGCAGCGGCATGGTGGCATCCACGCCCGCGGCCGCGCACCAGGCATCGGCCAGCCGCGCCGGCAGCCGTTGCGCCAGCAGGTTGCCCAGGTGCTTGCGGCTGCCGGCCTTCTGCGCCAGCAGCCAGGCAGCGGCGTCCTCGCCATCGAACAGGTCGATGGCGATCGGCGTGCCGGGACGCCAGTAGCTGGAAATCTGCAGCACCGCCGGGCCCGACAGGCCGCGGTGGGTCCCCAGCAGGTCCTCGCGGAACGCGCCGGCGGCCTTGCCGCTGCCGGTGGCGATATCCACTTCCAGAGAGACCCCCGCCAGCGGCGCGAACGGCGCCCAGTCCTGGCCATCGAAGGTCAGCGGCACCAGCGCCGGCCGGGTCTCGACGATGCCCAGCCCGAACTGGCGGGCAATGCGGTAGCCAAAGTCGGTGGCGCCGATCTTGGGAATCGACAGGCCGCCGGTCGCCACCACCAACGCCCCGGCGCGGATCGGGCCCGTGGCGGTCAGCAGCAGGAAGTCATCGCCCTCGCGCCGGACCTCCGCCACCGTGCAGCCGGTCTGCCAGCGCACCTGCCCCGCGTCGCACTCGGCGCGCAGCATGGCAATCACGTCTTCGGCACTGTCGTTGCAGAACAGCTGGCCGCGGTGCTTCTCGTGCCAGTCGATGCCGTAGCGGCGCATCAGCGCGAGGAAATCCTGTGGCGTATAGCGGGCCAGCGCCGAGCGGCAGAAGTGCGGATTGGACGACAGGTAATTGGCCGGCCCCGCCTGCAGGTTGGTGAAATTGCAGCGGCCGCCGCCCGAGATGCGGATCTTCTCGGCGAGCCGGGTGGCGTGGTCGATCAGCACCACGCGCGCACCGCCCTGCCCCGCCACCGCGGCGCACATCATGCCCGCGGCGCCGGCGCCCAGTACCGCCACGTCATACCGGCCGGTCCGGGCCTGGGCTGCCCCGCTCATTGCACGCCTCGCGAATCCATGTGTCTTGCCACCGCCTGAGAAAGGGCAGATTGTAGCGAAAAGCGCGCCGCGCGCCGCTGTGCTACCCTGCGCGCTTCCCGCAAACCCTTGTTTCGACGGCTGTTTCCCTCACCGAGAACGGCGTCATGCCTCCCATGCTTGTCCTTGGCATCGAATCTTCCTGCGACGAAACCGGCCTCGCCCTCTATGACACCGGCGCCGGCCTGCTCGCGCACGCGCTGCACTCGCAGATCGCCATGCACCGCGACTACGGCGGCGTGGTCCCCGAGCTGGCCTCGCGCGACCATATCCGCCGCGTGCTGCCGCTGCTGGAGCAGGTGCTGGCCGACGCCGGCCGCACCCGCCAGGACATCGACGCCATTGCATTCACCCAGGGCCCCGGCCTGGCCGGCGCGCTGCTGGTCGGCGCCTCGGTGGCCAATGCGCTGGGCTTCGCGCTGAACGTGCCGATGGTGGGCGTGCACCACCTGGAAGGCCACCTGCTGTCGCCGCTGCTGACGCGCGAGCCGCCGCCGTTCCCGTTCGTGGCGCTGCTGGTGTCGGGCGGACACACGCAGCTGATGGAAGTGCGCGGCATCGGCGACTACACGCTGCTCGGCGAAACCCTGGACGACGCCGCCGGCGAAGCCTTCGACAAGACCGCCAAGCTGCTGGGGCTGGGCTATCCGGGCGGGCCCGAAGTGTCGCGCCTGGCCGAGTTCGGCGTGCCCGGCGCATTCGAGCTGCCGCGGCCGATGCTGCATTCGGGCAACCTGGATTTTTCCTTCGCCGGGCTCAAGACCGCGGTGCTGACGCAAACCCGCAAGCTGGCCAATACCTGCGAGCAGGACCGCGCCAACCTGGCGCGCGCCTTTGTCGATGCGATCGTCGATGTGCTGGCGGCCAAGTCGATGGCGGCGCTCAAGCAGACCGGGCACAAGCGGCTGGTGGTTGCCGGCGGCGTCGGTGCCAACCGGCAGCTGCGCGAGCGGCTGGACCAGATCGGCAAGCAGCGCAAGCTGGAGGTCTATTACCCGGACCTGGCGTTCTGCACCGACAACGGCGCGATGATTGCGTTCGCCGGCGCGATGCGGCTGCAGGCTGCTCCCGAACTGGCGCGGCATGAGTATGGCTATGGCGTGACGCCGCGCTGGGATCTGGCGGATATCCGGTTGCCGTCGGTGGCGTGAGGTGTGCCAGGCCCCAAGCGCATCCAATGACCGCTTGGGTACTCCCTCTCCCGCTCGCGGGAGAGGGGAGCAAACAAGCGCGAAATCAAGCCTCGTAGCCCAAGAAAAAAGCCACCGGATCCGGTGGCTTTTTTCTTGCACAACAACCCAATCAACCCACGCGCTTATCCCGCTCGATCACCGCATACGCGCTGTGGTTGTGGATCGACTCGAAGTTCTCCGCCTCGAGCACATAGGCCACGATGCGCTCGTCCGCATTGAGCCGCATGGCGATGTCGCGCACCAGGTCCTCGACGAACTTGGGGTTCTCGTAGGCGCGCTCGGTGACGAACTTTTCGTCGGGCCGCTTCAGCAGCCCCCACAGTTCGCACGAAGCCTCTTCCTCGGCCATGCGCACCAGCGCTTCCACCGGCAGTTCGCCGGCCAGCTCCACGTTCATGGTGATGTGCGAACGCTGGTTGTGCGCGCCGTACTGCGAGATCTTCTTCGAGCACGGGCACAGGCTGGTCACCGGCACCAGCGCCTTCAGGAACACCCGCGTGGCGCCGTTGCGCACTTCGCCGGTCAGCGTGACCTCGTAGTCCAGCAGCGACTCCACGCCCGACACCGGCGCGATCTTGCTGATGAAGTACGGGAACGTGACCTCGATGCGGCCGGCGTCGGCTTCGAGCTTTTCCAGCATCTTGTCCAGCATCAGCCGGAAGCTGGCCAGCTCCAGCGGCGCGCGCTCTTCTTCCAGCAGCGCGACGAAGCGCGACATATGCGTGCCCTTCTGGTCGGCGGGCAGGTGCACGTCGAGGTTGAAGGTGCCGACGGTCGGCACGATGCCGGCCGGGGTCTTCAGGGTCACGGGATAGCGCACGCCCTTCACGCCGACGCGCTGGATCGGGATCTGGCGGGTGTCGGGGCTCGACTGGACGTCGGGCATCACGAAGGCGGGGTTGATGTCATTCATCTACGGTTTCCTCCAGGGTTGCACCAGGCAGGCGCAGGCCCTTACGGTCGCGGCATTTTCGCAGTCCCTCCATGCCGCGCAACGAGTGTGAAACCACGGGACCCGGCACCGGCGTGCCGACCCGCAGCTGCGAACACAAAAAAGGGGAGTGTAAGGGAATTCGGACGCACCCGTGGCGCGGCGGCCCGAATCCCCTCGGGATGGCAGGTGATCAGGCCACGCGCGAGGCGACCGTCACCTGGGGCTGGTCCAGCCCGAAACGCTCGCGCACCGAGCGCTCGATGCCGGCCGCGTCGAGGCCGCATTGCTGCAGCAGGTAGGCCGGGTCGCCATGGTCGACGAAGCGGTCGGGCAGGCCCAGCGTCAGCACCGGCTTGTCGATGCCGGCCTCGGCCAGCGCTTCGAGCACGGCGCTGCCGGCGCCGCCCATCACGCTGCCCTCTTCCACCGTCACCAGGTAGTCGTTCTCCGCGGCCAGGCGCTTGACCAGTTCCACGTCGAGCGGCTTGACGAAGCGCATGTCCGCCACCGTGGCATCGAGCGCCTCGGCCGCGCCCAGCGCCGGATGCACCATCGAGCCGAACGCCAGCAAGCCGACGCGCTGCCCGGCGCGCGCGCCGCCGTCGCGGCGCACCACGCCCTTGCCCACCGGCACCGGCGCCAGGTCGGCGGCGATCGCCGCGCCCGGGCCGGAGCCGCGCGGATAGCGCACCGCGGTCGGGCAGTCCTGCTGGAATGCCGTGGTCAGCAACTGGCGGCACTCGTTCTCGTCGGACGGCGTCATCACCATCATGTTGGGGATGCAGCGCAGGTAGGCGATATCGTAGGCGCCCGCGTGCGTCGCGCCGTCGGCACCGACCAGGCCGGCGCGGTCCAGCGCGAACACCACCGGCAGGTTCTGCAGCGCCACGTCGTGGATCAACTGGTCGTAGCCGCGCTGCAGGAAGGTGGAATAGATCGCCACCACCGGCTTCAGCCCTTCGCACGCCAGGCCGCCGGCGAAGGTCACCGCATGCTGCTCGGCGATGCCGACGTCGTAATAACGCTCCGGGAAGCGCCGCTCGAACTCGACCATGCCCGAGCCTTCGCGCATCGCTGGGGTGATGCCGACCAGCCGCTTGTCGGCCGCGGCCATGTCGCATAGCCAGTCGCCGAACACTTGCGTGTAGGTCTTGCGCGCGGGCTTGGCGGCGGGGCGGATGCCTTCGGCCGGGTTGAACTTGCCCGGGCCGTGGTACAGGATCGGGTCGGCCTCGGCCAGCTTGTAGCCCTGGCCCTTCTTGGTGACCACGTGCAGGAACTGCGGGCCGCCGCCTTCGAGCGCGCGCTCGCGGATGTTCTGCAGCGTCGGCACCAGCGAGTTCAGGTCGTGCCCGTCGATCGGGCCGATGTAGTTGAAGCCGAATTCCTCGAACAGCGTGGCCGGCACCATCATGCCCTTGGCATGTTCCTCGAAGCGCTTGGCGAACTCCAGCACCGGCGGCGCCACCGACAGCACCTTCTCGATGCCCTTCTTGGTGGCGGCGTAGAACTGGCCGCTCAGCAGCCGCGCCAGGTGGCGGTTGAGCGCGCCCACCGGCGGCGAGATCGACATGTCGTTGTCGTTGAGCACCACCACCAGCGGCAGGTCCTTGTAGACGCCGGCGTTGTTCAGCGCCTCGAAGGCCATGCCGGCGGTCATCGCGCCGTCGCCGATCACCGCCACCGAGACCCGCTTCTGGCCCAGCGTGCGCGCGCCCAGCGCCATGCCCAGCGCGGCCGAGATCGAGGTCGACGAGTGCGCGGTGCCGAAGGTGTCGTATTCGCTCTCGCTGCGGCGCGGGAAGCCGGAGATGCCGCCCCACTGGCGCAGCGTGCGCATGCGCTCGCGGCGCCCGGTCAGGATCTTGTGCGGATAGCTCTGGTGGCCCACGTCCCACACCAGCCGGTCGTCGGGGGTGTTGAAGACGTAGTGCAGCGCGATGGTCAATTCCACCGTGCCCAGGTTGGACGACAGGTGGCCGCCGGTCTGCGAGACCGACTCCAGCACGTAGGCGCGCAGTTCGTCGGCCAGGGTCTGGAGCTCGCGCCGGTCCAGCTTGCGCAGGTCCGCGGGGGCGTCAATCTTGTTGAGGAGTGCGTAGGTCATGATGTCCGTTCGGCCGGCTCTCAGTTTAATGCGTGCGCAGCACGATCAGGTCCGCCAGGTCGCGCAGGCGCGCGGCACGCTCGCCGAAGCCGGCCAGCGCCTGGTACGCCTCGGCGCGCAGCGACCCGGCCAGTTCGCGGGCCGCGTCCAGCCCCAGCAGCGACACGTAGGTGGGCTTGTCGTGGGCGGCGTCCTTGCCGGCGGTCTTGCCCAGCGTCGCGGTATCCGCGGTGACGTCCAGAATATCGTCTACGACCTGGAACGCCAATCCCACGGCGGCCGCATAGCGGTCCAGCGCGGCCAGGCCCGGGGCATCGATCTCGCCACACAGGGCGCCCATGCGCACGCTGGCGCGCAGCAGCGCGCCGGTCTTCATGCGGTGCATGGCCTCGAGCGCGTCGCGCGTCATGGCGCGGCCCACGTTCTGCAGGTCGATCGCCTGGCCGCCGGCCATGCCGGTGGAGCCCGATGCCCGCGCCAGTTCCGCCACCAGCTGCAGCCGCACCGCGGGCGCGATCGGCCCGGCCTCGGCCAGCACCAGGAACGCCTGGGTCTGCAGCGCATCGCCGACCAGCAGTGCGGTGGCCTCGTCATAGGCCTTGTGCACGGTGGGACGGCCGCGGCGCAGGTCGTCGTCGTCCATGCACGGCATGTCGTCGTGGACCAGCGAGTAGGCGTGGATCATCTCGACCGCGCAGGCGGCGGCGTCGCAGGCCGCCGGGGCCGCGCCGCTGACTTCGCCGGCGGCATGGACCAGCAGCGGGCGCACGCGCTTGCCGCCGCTCAGCGCAGCATAGCGCATCGCTTCGTGCAGGGTGTGCGGCACCGTGCCGGCATCGGGCAGCGCGGCCTGCAGGGCGGCCTCGGTGCGCACGCCCTGCGCCTGCATCCATTGTGCGAAGTCGCTCATGCCTCGTCCGCCCCCTGTGATCCGTTGGCACCGTTGCCGTCGCCCGCCAGCGGCTTGAGCGCGTCGCCTTCCAGCACCCGCACCTGCTGCTCGACCCGCTCCAGCTTCTGCTGGCAGTAGCGCACCAGCTCGGCGCCGCGGCGGTACGCCGCCAGCGAGGCCTCGAGCGGCAGCTCGCCGCTTTCCATGCTGGCCACCAGCGTCTCCAGTTCGGCCATCGCCGCCTCGTACGAGGCGGGCGGCGCCGGGGCGGCGTCGGCGGGGTTGTCGGTCTGGACCGGAGCGGTCGTCGTTCTTGGCATATCAGGCCCTGGAATCTGGAACCGGGAATCCCGGATGGGTAAGCCCGGATGGGGAAGCCCGGATTTTACGCCAAAGCGCGCGCCTGCCCCCATCTTGCAGGGGGATACCGTGCCCCGATCAGGTGCTTCTGATGCAGAAGTGACTTGTGCGCTCGGGTCGTCTTTCCGAATGCGCCCGCTACGGCACCCGAAAGACGACCCGGGTCGACTTTTTCGCTAAAAAGGCAAAAAAATCAGTCCCTTAACTTTTCGGGTCGGGTACAATCCCCCGTTCGCCGCCAGGGGTTGCAACCGTGTCCCGCCGGGCGGCAGTCTTTCCCAAATCGATTCAATTTTCGATGGTTGGGTTGTTCACTGCTTTCACCTGTTCATCTGGGAGTGGGGATAATGTCCAATCTCAGCACCGCGCTCAAGCTGGCGCCGGCTGATTCGCAACTGCCCGTCGGCGTCTACTTCGACGAAGCGCTGCATCAACAAGAACTCGAACTGCTGTTCAGGAATGGCCCGGGCTATGTCGGCCATGAACTGATGGTTCCGGAAACCGGCGACTACCACACGCTCAAGGCCGAGGACGAAGGCCGCATGCTGGTACGCAACGCCGCGGGCGTCGAGCTGATGTCCAACGTCTGCCGCCACCGCCAGGCCATCATGCTGAATGGCCGCGGCAACCGGCAGAACATCGTCTGCCCCCTGCACCGCTGGACCTACGACCTGAAGGGCGAACTGCTCGGCGCGCCGCATTTCGAGCAGCAGCCCTGCCTGCACCTGAAGCGCTCGCCGCTGCAGAACTGGAACGGCCTGCTGTTCGAGGGCCCGCGCGACGTGCGCGCCGACCTGGCGCGGCTGGGCGTGGCGCAAGACCTGAACTTCGACGGCTACATGCTCGACCACGTCGAGGTGCACGAGTGCGACTACAACTGGAAGACCTTTATCGAGGTCTATCTGGAGGACTACCACGTCGTGCCGTTCCACCCGGGCCTGGGCAGCTTCGTCTCGTGCGACGACCTGAAGTGGGAGTTCGGCGAATGGCACAGCGTGCAGACCGTGGGCCTGCACGCCGGCCTGAAGCGACCCGGCAGCCCGACGTACCAGAAATGGCATGACGCGGTGCTGCGCTTCAACAACGGCGTGCTGCCCAGGCACGGCGCGATCTGGCTGACCTACTACCCCAACATCATGGTGGAGTGGTACCCGAACGTGCTGGTGATCTCGACGCTGCACCCGATGGGCCCGCGCAAGACCCGCAATGTGGTCGAGTTCTACTACCCCGAGGAAATCGCGCTGTTCGAGCGCGAATTCGTCGAGGCCGAGCGCGCCGCCTACATGGAAACCTGCATCGAGGACGACGAGATCGCCGAACGCATGGATGCCGGCCGGCTGGCGCTGCTCAAGCGCGGCACCAGCGAGGTCGGCCCGTACCAGTCGCCGATGGAAGACGGCATGCAGCACTTCCATGAGTGGTACCGCCGCGCCATGGCCTATGCCGGCTAGTGCGATCAGCGCACAAATCACTGCATAAAGCCTGCAGCAACGGACCGCCCCGGCGGTCCGTTTTGCTTTGGCGGGCGATGTGCGCTGCTAGAATCATTGTCCGGCGCGGTTGACGCGGAGCCGCAGAGCCCCGCTCGCGCGCCGGCCTCCTCTCCTTCGCTCCTGCTCGCTTTACCGCGCCCTCGCCATGCAATCGCTCTGGATGCTGTTCGCCGCCTTCGCCTTTTCGCTGATGGGGGTTGGCGTCAAGCTGGCGTCCGACCTGTACACCACCGGCGAGATCGTCTTCTATCGCGGCCTGATCAGCGTGGTGATCATGTGGGTGCTGCTGTCGTCGCGCGGGGTCTCGGTGCGCACGCCGTACATGCTGTCGCATATCAAGCGCAGCGTGTTCGGCGTGACCTCGCTGATGCTGTGGTTCACCTCGATCTCGCTGCTGCCGCTGGCCACCGCGATGACGCTGAACTACATGTCGCCGGTATGGATCGCGCTGATCCTGGGCGCCAGCGCGGCGCTGGCCGGCACCGGCGGCAACGCCGACCGCCGGCTGGTGCTGGCCATCCTGCTGTCGTTCGCCGGGGTGATCTGCCTGCTGCAGCCGTCGGTGGGCAAGGACCAGTTGACCGGCGGCCTGGTCGGGCTGATCTCGGGCGTCTTCACCGCGCTGGCCTATGTCGAAGTGCGCGCGCTCGGCCAGCTGGGCGAGCCCGAGGGCCGCATCGTGTTCTATTTCTCGCTGGTCGGCATGATCGCCGGGCTGGTGTGGATGCTGCTGGGCGGCACCAGCCCGCACACCTGGTACGGCGCCGGCCTGCTGCTGGCGATCGGCATCCTGGCGACGCTGGGCCAGACCGCGATGACGCGCGCCTACAAGCGCGGCAACACCCTGCTGACCGCCAACCTGCAATACGCCGGCATCGTCTTTTCCAGCATATGGGGCATGATGATCTGGTCCGATCGGCTGAACTGGCTGTCGTGGCTGGGCATGGGGCTGATCATCGCCAGCGGCATCGCCACCACGCTGATGCGCGCGCGCCAGGGCACCGACGCCAAGCCCACGCCCGCCACGCCGGTCAAGTCGCCGGAGGCGGAAGTGCACCCCGAGGTGTAGCATCTTCCGGTAAGCCGATCCGCACTGGATTTCTTCTTTCGACCGCTACAGGATTCCCATGCAGAAACCGCTGATTTCCGTCACCGCACTGCAGTCCCTGCTGGCCGGCCCCGGCCGCTGCGTCGTCATCGACTGCAGCTTCGACCTGGCCGACCCGGCCGCCGGCCGCGAGGCCTACCGCACCGGCCACCTGCCCGGCGCCTTCTACCTGCACCTGGACAACGAGCTGTCGGGGCCTAAGAACGGCCGCAACGGCCGCCACCCGCTGCCGGACGCCGACGACCTGGTCGCGCGCCTGCAGGCGCTCGGCATCGACGACGATACCCCGGTGGTTGCCTACGACGCCCAGGGCGGCATGTTCGCCGCGCGGCTGTGGTGGCTGCTGCGCTGGATCGGCCACGATGCCGTGGCCGTGCTCGATGGCGGCAAGGACGCCTGGGTCAAGGCCGGCCTGCCGCTGGAGCACGATGCCGCCGCCGAGCCGGAAATCCCGGGCAAGATCCGCCGCGGCAAGTCGCTGGTGCCGACCGTCGATGCCGACGCGCTGGTCGCCAATCTCGACAACGGCCGGCTGCTGGTGGTGGACGCGCGCGCGCCCGACCGCTTCCGCGGCGAGAACGAGACGCTGGACCCGGTCGGCGGCCATATCCCGGGCGCGGTCAATCGTTTCTTCAAGGACAACCTGGACGCGGAGGGCCGCTTCAAGCCGGCCGGGACGCTGCGCGCGGAGTTCGGCGCGGTGCTGGGCACGCACGCCCCGGCGCAGGCGGTGATGCAGTGCGGCTCGGGCGTCACGGCCTGCCACAACCTGCTGGCGCTGGAAGCGGCGGGCCTGGGCGGCGCGGCGCTGTATCCGGGGTCGTGGAGCGAATGGTGCGCCGACCCGGCGCGCCCAGTCGCCACCGGCGCGGCCTGAGCCTAGTGTGACGAAGCCGCGGGCGCGGCGTGGCCGTGCCCGCCGTGGCTGTGCCGTTCGTGCACGCCGTTGGTGATGTAGACGATGGCGGCGATGCCCGCGGCCACCAGCACCACCTGGATCGCCGATTCGCGCCAGCGCGGCTTGCGCTGCATCTGCGGCATCAGGTCGCTGACGGCGATATAGATAAAGCTGCTGGCCGCGATCACCAGCACGTAGGGAATCCAGCCGCTCAGCTGGTCGAGCAGGAAGTAGCCGACCACCCCGCCGGCGATCGCCGCCAGGCTCGACAGCAGGTTGAAGGCAAAGGCGCGCGCCTTGGAGAAGCCGGCGTTGAGCAGCACGATAAAGTCGCCCACTTCCTGCGGGATCTCGTGCGCCGCGATCGCCAGCGCGGTGACCACGCCGATATGCGGATCCGCCAGGAACGCCGCCGCGATCACGATGCCGTCGGCAAAGTTGTGGAAGGTGTCGCCGACCAGGATGGTCAGGCCGCTGCGCCCCGCTTCCTCGCGGTCATGGCCGTGGTGGTGATGGTGCCCGTCGCCCTCGTGGTGGTGCGAATGGCGCAGCAGCGACAGTTTTTCCAGCAGGAAGAAACCCAGCAGCCCCGCCAGCAGGGTGCCGAACAGCGCGCGCGGATCGGCGCCGGACTCGAAGGCCTCGGGCAGCGAATGCAGCAGCGCGGTGGCCAGCAGCACGCCCACCGAGAAGCTCACCATGCGCTCGACCGCGCGGGACGCCACCGTCAGCGACAGCAGCGCCGCCCCGAAGATGCTGCCCACCCCCGAGATCGTGGCGGCGAGCAGGATGTACAAAAGCGTCGAATGGATGATGGGCTCCCGGGGTGGCGGTGCCGGGCGGCCCCGCCGTTCCGCCCGCATCGCGCCGGGCGGCAAACGCAACAATGTTGCAATAACTCAAAGGCCGCATTGTACGTATCCGCCGGGACTTTGCAATCCTGCCGTCGGACGGCAGGCCCCGCGCTGCCGGGTCAGGCGACGCCGTGCTGCCTGAACCAGTCCAGGCACTTCTGCCAGCCGTCCCGGGCATCGGCCTCGCGGTAGCTGGGCCGGTAGTCGGCATGGAAGGCGTGGCCGGACTCGGGATAGACGATGAAGCGCGACTTCCTGGCATCCGGATCGGACGACGACGCCAGCGCGGCCTTCATCTTCTCCACCTGCTCCAGCGGGATGCCGGTGTCCTTGCCGCCATACAGCCCGAGCACCGGCGCATGGAGCTGGCCGGCCAGGTCGATCGGGTTCTTCGGCTTGAGCGGCGTCGGCTCCGGCGCCAGCTGGCCGTACCAGGCCACGCCGGCCTTCAGGCGCTGGCTGTGCGCGGCGTAGAGCCAGGTCATGCGGCCGCCCCAGCAGAACCCGGTGATGCCCACGCGCGCGATGTCGCCGCCGTTGGCACCGGCCCAGGCCACGGCGGCGTCCAGGTCGCCCATCACCTGCGCGTCGGGCACCTTGGCGATCACCTCGCGCTGCAGTTCCTGGATGGTGCCGAAGCTCTGCGGATCGCCCTGGCGCGCGAACAGCTCGGGCGCGATCGCCAGGTAGCCCTGCTTGGCCAGGCGCCGGCACACGTCGGCGATATATTCGTGCACGCCGAAGATCTCGCTGACCACCAGCACCACCGGCAGGTTCTTCTTGCCTTCCGGCTGCGCGCGATAGGCCGGCATGCTGAAGCCGCCCGAAGGGATCGTGACCTCGCCCGCGGTCAGGCCGGCAAAATCGGTCTTGATCGCCTGCTGCGCCATCACCGGCAGTGCCGCGGCGGCAAAGGCGGAACCCAGCGCGGTCTTGACGAAGCCGCGGCGATCGAAGGTCTGGCCGGGGACCAGGCTATCCACTTCTGGTTTGAGCATGCGTGTCTCCAGGATCGTTGGTGGCTGGGCCGCCATGCGGCGCCAGCGCCAGATTTTAAGCAGACATGGAGAAAACATGGCGGCGCATGCCCGCCGTTGCCCCCACCCGCAAGCGGGGGAACCCGGCAATGTGTCAGTGCAGCTTGACGCGCGGGCTGGTCTTGCTGCGCAGCCAGTGCGAGACCGTGTCCAGCGCCATCCCCACCGCGCCATGCAGCGCCATCACGTGCATCCGGTACAGCGAGGTGTACATGAAGCGCGCCATCAGCCCTTCGATAAACATCGAGCCGCCGATCAGCCCGCCCATCAGGCTGCCGACCGCGCTGAAGTGCCCCAGCGACACCAGCGAGCCGAAGTCCTTGAAGGTGAACCGCGGCAGCGGCCGGCCCGCCAGCCGTGCGCACAGCGCCTGGTAGAGGAAGGTGGCCTGCTGGTGCGCGGCCTGCGCGCGCGGCGGCACCGAGGTCTGCTTCTCCGGCCACGGGCAGCTGGCGCAATCCCCAAAGGCGAAGATGTCGGGGTCGCCCTCGCTCTGCAGCGTCGGGCCGACCACGATCTGGCCCTGGCGGCTGACCGGCAGGCCCAGGCTGGCCAGCACCGCGGGCGCGATGATGCCGGCGGCCCACACCGTCAGGTCGGCATCGATGGTCTTGCCGCTGGCGGTCAGCACGGCCTGCGGCGTGACCTCGGTGACGCGTTCGCTGGTGAAGACGTCGACGTCCAGCTTCCTCAGCAGCTTGGCGGTCTCGGCCGAGACCCGCTCGGACAGCGCCGGCAGGATGCGCGGACCGGCCTCGACCACATGGATGCGCACGTCGCGGCGCGGGTCGAGGCGGTGCAGGCCATAGGCGCTGAGCACGTGCGCGGTGTTGCGCAGCTCGGCCGACAGTTCGACGCCGGTGGCGCCGGCGCCGATGATGGCCACGTCCACGCGCGGACGGCCGTCGTCGCCCACGCGGCCGCGCCCGTTCTGCGCGCGCACGCAGGCCGCGATCAGCCGCTTGCGGAAGCGCTCGGCCTGCGCCACGGTGTCGAGCGCGATGGCATGCTCGGCCGCGCCCGGCACGCCGAAGAAATGCGTGACGCAGCCGATCGCCAGCACCAGCGTGTCGTACGGCAGTTCGCGCGCGGGCAGCAGCTCGGCGCCGTCCTGGTCGACGCAGGCGGATACGGAAATGGTCTTGCGGGTGCGGTCGATGCCGGTCAGCTCGCCCTGCTGGAACTCGAAATGATGCCAGCGCGCCTGCGCCGCGTATTCGAGCTGGTGGGTGTTGGGATCCATGCTGCCGGCGGCCACTTCATGCAGCAGCGGCTTCCAGATATGGGTGGGCAGGCGGTCGACCAGCACCACCTGCGCCGCGCCCTTGCGGCCGAGCTTGTCGCCCAGCCTGGTTACCAGTTCCAGCCCCCCTGCTCCGCCGCCGACGACGACGATGCGGTGCGTCCTTGTTTCTGTCATGGTCTACCTGCTGCGTTTTTATGAATGCTTGCCTGAGGCGTTTGCCACAGTCTGCTGCATTGCAGCATGGCTGGCAAGCGCCACACGCCGACTCAGCAGTCGCTTCATTCGATACCGCTGCGCAGGGGCGGCGAGCCGGCCGCGGCGCCGGCTCGCCAGGGGGAGGTCTTCAGCGCGCCTTCAGCGGGCGTTTAGTGCGCTTCCTCCCAGTTGGCACCGCTGCCCACTTCGGCCACCAGCGGCACGCGCAGTTCAGCCACCGTGCACATCAGCTCGGGCAGGCGCGCCCTGACCAGTTCCAGCTCGTGCTCGGGCACCTCCAGCACCAGTTCATCGTGCACCTGCATGATCTGCCGAGTCTGCAGGCCGTCGCGCTCCAGCCAGTCCTGCACCGCGATCATCGACAGCTTGATCAGGTCGGCCGCGGTGCCCTGCATCGGCGCGTTGATGGCGGCGCGCTCGGCGGCCTGGCGGCGCGGGCCGCTGCCGCCGTTGATATCCGGCAGCCACAGCCGCCGGCCGAACACGGTCTCGACATAGCCCTGCTCGCGCGCGGTCTGGCGCGTTTCTTCCATGTAATGGGCGACGCCCGGATAGCGCATGAAGTAGCGGTCGATGTAGTGCCTGGCCGCGTCGCGCTCGATGCCCAGGTTGCTGGCCAGCCCGAATGCGCTCATGCCGTAGATCAGGCCGAAGTTGATCACCTTGGCGTAGCGGCGCTGCTCGCTGCTGACCGCCTCGCGTTCGACGCCGAAGATCTCGCCGGCGGTGGCGCGGTGGATGTCCTCGCCGTTGGCAAAGGCGCGCAGCAGGTTCTCGTCGCCCGAGATATGGGCCATGATGCGCAGCTCGATCTGCGAATAGTCGGCCGACACGATCACGCTGCCCGGTTCGGCGATAAAGGCCTCGCGGATGCGGCGGCCTTCCTCGGTGCGCACCGGGATGTTCTGCAGGTTGGGCTCGGTCGACGCCAGCCGCCCGGTCACCGCGGTGGCCTGGCCGTAGCTGGTGTGCACGCGCCCGGTTCGCGGGTTGACCATCTTCGGCAGCTTGTCGGTGTAGGTGGACTTGAGCTTGGCCAGGCCGCGGTAGTCCAGCAGCAGCTTGGGCAGCGGGTAGTCCTCGGCCAGCTTCTGCAGCACCTCTTCGTCGGTCGACGGTGCGCCGCTGGCGGTCTTCTTCACCACCGGCAGCTTCATCTGGTTGAACAGGATCTCGCCGATCTGCTTGGGCGAACCGAGGTTGAAGGGCTGGCCCGCGGCCTCGTAGGCCGACTGCTCCAGCGCCAGCATGCGCAGGCCCAGCTCGGCGCTCTGCGCGGCCAGGCGCTCGGCGTCGATCAGCACGCCGTTGCGCTCGACCTTCTGCAGCACCACCGAGACCGGCATCTCGATCTCTTCATAGACGCGCCGCAGCCCCGCCGCGGCCTCGACCTGCGGAAACATCTTGCGATGCAGGCGCAGCGTCACGTCGGCATCCTCGGCGGCGTATTCGGTGGCGCGGGCCAGGTCGATCTGGTCGAAGCCGATCTGGCTGGCGCCCTTGCCGCAGACCTCTTCGTACGTAATGGTCTTCAGGCTCAGCAGGCGCTCGGCCAGGCTGTCCATGCCGTGGTTGCGGTGCGAGGCCAGCACGTAGCTCTGCAGCATGGTGTCGTGCGCCACGCCGCGCAGCTGGATGCCGTGGTTGGCGAACACATGGACGTCGTACTTCAGGTTCTGGCCGAGCTTGGGGCGGCTGGCATCTTCCAGCCATGCGCGCATGCGTTCCAGCACGAACTCGCGAGAGAGCTGGCCATGCTCGGGCAGGCCGGCCACGTCCGGGCCGCGATGCGCCACCGGGATATAGCAGGCCTCGCCCGGCGCCGCCGACAGCGAGATGCCGACCAGCTGCGCCTGCATCGGATCGAGCGAAGTCGTTTCGGTGTCGATCGCCACCAGCGGCGCGGACTCGATGCGCCGCAGCCAGTCTTCCAGCATGCCTTCGGTGGTGACGGTCTCGTAGCGGATCTCGGTCGGTGCGGCATCCTCGACCGGCGACGCTGCGGCGTCAGCCGCGGACGCAGGCCCATCGAACAGGCCGCCCTGCGCGGGCGCGCTGGCCGCGGCACGGGCGCGGGCCTGGGCGCGCGCATCGGGCAGGCTTTCGCCGGTGGCTTCGCGCAGCCAGGTCTTGAAGCCATAGCGCTGGAAGAACGTGACCAGTTGTTCCTTGTCCTCGCCGGTCTCGCGCAGCGCGTGGAAATCGGCGACCGACTTGCTCAGATCGCAGTCGGTCTTGACCGTGACCAGCCGGCGCGCCATCGGCAGCCATTCCAGCGTGTTGCGCAGGTTCTCCCCGACCACGCCCTTGATGCCGGGCGCGGCCGCGATCACGCCGTCGAGCGAGCCATGCTCGGCCAGCCATTTGACCGCGGTCTTGGGGCCGACCTTGGGCACGCCCGGGACGTTGTCGACGGCATCGCCGATCAGCGACAGATAATCGATGATGCGCTCGGGCGGCACGCCGAACTTGGCAACCACGCCGGGAGGATCGAGCACCTCGCCGCTCATGGTATTGACCAGCGTGACCTGCTCGTTGACTAGCTGCGCCAGGTCCTTGTCGCCCGTGGACACCACCGTGCGCACGCCCTGTGCCATGGCCTGGCGCGACAATGTGCCGATCACGTCGTCGGCCTCGACGCCGTCGACCACCACGATCGGCCAGCCCAGCGCGCGCACGGCCTCGTGGATCGGCTCGATCTGGCGCGCCAGGTCCTCGGGCATCGACGGGCGGTGTTCCTTGTAGGCCGGATAGAGGTCGTCGCGAAAGGTCTTGCCCTTGGCGTCGAATACGCACGCGCTATACTCTGCCGGGTAGTCGTTGCGCAACTTGCGCAGCATGTTGATCATGCCGTAGATTGCCCCTGTGGGCAGACCCTCCCCATTCCTCAGGTCCGGCAAAGCGTGATAAGCGCGATACAGATAGCTCGATCCATCGACGAGCAAGAGTGTTTTTGGACTATCCGACATTCCCATGGACTCAAAATTGACTGGTGCCGCTGCAGGCGGTGCCTCGACCGCCCCCCTTGCTGACCCGGATGTTGCTGATATCTCCGGCGATACCGTACAACCCCCGCCGGAGGCTGCCGCCGAGCACGCCGCGGCCGTAGCCGCCGCGGCCGATGCCGCCGCCGCGGGCAATCCGCCGGAAGTTGCTGCTGAAAAGGCTGCGGCGGCGGCGGCGCGCGCCAATCCGCGCAAGATGATCCCCAGCCTGCGTGCGCTGGCCGACGAAGACCGCGCTACCGCAAAGAAGGCGCGCGCCTCATGGCAAATGTTCACGATTATGGCAGAGTTCATCGAGGCCACCGAGTACCTGTCCGAGATCCGTCCGGCGGTGTCGATCTACGGCAGCGCGCGCCTGCGCGAGGATTCCCCGTACTACCAGCGCACCATCGAGATCGCCCGGCTGTTCTCGGACGCCGGCTTTGCCGTGATCTCCGGCGGCGGCCCCGGCATCATGGAAGCGGCCAACAAGGGCGCGCACGCCGGCAAGTCGGCCAGCGTCGGCCTGAACATCGAACTGCCGCACGAGCAGCAGGGCAATCCGTACCAGGACATTGCCATGCGCTTTCGCCATTTCTTCACGCGCAAGGTCACCTTCGTCAAGAATTCGGACGCCTTTATCGTGATGCCGGGCGGCTTCGGCACGCTCGACGAACTGGCCGAGGTGCTGACGCTGGTGCAGACCGGCAAGTCGCGCTCGGTGCCGGTGATCATGTTCGGCAGCCGCTTCTGGAAGGGGCTGCTGGACTGGTTCCGCTTCACGCTGCTGCCGATGGGCCTGATCGCCGAGCACGACCTGGACCTGATGAAGATCGTCGACGAGCCGCACGAAGTGCTGGAAGCGGTCTACGACTACTACGAGCAGCGCGGCGGCGACAAGCCGATTCCGCCAAAGGAAGAGATGTTCTACCTGTAAGGCCCGGGGGCTCGGCACGACCGGTGCGCCGCGGCCACGCATGCGCCACCCGGCACCGTGGCGCAGGTGCCCCGCGGGGCACGGCGGCGGCCTGTGCGGGGCAGGAATTGCTAGAATGGAACCTGTCCGTCTGCCAAGCCCGGCGCCGCCGGGTTGCAGTCCAACCGCCGCATGCCGCGGGGTTGCGCGCAAGCCGCGCCGCAGCCCCGCACAGGAGCCCCTGATGACCTCCCCCTCCACCGCCCGCCCGGTCCGGCCCACGCGGTCTGCCGACGTCGGCGAGCCTGAATCGCCTGCCAGGCGGCCCGTGTCCGGCCTGGCCGTGGCCGCCGCGCTGGCGCTGGCCTCCGGCTGGGCCGTCGCGCAGGAAAGCAATGCGCTGACCCAGCAGGAGCTGAACCAGATCAACAACCAGCCGATCGCCCCGGCCGCCAGGTCGCAGCTGAACCAGCCGCGCGAGCCGAGCTTCCAGCTGAACGAACGCGACGGCACCCAGGTGCGCGAGTACCGCGACAAGGGCCGCGCCACCGATATCCAGGTCAAATCGGGTTTCGGCACCAGGTACGAGATGAGCAAGCCGGAAGACAGCTCGCCCAAGATCCGCGAGCACGACGTCAACCGCGTGCCTTCGGTCAACCTGAAGTTCTGAACCCGCTTGCCCACGGCCTGGCATGAGCGCCAGGCCGCGCCGGCCCTCCGGCAGTCATGCCGCGGCGGCGGCCCGGACTTTGTCCGAAACAGGCGCCCGCCGCTTTCCGATTCGCTTCACACAACGAGTATGGCCGTATTCACCACGGTCTCGCAGGACGAGATCGCACGCTGGCTGCTGGATTTCGACCTTGGCGAAGTGCGCGAACTGCGCGGCATCGCCTCGGGCATCGAGAACAGCAATTTCTTCCTCACCATGGAGCACGAGGGCCAGACGCGCCAGTACGTGCTGACCATCTTCGAGCGGCTGTCGTTCGCGCAGCTGCCGTATTACCTGCACCTGATGGCGCACCTGGCCGAGCGCGGCATCCGCGTGCCCGCGCCGATCCCGGCGCGCGACGGCGAGATCCTGCGCCCGCTCAAGGGCAAGCCCGCCACCATCGTCACGCGCCTGCCGGGCGCGTCGCAGCTCGCCCCCGACGCGCAGCACTGCGCCGAGGTCGGCGACATGCTGGCGCGCATGCACCTGGCCGGCACGGACTACCCGCGGCGCCAGCCCAACCTGCGCAGCCTGCCCTGGTGGCAGCAGACCGAGCGCGAGATCCTGCCCTTCCTCGATGCCGGCCAGCGCGCGCTGCTGCAACGGGAAATCGCCCACCAGGCCGCGTTCTTCGCCAGCGCCGCGTATGCCAGCCTGGGCGAAGGCCCGTGCCACTGCGACCTGTTCCGCGACAACGCGCTGTTCGAGGAAGACGGCAGCGGCCGCCACCGGCTGGGCGGCTTCTTCGATTTCTACTTCGCCGGCCATGACAAGTGGCTGTTCGACGTCGCGGTCACCGTCAACGACTGGTGCATCGACCTGGCTACCGGCGAACTCGACCCCGCGCGCGCGCAGGCGCTGCTGCGGGCTTATCATGCGGTCAGGCCGCTGACCGAGACCGAGGCCGCGCACTGGCAGGACATGCTGCGCGCGGGCGCGCTGCGCTTCTGGGTGTCGCGACTGTGGGACTTCTACCTGCCGCGCGAGGCCGACATGCTGCAGCCGCACGATCCGGCCCATTTCGAACGCATCCTGCGCCGGCGCCTCGACGCACAACCCGCGAACCCTGCGAGCGCCCCGCTCCCCTGGATCTGACCCGTATGCAACTACTGGAAGTCCCCGCCAAGGAAGGCTACACCTGGTTCCGCCAGGGCATCTGGCTGTTCCGCAAGAACCCGCTGACCTTCCTGATGCTGCTGTTCGTCTACCTGATCGCCGCGCAGCTGGCCATCGTGGTGCCGCTGGTCGGCATCATCGCGCTGCTGGTGGTCACGCCCGGCCTGTCGGTCGGCGTGATGACCGCCTGCCGCGACGTGATCCAGAACAAGCGGGTGCTGCCCACCGTGCTGCTGGCCGGCTTCCGCGCCAACGGCAAGGAAGCCACGCGCAACCTGCTGGTGCTGGGCGGCATCTACGCCGGGCTGGTATTCGTGCTGGGCCTGATCGCCGGCGCGGTGGTCGACATGAGCGCGCTGGTGCCGATCGTGCTGAAAGAAGAGGCGCCCACCGCCGAGGCGGTGCGCCAGCTGTACTACGCCATGCTGATCGGCGCGCTGCTGTACACGCCGATCGCGATGATGTTCTGGTTCGCGCCGCTGCTGGCCGCCTGGCACGGCGTGCCGCCGGTCAAGGCGCTGTTCTTCAGCTGGACCGCGTGCTGGCGCAACCGCGGCGCGTTCTTCACCTACGCGGTGCTGTTCGCGATGCTGCTGGTGGCGATTCCGTTCTTCCTCGAAGCGGTGTTCAGCGCCTTCGGCGCCGAGACCGTGCTGTCGTTTTTGGTGACGCCGTATTCGCTGCTGATGCTGGCGATCCTGTATTGCTCGTTCTATGCGACGTACCGGGGCTGCTTCAACGTGACCCCGCCGGGAGTCGAACCGGCCGCGCCGGCGGTCTGAAGCGCAAGCTAGAGCGAGCGGTTTTGGGTGCTCCCAAGCCGCCCGCTCTGGCCCAGGCAAGGTGTTCTCCCTCTCCCCTCATGGGGAGAGGGTCGGGGTGAGGGGTGGTCTGGCTAGGCACCACATCAAGCGGGGCCACCGGTTTTAACCCACGGGCCTCAGCCTTTGACCCGCCTGCCCTCACCCCCGGCCCCTCTCCCGCAAGCGGGAGAGGGGAGCAAACCCGCGGCGCGCGAGACCGCGCGCGCTATCTCAATCGATCGCGTCCAGCTTCGCCACCGACAGCGCCAGCCACTTGGCCCCGTGGCGCTTGAAGTTGATATTGGCGCGCGCGTCCGCGCCCTCGCCCTCCAGCGCGGTGATCACGCCCTCGCCGAACTTGTTGTGGAACACCGACTGGCCCACGCGGAAGCCGGTGCCGGCCTCGCGCTTGGCATCGGCATAGCCGTTGCCGCGGTCCATGCCGCCGGTCGGCCTGGTGCCGGTATAGGGCACGTCCTCGGGCTTGCGGAACCAGTCGCGGCCCCAGGCGTTGTCGCGTTCCTGGCGGCGCACGCCGCCGTAGCTCTGCGCCGGCGGGGTCAGCCACTTGAGCGAGGCCTCGGGCAGTTCCTCGAAGAAGCGCGAGCGCACGTGGTAGCGGGTCTGGCCATGCAGCATGCGGCTTTGCGCGAACGACATATAGAGCCGCTTGCGCGCGCGCGTGATCGCCACGTACATCAGGCGGCGCTCTTCCTCCAGGCCGTCGGGATCCATCATGCTGTTCTCGTGCGGAAACAGCCCTTCTTCCATGCCGCTGATGAAGACCACGTCGAACTCCAGCCCCTTGGCCGCGTGCACGGTCATCATCTGCACCGCGTCCTGGCCGGCCTGGGCCTGGTTGTCGCCGGCCTCGAGCGAGGCGTGGGTCAGGAACGCGACCAGCGGCGTCATCACCACCGGCAGCGCCTCGGGATCGAGCAGCTGCTGCGACTGGTCGCCATCGGCCAGCACCGGCGTGGCGGGGCCGCGGTCGGCCGGGATCACCGCGGCCAGCGCTTCCAGGCCGTAGCCCTCCTCGACCACGAAGGCCTGCGCGGCGGTCACCAGTTCCTGCAGGTTCTCGATGCGGTCCTGGCCTTCCTTCTCGCCCTGGTAGTGGGTGATCAGGCCGCTGTGGTTGATTACGTATTCGACGGTCTCGGCCAGCGTCATGCGGCGCGTGTCGTCGCGCATCTTGTCGATCAGCCGCGTGAACGCGGCCAGCTTGCTGCCGGCCGCGCCGGGCACGTAGGCCACCGCCTCGGCCAGCGCGCAGTCATACTGGCGCGCCATGTCCTGCAGCACTTCCAGCGAGCGCGCGCCGATGCCGCGCGCCGGGAAGTTGACCACGCGGCCGAAGGCGGCGTCGTTGCGCGGGTTTTCCAGCAGCTGCATATAGGCCAGCGCGTGCTTGATTTCGGCGCGCTCGAAGAAGCGCAGGCCGCCGTACACGCGGTACGGGATGCCCGCCGAGAACAGCGCGTGCTCGATCACGCGCGACTGCGCGTTGCTGCGGTACAGGATGGCGATCTCGGCGCGGCTCGCGCCCTGCGCGATCTGGTCGCGGATCTCCTCGATGATCCAGGCCGCTTCCTGGCCGTCGGAGCCGCCCTGGAACACGCGCACCGGCTCGCCGTGGCCGGCATCGGTGCGCAGGTTCTTGCCCAGGCGGCGCGCGTTGTGCGAGATCAGGTGGTTGGCCGAATCCAGGATATGCCCGTGCGAGCGGTAGTTCTGCTCGAGCTTGATCATCCGGCGCACGCGGAACTCATGCTCGAAGTCGCGCATATTGCCGACGTTGGCGCCGCGGAAGGCGTAGATGCTCTGGTCGTCGTCGCCCACGGCAAAGACCGCGGCCGGGTTCTGCGTGCCGTGGCCGGCCAGCAGCTTGAGCCACTGGTACTGCAGCACGTTGGTGTCCTGGAACTCGTCGACCAGCACGTGGCGGAAGCGGTGCTGGTAGTGCTGGCGGATGGCGTCGTTGTAGCGCAGCAGCTCGTAGCAGCGCAGCAGCAATTCGGCGAAGTCGACCACGCCCTCGCGCTGGCACTGCATGTCGTAGGCGGCGTAGAGGTCGACGAAGCGCTTGTTGAAGTCGTCGTTGGCCTCGACATCGGCCGGGCGCAGGCCCTGCTCCTTGGCGTTGTTGATGAAGTACTGCAGGTTCTTGGCCGGGTATTTCTCGTCGTCGACGTTGAGCGACTTGAGCAGCCGCTTCAGCGCCGAGAGCTGGTCCTGGCTGTCCAGGATGGCAAAGGTCTGCGGCAGCCCGGCGTCGCGGAAATGCGCGCGCAGCATGCGGTTGCACAGGCCGTGGAAGGTGCCGATCCACATGCCGCGGGTGTTGATCGGCAGCATCGACGACAGCCGCGTCTGCATTTCCTTGGCGGCCTTGTTGGTGAAGGTCACCGCCAGGATGCCGGCGGGCGAGACATGGCCGTTCTGGATCAGCCAGGCGATGCGCGTGGTCAGCACGCGGGTCTTGCCGCTGCCCGCGCCCGCCAGGATCAGCGCCGGTTCGTCGGGCAGGGTGACGGCGGCTAGTTGTTCGGCGTTCAGGTTGGCGAGCAGGTCGGACATCGGAGGGGCCTAGTGGAGTCGCCGCAATTATACCGGGGGGCCTGCCCCGCGCCGGCCGCCAGCGCGCGCCGCTGGCGGCGAAATAGGCACCGGGCGCCCGCCCCCGTATAATTTGTGGTTTCACTGGCGCCAGGCCGGCCCTGACAGGCCGCCAGCGACCGCCAGGCGCAGGCCACCGCACCTGCCACGCATCCAGACGCCAACCTCGACATCCCAGCATGACCGCCCAAGACCAATCGCTTGCCAAGAGCTTCGAACCCGCCGCCATCGAGGCGAAATGGGGCCCCGAGTGGGAGAAGCGCGGCATTGCCAAGCCGACTTTCGACCCCGCCCGCCCGGACTTCGCGATCCAGCTGCCGCCGCCCAATGTGACCGGCACGCTGCATATGGGCCATGCTTTCAACCAGACCATCATGGATGGCCTGGCACGCCATGCGCGCATGGCCGGCGCCAATACGCTGTGGGTGCCGGGCACCGACCACGCCGGCATCGCCACGCAGATCGTGGTGGAGCGCCAGCTGGAAGGCCAGGGCGTGTCGCGCCATGACCTGGGCCGCGAGAAGTTCACCGAGAAGGTGTGGGCCTGGAAGGAAGAGTCGGGCTCGACCATCACCCGCCAGGTGCGGCGCATGGGCGCGTCGATCGACTGGAGCCGCGAGTACTTCACGATGTCGCCGGAGATGTCGAAGGCGGTCACCGAGGTCTTCGTGCGGCTGTACGAGCAGGGCCTGATCTACCGCGGCAAGCGGCTGGTCAACTGGGATCCGGTGCTGGGCACCGCGGTGTCGGACCTGGAAGTCGACAGCGTCGAGGAAGAAGGCTCGCTGTGGCATATCCGCTATCCGCTGGTCGAGGCTGACGCCAAGGGGGGCCTGACCCACCTGACCGTGGCCACCACGCGCCCGGAAACCATGCTCGGCGACGTCGCCGTGATGGTGCATCCGGAAGACGAGCGCTACGCGCACCTGATCGGCAAGTCGGTGCACCTGCCGCTGACCGGCCGCCAGATCCCGGTGATCGCCGACGAATACGTCGACCGCGAGTTCGGCACCGGCGTGGTCAAGGTGACGCCGGGCCATGACTTCAACGACTATGCGGTGGGCCTGCGCCACAACCTGCCGCAGCTGTCGATCCTGACGCTGGACGCGAAGATCGTCGCCGACGCCCCCGCCGCCTATGCCGGCCTGGACCGCTTCGATGCGCGCAAGGCCATCGTCGACGACCTCGACAAGCGGGGCCTGCTCGAAGACGTCAAGAAGCACAAGCTGATGACGCCGCGCAGCGAGCGCACCGGCAGCGCGATCGAGCCGATGCTGACCGACCAGTGGTTCGTCGCCATGAGCAAGCCCGCGCCGGAAGGCACCTTCTACCCGGGCCGCTCGATCGCCGAGGTGGCGCTCGAGGCCGTGCAGAGCGGCGAGATCAAGCTGGTGCCGGAGAACTGGATCAGCACCTACAACCAGTGGCTGGGCAATATCCAGGACTGGTGCATCTCGCGCCAGCTGTGGTGGGGCCACCAGATCCCGGCGTGGTACGACGACGTCGGCAACTGCTTCGTCGGCCGCACCGAGGAAGAGGCCGCCGCCAAGGCGCGCGCCGCCGGCAGCACCGGCGCGCTGCGCCGCGAGGAAGACGTGCTCGACACCTGGTTCTCGTCGGCGCTGGTGCCGTTCTCCTCGCTGGGCTGGCCCGAGGAAACGCCCGAGCTGAAGCACTTCCTGCCGTCGTCGGTGCTGGTCACCGGCTACGACATCATCTTCTTCTGGGTGGCGCGCATGGTCATGATGACCAAGCACTTCACCGGCAAGGTGCCCTTCCATACCGTTTACGTGCACGGCCTGGTGCGCGACTCGGAAGGCAAGAAGATGAGCAAGTCCGAGGGCAACACGCTCGACCCGGTGGACCTGATCGACGGCATCGACCTCGACACGCTGCTGAAGAAGCGCACCACCGGCCTGCGCCGCCCCAAGGACGCGCCCAAGATCGAGAAGAAGACCAAGAAGGAATTCCCCGAAGGCATTCCGGCCTTCGGCGCCGACGCGCTGCGCTTCACCTTTGCCTCGCTGGCCACGCTCGGGCGCAATATCAACTTCGATACCGGCCGCTGCGAGGGCTACCGCAACTTCTGCAACAAGCTGTGGAACGCGACCCGCTTCGTGCTGATGAACACTGAGGGCCACGACTGCGGCATGGGCCCGTGCAACAACGACTGCGGCCCCGACGGCTACCTCGATTTCTCGCAGGCCGACCGCTGGATCGTGTCGCTGCTGCAGCGCGTTGAGGCCGACGTCGAAAAGGGCTTTGCCGAGTACCGCTTCGACAATATCGCCAACGCGATCTACAAGTTCGTCTGGGACGAGTACTGCGACTGGTACCTGGAACTGGCCAAGGTGCAGATCCAGAACGGCACCGAAGCCCAGCAGCGCGCCACGCGCCGCACCCTGCTGCGCGTGCTCGAAACCGTGCTGCGGCTGGCGCATCCGGTGATCCCGTTCATTACCGAAGAACTGTGGCAGAAGGTGGCCCCGCTGGCCGGCCGCGCCAGCGGCGATGGTGCGGAAACGATCGCTTTGCAGCCGTATCCGCTGCCCGCCGCCGCCAAGATCGACGAGAATGCCGAGCAGTGGGTCGCGCGCCTGAAGGAAGTGATCGACGCCTGCCGCAACCTGCGCGGCGAGATGAATATCTCGCCGGCCCAGCGCATCCCGCTGTACGCGCAGGGCGACAGCACCTTCCTGAAGGCGGCGAGCGCACATATCCAGGCGCTGGCGAAACTTTCCGAGGTGCGCGTCTTCGAAGATGAAGCCACCCTGCAAGCGGAGGGCGCCGGTGCGCCGGTCGCCATTGCCGGGGGCAACCACCTGCTGCTGAAGATCGAGATCGATGTCGCCGCCGAGCGCGCGCGGCTGTCGAAGGAAGTCGAACGCATCGGTGGCGAAATCGGCAAGTGCCGCGCCAAGCTGTCGAACGAGAGCTTTGTCGCCAAGGCACCGCCCGCGGTGGTGGCGCAAGAGACGCAGCGCCTGTCCGATTTCGAGCAGACGCTGGCCAAGCTGCAGGGCCAGCTGCAACGGCTGCCGGCCTGACCCGCAACGGTCGGGCAGCGGCCTGCATCACGCCCCTGCCAGTCGGGGGTTCTGTGCGGCATCGTCGGACAGAACCGGACAGACGGCGCCCGCGCGGGCTGGCAGGGTTATGGACTGGAATCTGAGAGGTACACCTGATATGGAAAATCGCGTCACCAAGGCTGTGTTCCCGGTTGCGGGCCTGGGCACCCGCTTCCTGCCAGCCACCAAGGCCAGCCCCAAGGAAATGCTGCCGGTGGTGGACAAGCCGCTGATCCAGTACGCCGTGGAAGAAGCCATGGCCGCCGGCATTACCGAGATGATCTTCGTCACCGGCCGCTCGAAACGCGCCATCGAGGACCATTTCGACAAGGCCTTCGAACTGGAAGTGGAGCTCGAAGCCAAGAACAAGCAGGCGCTGCTGGACGTGGTGCGCTCGATCAAGCCGGCCAACGTCGAGTGCTACTACGTGCGCCAGCCCGAAGCGCTGGGCCTGGGCCACGCGGTGCTGTGCGCGGCCAAGCTGGTGGGCGATACCCCGTTCGCGGTGATGCTGGCCGACGACCTGATCGACGGCAACCCGCCGGTGATGAAGCAGATGGTCGATGCCTTCAACCACTACAACTGCTCGGTGCTGGGCGTCGAGGAAATCACCCCCGACCAAAGCCGCTCCTACGGCGTGATCGATGGCCGCGAATGGGACGATGACGTGATCAAGGTCTCGGGCATCGTCGAGAAGCCGGCGCCGGAAGACGCGCCGTCCAACCTCGGCGTGGTCGGGCGCTACATCCTGACGCCGCGCATCTTCGACCACCTGCGCGAACTGAAGCCCGGCGCCGGCGGCGAGCTGCAGCTGACCGACGCGATCCAGTCCCTGCTGGGCCAGGAGCAGGTGCTGGCGTACCGCTACCAGGGCCGCCGCTATGACTGCGGCAGCAAGCTGGGCTACCTGAAGGCGACCGTCGAGTTCGCGCTGAAGCACCCCGAAGTGGGCACCGATTTCAGCGCCTACCTGGAATCGCGCGAACACCTGAACGGGCTGGGACGCTGATCGCTGTCCTGCACATCAAGAAAAAAGCCGCTTTCGAGCGGCTTTTTTCTTCTTTACCGTCGTTCCCGCGCAGGCGGGAACCGGGCTCAACGGCGGCGCATGTAGAACACGAACACCTTGTCCACTTCCGAGTGCGACAGCAGCTCGTTGCCGGTCTGCTTGGCAAAGGCCTGGAAATCGCGGGTGGCGCCGGGATCGGTGGCCAGCACCTTGAGCACGTCGCCGCTGGCCATGTCGGCCAGCGCCTTCTTGGTGCGCAGGATCGGCAGCGGGCAGTTCAGGCCGCGCGCGTCCACTTCTTTCTGGAACTCCATTCGTCTCTTCCTTTGATGCTTGGGGGCCGGGAGGCTGGCGGGAACACCAGCCTTACCAGCGGTATTGTAGCGAAGCCCCGGCCTGGCTGAAGTCGTGCGGGCGGCGCGGGTCGTCAATGTCGGCGCCGGTCTGGCGGTCGAAGAATCGCACCGGGTAGCCCCGCGCCGCAAGCCAGTCGGCCACCGCGAAGCCGGTTCCGGCCGACCACACGCGCACTTCCTGGGGCGCCACCAGCTTGTACTCGGCCAGTTCCTCGGACAGCGCGACGGTGCCGGTCGCCTTGACGTGATAGGCGATGATCAGTTCGTTCTTGCGCATGAACTCGTAGACGCCGATCAGCGCGACCGATTCGGTATCGAGGTTGGTCTCTTCCTTCAGCTCGCGCGCCACGCCCAGCTCGGGCGGCTCGTCGCGCTCCAGGAAGCCGGTCACCAGCGCAAACATCTGCTCCGGCCACGCGGCGTTGCGCGCCAGCAGCAGCTTGTCCTGGTACTCCACCACCGCCGCCAGCACCGGCAGCGGATTGTTCCAGTGCACGAAGCCGCATTCCTGCTGCACGCAGGCGTGGCGCTCGCGCCCGGACAGCGGCAGCACCTCGAGCGGCGCGCCGCACTGCGGGCAGAATCGGTATCGCATTTGGGGGCTCCTGAAGATCTCGTCGTTATAGGTATGGAATGCCGGTCAGGCGCCGCAAGCCGTGCGCATGTCGGCGGCGAGCGCCTCGACCGTCTGCGGCTGCAGGTCCCATGCACACATGAAACGGCAGCCGCCGGCGCCGATAAAGGTATAGAAGCGCCAGCCCTTTGCGCGCAGCGCCTCGATCGCCGGCAGCGGCAGCTCGGCGAAGACCGCATTCGACTGCGTCGGAAACATGATGCGCACACCGGGAATATCGCGGATGCGCTGCTGCAGCAGCTGCGCCATCGCATTGGCATGGCGCGCGTTGGCGAGCCACACGTCGTTCTCGAGCAAGCCCAGCCACGGCGCCGAGATAAAGCGCATTTTCGACGCCAGCTGCCCCGCCTGCTTGACGCGGTAGGCAAAGTCCTCGGCCAGGCGGCGGTCGAAGAACACCACCGCCTCGCCCACCGGCAGCCCGTTCTTGGTGCCGCCGAAGCACAGCACGTCGACGCCCGCGCGCCAGGTGATTTCAGATGGATGCACGCCCAGCGACGCCACCGCGTTGGCAAAGCGCGCGCCGTCCATATGCACGCGCAGCTGCCGGCGCTTGGCGATGGCGGCGATCGCGCGCACTTCTTCCACGCTGTAGACGGTGCCGACCTCGGTCGACTGCGTCAGCGACACCACCTTGGGCTTGGGGTAATGGATGTCGGCACGGCGCGTGACCAGCGCCTCGACCGCATCGGGCGTGAGCTTGCCGTGCTCGCCCGGCGCGGTCAGCAGCTTGGAGCCGTTGGAGAAGAACTCCGGCCCGCCGCATTCGTCGGTCTCGATATGCGCCAGTTCATGGCAGATCACCGAGTGGTACGACTGGCACAGCGCCGACAGCGCCAGCGAGTTGGCCGCCGTGCCGTTGAACACGAAGAACACTTCGCAATCGGTCTGGAACAGGTCGCGGATGCGGTCGCAGACCTTCTGCGTCCAGGTATCGTCGCCATAGGCCTGCTCATGGCCGCTGCCGTTGGCTTCCAGGAAGTACTTGAGCGACTCCGGGCAGAAGCCGGCGTAGTTGTCAGAGGCGAAGTGCTGCATGGGGTTCAGTGTGAGACGGCCTGGCGCCTTACTTCTTGTCGGCCCACAGCTCGCCGCCGGTGGCCCAGTTCTCGCGCTTGATGTCGGTGATGATGATGTCGACCGCCGACGGCGAGCAGCCCAGCGTCTCGCAGCTGACGCGGGTCACTGCTTCGACGAACTTGCGCTTTTGCTCGATGGTGCGGCCTTCAAACATTTCGACGTGGAAAGTCGGCATACATTGCTCCTGTGCTTGATTGATTGTTGTCGTCCGGGCGGGGAAAACCTCTCCCCTTCAGTCCCGGTAGGAAGGATCGATTCTATCCAGTTTGCGCAGCAGCGCGGGCCATTCCAGCACGCCTTCGACGGCGCCGTCGTCATGGAGCTGCGCGGAGGTCGTGTCCGCCACGGCGGCGTCGGGCTGCACCAGCGCACCGCCCGCCTGCGCCGCGATCTGGATCTCGCAGGCCTTGATCAGCGTCGCCATCAGCACATAGGCTTCGGCCACGGTGCGGCCTACCGTCAGCGTGCCATGGTTGCGCAACAGCATGGCCGGATGCGTGCTCAGCGATGCCGTCAGCCGCGCGCCCTCGGCCGGGGTAAAGGCCAGCCCTTCATAGTCGTGGTAGGCCATGCGCCCATGGAACCGCATGGCGTGCTGCGACAGCGGCAGCAGCCCCGCCGCCTGCGCCGACACGGCGATGCCGGCGGTGTTATGCAGGTGCATCACGCACATGGCATCGGCGCGCGCGGCATGCACCGCGGCGTGCAGCGCGAAGCCGGTCACGTTGACCGGATGCACGGTGTCGCCGACGACTTCGCCGCGGCCGTTGATCTTGACCAGGTCGCTGGCGCGGATCTCGTCGAAGGCAAAGCCGAACGGGTTGATCAGGAAGTGATCCGGCTCGCCCGGCACCGTGGCCGAGATATGGGTGTAGATCAGGTCATCCCAGCGCTCGACCGCGGCCAGCCGATAGGCGGCGGCCAGGTCGACGCGCACGCGCTGCTCTTCGGCCGAGACGGGATGGGAAGCGCCGGCGGCGCGCGCGGGCTGCAAGGCAAAAGACATGGGGGACTCCTCGCGCCGCCCGGCCCGGCGTGCCGGGTACGGCCCCGGCCTTCTGTGCCGCGCCGCGGGCTGCACGGCAGTCGCGCAACCGCTCGCGTGGCGCCAGGCGGCAAAGGCCATACTTTAGCGCACCCTGGCGCGCGGCCTCTTAGCCGCGCGTAGCGCTCGGGTAGCTGATCAGGCAGACGGCAGCGGCCAGGCGCGGCGCATCCACGCGAACACCAGCGCGCCCAGCGCCAGCGCCGCCGCGGCGCAAGCCAGCGATGCGGCGAAGCCGCCGGTGCGCGCCACCAGCGCGGTCGCCAGCGGCGGCCCGGCGATCTGGCCCAGGCCGTAGGACGCGGTCATCAGGCCCATCAGCCGGGGCGCCTGCGGCCCCCACAGCCGCCGCGCCTCGCGCATCGCAAACGCCACCAGCGCGGTGAACGGCAGGCCCGCCAGCAAGCTGCTCAGGGCAAAGCCGGCCACGCTCGGCAACACCACCGCGATCGCCACGCCCAGCGCCTGCATGCCGTACAGCAGCGCCAGCAGCTTGCGGTTGTCGTGCGCCATGCCGACGCGCGTGGCCAGGAACGCGCCCACCGCCACGCCCGCGCCGAAGATCGGCCAGAACAGGTCGGCCCAAACCGTGCCGGGCAGCGCCTGGCGCGCGATCACGGGCAGGAAGGTCGCGGTGATGATGTAGCCGAAGCCGGCCAGGCCGTAGGCAAAGGTCAGCGCCCAGGTCTGGGCGTCGAGCCGCGCGCCGCCCGGCGGCGATGACGGGGCCGGCGCCGCTGGCGCTGCCGTGGCCGCCACGGCCGGCGGCGCGACGAAGATCCGCCACACCGCAGCAGTCAGCACCACGCCCAGCGCGGTGAAGGCCAGCCAGCCATGCTCCGCTTGCCAGCCCGCGCCGACCATGCCGGAGGCACCCAGCCCGGTGACCACGATGCCCAGCCCCGGGCCGCAGAAGATCAGCCCGGCCAGCGCGGGCTGGCCCAGTTCGGCCAGCCGCTGCAGGCACCAGGCGGCGGTGTAGACCATCACCACGGCGCTGGCCACGCCCGCGGCGGCGCGCCACAGCGACCATGCCGGCATGCCGCCCGGCAAAGCCATGCCGAGCGTCAGCAGCACGGTGGCCACCAAACCCCACCGCACCATGCGCACCGCGTCGGGCCGGATAAACATGCACACCGCGGCGCCGATGAAATAGCCGATGTAGTTGACCGTCGCCAGCCAGCCGCCCTGGTCCAGCGTGACGGTGCCGTCATGCAGCATCATCGGCAGCAGCGGCGTGAAGGCGAAGCGGCCGATTCCCATCACCACCGCCAGCGACACCAGGCCGGCCAGCGCCACCGCGACCGGCCCGGCCGCGCGATGCGGCAATGCGGCGGCGGCGCGCGCGGCGGGGTGTTCGGGCTCAAGGCTTTGGGGCGTCGGCATCATGGATGGCCGTGGGGGCGGCCGTTGCATTGCGATCCCTGTATGCTACGCTGCCAACAGCATCCCAAAAAATGAATTATCAAGATGCCATACATCTTGAAATCAGATGCATAACCCCGGAGCCCAGCCATGGACCTTGCCGCGCTCGAGATTTTCCGCACCGTCGTCGAAACCGGCGGCATCACCCGCGCGGCCGAGCGGCTGCACCGGGTGCAGTCCAACGTCACCACCCGCATCCGCCAGCTGGAGCAGTCGCTGGGCGTCGAGCTGTTCGTGCGCGACGGGCGGCGCATGGTGCTGACGCCGTCGGGGCAGACCTTGTTCGACTACGCCTGCCGCATCCTGACCCTGACCGAAGAGGCGCGCCAGGCGGTGTTGCCGGCGCGCCCGCACGGGCGGCTGCGCATTGCGTCGATGGAAAGCACTGCCGCCAGCCGCCTGCCGCAGGTGCTGGCCGCGTATCACCAGGCCTGGCCCGAGGTGCAGCTGGAACTGGTGACGCTGGCCACGCGCCAGGCCTTCGATGCGCTGGCGCGCTTCGAGGTGGACTGCGCCTTTGTCGCCGAACCGCTGGCCGACCCGGCGCTGCGCGCGGTGCCGGTGTTCGAGGAAGAGCTGGTGGTGATCACGCGCGAGCACCACCGCCCGGTGCGCGGCGCGGCGGACCTGGAAGTGCCGACGCTGCTGGCGTTCGAACCGGGCTGCAACTACCGCGCACGGCTCGAGACCTGGTACGGCACCGGCGCGGCGCCGACGCCGCGCGTGCTGCAGCTCAGCTCCTACCATGCGATCGTCGCCTGCGTCGCGGCGGGCATCGGCGCGGCGATCGTGCCGCGCTCGGTGCTGGGCCTGTACCGCGACCTGCCGGCGATCCGCCAGCACAGCCTGGGCGCGGCGGGCCGGGTGCGCACGCTGCTGGCCTGGCAGCCGTCGATGGCCAGTGCCGCGCTGCATGCACTGGTCGAGGCCCTGCCCGGGCTCTCACCCGGATCTCCGGGCTCTCCCGGCCCCGAGCTGGCCGCGGCCTGAGCGGCCGGCCCCGGCACCGCCGGGCCGCGTGCAAGATGTGCCCGGTGGCCTACACTTGAAGTGGCGCCACCACGGCACCTTGCGTGCCCCTGCCATGAACCCTGCCACCGCGTTGCTGCGGGCCTTCCGGCTGCTGTCCAGCCTGGCGCTGGCGTGCTGCGCGCTTGCCTTCGGCGGCATCGGCACCGCGGCGCCGCCGCCGGCAACGACCACAGCCACAGCCACAGCCACCGCGCCGGTGTACGTGATCCCGCTGAAAGGCGCGGTCAGCCCGGCCAGCGCCAGCTTTGTCCTGCGCGGCATGGCGCGGGCGCGCGAGGCCGGCGCGCAGCTGGTGGTGCTGCAAATGGACACCCCGGGCGGGCTGGATGCGTCGATGCGCGACATCATCCAGGCCATCCTGGCCTCGCCGGTGCCGGTGGCCACTTATGTCTCTCCCGGCGGCGCGCGCGCGGCCAGCGCCGGCACCTACATCCTCTACGCCAGCCATCTCGCGGCGATGGCGCCGGGCACCAACCTGGGCGCGGCCACGCCGGTGCAGGTCGGCATCGGCGGGCCGCAGAAGCCAGACGCACTGCCCGGCGCCAGCCCCGCCAGCGCGCCCGCCAGCGCCCCCGCGAGCGGCGACGCCATGGCGCGCAAGCAGCTGCACGACGCCTCGGCCTATATCCGCGGCCTGGCGCAGCTGCGCGGGCGCAACGCCGAATGGGCCGAGCGCGCGGTGCGCGAATCGGTCAGCCTGTCGGCCGACGAAGCGCTGGCGCAGCGCGTGATCGACGTGGTCGCGGCCGACCTGCCCGCGCTGCTGGCGCAGCTCGACGGGCGCAAGCTCACCACCGCCGGCGGCAAGGCCAGCACGCTGCACACGCGCAACGCCCCTTCGGTGACGCTGGAGCCGGACTGGCGCAACCGCTTCCTGGCCGTCATTACCGAGCCCAGCGTGGCGCTGCTGCTGATGATGATCGGCATCTACGCGCTGATCTTCGAGTTCTCCACGCCGGGCATGGTGGTGCCCGGCATCGTCGGCGCGATCTGCCTGCTGCTGGCGCTGTTCGCGCTGCACATGCTGCCGGTCAACTACGCCGGGCTGGCGCTGGTGGCGCTGGGCATCGGCTGCATGGTGGCGGAGCTGTTCCTGCCCACCTTCGGCGCGCTGGGCGTGGGCGGCATCATCGCCTTTGCCTTCGGCGCGGTGATGCTGATCGACACCGACGTGCCCGGCTTCGGCGTGCCGCTGCCGATGGTGTTGGCGATGTCGGCGCTGTCGGCGGTATTCGTGTTCGGCATGTCGGCGATGCTGATGCGCTCGCGCAAGCGCCCGGTGGTCAGCGGTGCCGACACGCTGGTCGGCAGCCGCGGCGAGCTGATCGACGACCTGCGCGACGAAGGCTGGGCCACCGTGCGCGGCGAGACCTGGCGCGTGCGCAGCACCACCCCGCTGGCTCGCGGCACGCCCGTGCTGGTCACGGCGCGCCATGGCCTGGTGCTGGAAGTGATCGCCGCCGGCAGCGCTGCGCCGGCCCCCCTGCCCTCATCCCAACCGACGCCAGACAAGGGAGCCTGACCATGGCCTACGGATTCAGTTTCGGCGGTGTGATCTTCCTGCTGGCACTGCTGGTGATCACCTCGTTCCGCGTGCTGCGCGAATACGAACGCGGCGTGGTATTCATGCTCGGGCGCTTCTGGAAGGTCAAGGGGCCCGGGCTGGTGCTGCTGATCCCCGCGGTGCAGCAGATGGTCCGCGTCGACCTGCGCACGGTGGTGATGGACGTGCCGCCGCAGGACGTGATCTCGCGTGACAACGTCTCGGTCAAGGTCAATGCGGTGGTGTACTTCCGCGTGGTCGATCCCGAGCGCGCCATCATCCAGGTGGCGAATTTCCTCGAGGCCACCAGCCAGCTGGCGCAGACCACGCTGCGCTCGGTGCTGGGCAAGCACGAGCTGGACGAGATGCTGGCCGAGCGCGAGAAGCTGAACCTGGACATCCAGCAGGCGCTGGATGCGCAGACCGACGGCTGGGGCATCAAGGTCTCCAACGTCGAGATCAAGCACGTCGACCTGAACGAGACCATGATCCGCGCGATTGCGCGGCAGGCCGAGGCCGAACGCGAGCGGCGCGCCAAGGTGATCCATGCCGAGGGCGAACTGCAGGCGTCGGAAAAACTGCTGGAAGCGGCGCAGATGCTGGCGCGGCAACCGCAGGCAATGCAGCTGCGCTATATGCAGACGCTGACGCAGATCGCGGGGGACAAGAGTTCGACCATTGTGTTTCCGCTGCCGATGGAGTTGTTGACGGTGCTGGGCAGCGGCAAAGGCACGCCGGAAAAGTAAAAAAAGCAGGAAACGCGAGCTTCCTGCTTTTGTGACGACGTACATCGACCAGCTGTGTGCTCCCTCTCCCGCAAGCGGGAGAGGGTTGGGGTGAGGGCCGGGCGCATCAACGGAGTCAGCCGTTTGCGGTATGCAAAGGCCTGCCCTCACCCCCTGCCCCTCTCCCGCAAGCGGGAGAGGGGAGCAAACCGTCAGCCGATCAAACCTTGCCCGCCACCCATTCGCTGACGCCCGCCAGCGCCTGCGGCAGCTTGGCCGGCTCGGTGCCGCCAGCCTGCGCCATATCGGGACGGCCGCCGCCCTTGCCCCCCACCTGCTGGGCGACAAAGTTGACCAGCTCGCCGGCCTTGACCTTGCCGGTGGCATCGGCGGTGACACCAGCGATCAGGCTGACCTTGCCGTCGGCGACCGCGCCCAGCACGATGGCGGCGCTCTGCAGCTTGTCCTTGAGCTTGTCCATGGTCTCGCGCAGGGTCTTGACGTCGGCGCCGTCCAGCTGCGCGGCCAGCACCTTCAGGCCCTTGACGTCGACCGCCTGCGCGGCCAGCTCGTCGCCCTGCGAGGCGGCCAGCTTGCTCTTCAGGCGCTCCAGTTCCTTCTCCAGCGCGCGCACCTGCTCCTGCACCTGGCCGATGCGCGGCACCAGTTCAGAAGGCTGCGCCTTCAGCACGGCGGCGGCTTCGTTCAGCTTCGCATCCAGTGCCTGCAGGTAGTGCAGCGCGTTGTCGCCGGTGATGGCTTCGACGCGGCGGATGCCGGCGGCGACGCCGCCTTCCATCACGATCTTGAACAGGCCGATATCGCCGGTGCGGTGCACGTGGGTGCCGCCGCACAGTTCCTTCGAGGTGCCGATCGACAGCACGCGCACGTCGTCGGCGTACTTCTCGCCGAACAGCGCCATCGCGCCGCTCTTGACCGCGTCGTCGAACGGCATGACCTCGGCGTGCGTGTCCTCGTTGCGCAGGATCTCGGCGTTGACGATCTCTTCGACGCGGCGGATCTGCTCGTCGGTCAGCGCGGCGTTGTGCGAGAAGTCGAAGCGGGTCTTGTCGGCATCGACCAGCGAGCCCTTCTGCTGCACGTGGCTGCCCAGCACTTCGCGCAGCGCCTTGTGCATCAGGTGGGTGGCCGAGTGGTTGCGCACGGTGCGCGCACGGCGCAGCGCGTCGACCTGCGCCGAGACGGCGTCGCCCAGCTTCAGCGCGCCGCCCTGCAGCGTGCCCTGGTGGCCGAACACGTCGGCCTGGATCTTGGTGGTGTCGGCGACGGCGAAGCTGGCGTTGCCAGCCGTCAGCACGCCCTGGTCGCCGGCCTGGCCGCCGGACTCGGCGTAGAACGGGGTGTGGTCGAGCACCACCACGCCGGTCTGGCCGGGCTGCATGGTGTCGACGGCGGCGCCATCGACGTACAGCGCGGTGACCTTCGCCTGCGGCAGTTCCAGCTTCTCGTAGCCGTGGAACACGGTCTTGTCGCCGGTGTACTCGAGGCCGGCGGCCATCTTGAACTTGCCGGCGGCGCGGGCCTGCTCGCGCTGGCGGTTCATGGCGGCGTCGAACGCGGCTTCATCGACGCCGATTTCCTGCTCGCGGCACACGTCCTGGGTCAGGTCCAGCGGGAAGCCGAAGGTGTCGTGCAGCTTGAACGCGAGTTCACCGTCGAGCGTCTTGCCGCCCTTGAGCTTCAGGTCGGCCAGCGCGGCGTCCAGGATCGACATGCCGTTCTCGATGGTCTCGAAGAAGCGCTCTTCCTCGGCCTTCAGCACTTCGGTCACGCGCGACTGGGCTTCAGCCAGTTCGGGATAGGCCTGGCCCATCTGCCCGACCAGATCGGCCACCATCTTGTGGAAGAACGGGGTCTTCTGGCCCAGCTTGTAGCCATGGCGGATGGCGCGGCGGATGATCCGGCGCAGCACGTAGCCGCGTCCTTCGTTGCCGGGGATCACGCCATCGACGATCAGGAACGCGCACGCGCGGATATGGTCGGCGATGACCTTCAGCGAGTTCTGGTTCAGGTTGTCGGTATGCGTTTCACGCGCGGCGGCCTGGATCAGTGCCTGGAACAGGTCGATCTCATAATTGCTGTGCACGTGCTGCAGCACCGCGGCAATGCGCTCCAGGCCCATGCCGGTATCGACGCACGGCTTGGGCAGCGGCGTCATGTTGCCCTGCTCGTCGCGGTTGAACTGCATGAACACCAGGTTCCACACCTCGATGTAGCGGTCGCCGTCTTCCTCGGGCGATCCCGGCGGGCCGCCCCACACGTCCGGGCCGTGGTCGTAGAAGATTTCCGAGCACGGGCCGCACGGGCCGGTGTCGGCCATCTGCCAGAAATTGTCCGACGCATAGCGCGCGCCCTTGTTGTCGCCGATGCGCACGATGCGCTCGGCCGGCACGCCCACTTCCTTCGCCCAGATGTCGTAGGCCTCGTCGTCCTCGGCGTAGACCGTGACCCACAGCTTCTCGGCCGGCAGCTGGTAGGTCTTGGTCAGCAGTTCCCATGCGTACTGGATGGCTTCGCGCTTGAAGTAGTCGCCAAACGAGAAGTTGCCCAGCATCTCGAAGAAGGTATGGTGGCGCGCGGTGTAGCCGACGTTCTCGAGGTCATTGTGCTTGCCGCCGGCGCGCACCGAGCGCTGCGACGAGGTCGCGCGGGTGTACGGGCGCTTGTCGGTGCCCAGGAACACGTCCTTGAACTGCACCATGCCGGAGTTGGTGAACAGCAGCGTCGGGTCGTTCGCCGGCACCAGGCTGGACGAGCGGACCACGGTATGGCCCTTCGATTCGAAGAACTGCAGGAACTTGCTGCGAATGTCTGAGACTTTCATGGGATGGCGGACGCTTGCCCTGGCGTGGCCGGGCGCGACGAATCAGTATGGGATTTGCAAACCGTTGATTATACGGGCAAGGCAGGCCGTCGGGCAGGTCAGGCACGGTGCCCGGGAAGCGGCCGGCTATCGCCCCAAATCCCATTACGACGAGATACTCATAAGTCACTTATAACGGCGCCGGCGGTTTGCCGGTGGTACAGTGCAGCCAACCCGCGCCGCCCCGTTTCCGGGGCGCGCCGACCGCCCGCATTCCGGATCCAAGTCCCCGCCTTACCTCTGCCTCGAATACCGCCATGGGAGCCTTAAGCCATCTCCGCGTCCTCGACCTGACCCGCGTCCTCGCCGGGCCGTGGTGCGCCCAGAACCTTGCCGATTTCGGCGCCGACGTGATCAAGATCGAACGCCCCGGCGCCGGCGACGACACCCGCACCTGGGGCCCGCCCTGGCTCAAGGACGAAGACGGCCGCGACACCGCCGAGGCCGCCTACTACCTGGCCGCCAACCGCAACAAGCGCTCGGTGACCTGCGACATCAGCACGCCGGAAGGCCAGCAGATCGTGCGCGACCTGGCCGCGCAGAGCGACGTGGTGCTGGAGAACTACAAGGTCGGCCAGCTGAAAAAATATGGCCTCGACTACGACTCGCTGAAGCAGGTCAAGCCCGACCTGGTCTACTGCTCGGTCACCGGCTTTGGCCAGACCGGCCCCTACGCGGCGCGCCCCGGCTACGACTTCATCATCCAGGGCATGGGCGGCTTCATGAGCCTGACCGGCGAGCGCGACGACCTGCCCGGCGGCGGCCCGCAAAAGGCTGGCGTGGCGATCTCCGACCTGATGACCGGCCAGTACGCCACCATCGCCGTGCTGGCGGCACTCGCCCACCGCGACCGCACCGGCGAGGGCCAGTACATCGACATGGCGCTGCTTGACGTGCAGGTGGCGATGCTGGCCAACATGAACACCAACTACCTGGCCAGCGGCGAGGCGCCGCGCCGCTGGGGCAACGCGCACCCCAACATCGTGCCCTACCAGACCTTCCAGGCCGCCGATGGCTGGATCATCGTCGCGGTGGGCAACGACGGGCAGTTCCGCAAGTTCGTCACCGACGGCGGCAAGCCCGAGCTGGCCGACGACCCGCGCTTTGCGAAGAACCCGCAGCGCGTGGCCAACCGCGACGTGCTGGTGCCGATCCTGGCCGAGATGGTGCGCCCGCGCACCCGCGCGCAATGGATCCGCGACCTCGAAGCCGCGGGCGTGCCATGCGGCCCGATCAACACGCTCGACGACGTGTTCGACGACGACCAGGTCAAGGCGCGCGGCCTGCGCGTGGACCTGCCGCACCCGAGCGCGGGCGAGGTCAGGCTGGTCGGCAGCCCGATCAAGATGAGCGCGACGCCGCCGCAGGCGCTGCGCCACCCGCCGCTGCTGGGCGAGCACACCGACGCGGTGCTGGCCGAGACCCTCGGCTACAACGCCGCGCAGATCGCCGCACTTCGTGCAAAAGGGGTGCTGTAAGATTCTCCTCCTGCCTGCGGCCGGCCAGCCCTGCCGCAGGCGCTTTCCGGAAGTTTCAGTTCCCGCTGAAGTACTTTCCCCGGGCCCGCGCCTGCCGCGAGCCCGCGCAAAGCAAAGGAGAACCCATGCTGACCGACGCCATCCTGGCCTTCCTGCATTTCCTTGCGATCTTCGTGCTGATCACGCTGATGGCCGCCGAGGCCGTGGCGCTGCGCCCGGACCTGACCCCGGCCACCGTGCGGCGCCTGTCGCTGTACGACCTGTTCTATTTCCTGTCGGCGATGCTGGCGCTGGCCACCGGCCTGCTGCGCCTGTTCTACGGCGCCAAGGGCGCGGATTTCTACCTGCACAACCCGTGGTTCCACGCCAAGATGGGCGTGTTCGTGCTGATCGCGCTGTGCTCGCTGCCGCCGACCTTCGCCATATCGCGCTGGCGCAAGCAGGCGCGCAGGCTGCCCGATTACGTGCCGCCGCCGTCCGAGATCAAAGCGGCGCGGCGCTGGGTCATGATCGAATCGCACCTGGTGATCCTGCTGCCGCTGTGCGCCGTGATGATGGCGCGCGGCATCGGGGCCCGCTGAGAACCGCGCCAACCATCCCCAATCCCCTGCCATCCTCAACATGCTGAAGAAACTGCTTGCCGCCGCGCTGACCGCGGCGCTGATGCCCGCCGCCGCGGTCGCGGCGACCAATGCCTACCCGACCAAGCCGGTGCGCTTCGTGGTGCCCTACCCGGCCGGCGGCCCGCTCGACACCGTGGCGCGTGCCATCGGCGACAAGCTGCGCGACAGCCTGGGCCAGCCGGTGGTGGTGGAAAACAAGCCCGGCGCCGGCGGCAACCTGGGCGCGGACTACGTCGCCAAGCAGCCCGCCGACGGCTACACCATCGTCATGGGCGCGGTGGCCACGCACGCGATCAACCCGACGCTGTTCAGCAAGATGCCGTACGACCCGGTGAAAGACTTCGCGCCGATCACGCTGGTGGCCGACGTGCCCAACGTGCTGGTGATGCACCCGGGCAAGGCCGCCGAGCTGCATATCAACAGCGTGCGCGACCTGGTCGCCTACGCGCGCAAGAACCCCGGCAAGCTGGACTACGCCTCGGGCGGCAACGGCAGCGCCGGCCACCTGTCGGGCGAGCTGTTCAAGAGCATGGCGAAGATCAGCATGGTCCATATCCCGTACAACGGCGCGTCGCCGGCGCAGCTGTCGGTGCTGTCGGGCCAGACCGACCTGATCTTCGACAACCTGGCCTCGGCGTCGGCCAATATCAAGGCCGGCAAGCTCAAGGCCTTCGCCGTGACCACCGCCGGCCGCGCCGCGTCGTTCCCGGACCTGCCGACCATTGCCGAGGCCGGCAAGGGGCAGGGGCTGGAAGGCTTCGACATCTCGACCTGGTTCGGCGTGTTCGCGCCGGCCAACACGCCGCGCGAGATCGTCGACAAGCTGAACCACGAGATCGTGGCGATCCTGAAGACCGACGACATGAAGGCCCGCCTGGCCCGCATCGGCGCACAGCCGGCGCCGACCACGCCGGAGCAGTTCGCGGCGCTGGTGCAGAAGGAGCTGAAGAAGTATGCGCAGATCGTGAAGGTGTCGGGGGCGAAGGTCGACTGACGAAAACACTCGCAGGGCCGACGGTTTTGGGTGCTCCCAAGCCGCGCGAGCTAGCCTTAGCAAGGTGTTCTCCCTCTCCCCTCATGGGGAGAGGGTCGGGGTGAGGGGTGGGCTAGCACCAAACCACATCAAGCGGAGCCACCGGTTTAAACCCACAGGCCTCAGCCTTTGACACGCCTGCCCTCACCCCCGGCCCCTCTCCCGCAAGCGGGAGAGGGGAGCAAACCAGCGTAAATCAAGCGCGCTCGCCGCTCGCCTCGCTCTTGCGCCTTCGCACCCACAGCTTCCCTCCCGAATCCCCCTCCAGCCGCGGCAGCAGCAGCCCCACCTGCACGATCTGCGCGCCTTCCATGCGCGTCACGGTCAGCGGCAGTCCCGCGATCTCGACGCTGTCGCCCTCCACCGGCGGCGAGGTAAACGCGCGCTGCATGGCCGCTTCCAGCGTCAGCGGCGCTTCGTCCGGTGTCAGCGCGCGCGTGCCGTACAGCGCGGCCACGTCGCGCAGCGGCGCGTCGCCCGACAGCAGGAAATCGTGCGACGCCTCTTCCCAGGTGGGCGCGCGGCCGGGCGCCTGGAACAGCGCCGACAGCATCGGCAGGCTGGTCACGGGCGCCAGCACCGAGACGCTGTCGCCCGCGCGCAGCACGGTCTGGTCCAGCGCCGCCAGCGCGTCGTCGCGCGCCACCGTCAGCAGCCGGCAGCGCGGCGGCAGTTCCAGCTGGTCGGCGCGCACGTTCTCGACCGGCGCGTTGGGGCCGACCTCGAACTGCATCACCTCAAGAATCGGCGCACGCGTGCCGCGCAGGCGCGAGCGCGCCACCGGCTCGGGGTAGCCGGGGCGCAGCACGCGCGCCAGCCGCGCCGCCACGGCCACCGTGGTCCCCTGGAACAGCAGGCTGGCCAGCACCACCGCAAAGGCAATGCGGAACAGCAGCCCGGACTGCGGCACCTCGCGCAGCAGCGGGAACAGCGCCAGCACGATCGGCACCGCGCCGCGCAGGCCCATCCACGCGATAAAGGCGGTCTCGCGCGCATTGAAGCGGAACGGCAGCAGCGCCAGCCATACCGCCACCGGCCGCGCCACCAGCATCAGGAACGCGGCCACCGCCACCGCGGGGCCGGCGACTTCCCAGATCCGGTGCGGCGTCACCAGCAGCCCCAGCAGCAGGAACATGGCCGACTGCGCCAGCCATGCCATGCCGTCCATGGCGCGCATGGTGTCGGCGGTGACGGCGCGCTCGCGGTTGCCGATCAGCATGCCGGTCAGGTACACCGCCAGGAAGCCGCTGCCGCCGGCGGTCTGCACGATGGCAAAGACCATGGCGCCGCCCGAGCACAGCAGGATCGACTGCAGCCCTTCGGCCACGCGCGTGCGCTCCAGCACATTGGCCAGGCAATAGCCAAGCCCAAGCCCCAGCACGCCGCCGACGCCGAACTGCACCAGCAGCCGCAGCACCAGCCCCAGCGGCGTCAGGCCGTCGGGCGCGGTCAGCCACTCGATCAGCGTCAGCGTCAGGAAGATGGCCATCGGGTCATTGATGCCGGATTCGATTTCCAGCACGCTCGCGACCCGGTCCTTGAGCCGGATGCCGCTGCTGTTGAGCGTCGAGAACACCGCGGCGGCATCGGTCGAGCCGACGATGGCCCCCAGCAGCAGCCCCAGCCGCCAGTCGATGCCGAGCAGCCAGGCGGCGAAGATCCCGACCAGCGCGGCGGTCACCAGCACCCCGACCGTGGCCAGCGACAGCGAAGGCTTGAGCGCCACGCGGAAGGTGGTCAGGCGGGTGCGCAACCCGCCGTCGAGCAGGATGATGGCCAGCGCCAGGTTGCCGACCAGGAAGCTGAGCCAGGTATCGGAGAAACGGATGCCGCCGGGGCCGTCGACGCCGGCCAGCATGCCCACCGCCAGGAACACCAGCAGGAACGGCACGCCGAAGCGTGCCGAGAACGCGCCCAGCACGATGCCCAGCGACATCACGACGGCGCCGAGCAGGATGACATGGTCGATGCTTTCCAAAACGCTCCTTGTGTTGCCTGGGGGATTGGCCTGCGCAAGCTTTCAGGACCTTTCGGAACCTTTCGGAACCTTTCAGAAGCTTTCGGAACCCTTGCGCCGCGACGGCCGCCGCGGCGCGCAAGACCGTTCCCGATGATAGCGCAGCGACCCTGGCCTCGACCCGCGAAGCCGCCTGCAGCCTGGCGCAGCGGCACTTTTAAGCGCGCTCTCACTAGGGGATACCCGAACCATGACCCCATTTGCAGACATCTGAAAGGTAGCTGAAAGGTCGCCCCCTTACCTTCCACCCTGCCCGTCGGAAGGCCTCCGCAATTCGCCGTATTGATGCAACGCAACAACGGCAGAAAAGAGTGCCCGCCGCAGATTTCAAGCAGTCATATCGAGGAGATTCACTTTGCGCATACGTAGCCAAAAGGACTTTGCCTCCGGCCTGATGTTCATCCTGGTCGGATTCGGCTTTTCCTGGGTCGCGCGCGGTTATTCCATGGGAACCGCCGCAAAAATGGGACCGGGATATTTCCCGTTCTGGCTCGGCATCGTGCTCGCCCTGCTGGGCGTGCTGGTGCTGTTCGGCTCGCTGTCGTCCAAGACGGAAGAAGACAGCCTGGCCCGCTGGGACATCAAGACGCTGTTGTGGATTCTCGGTTCGGTGGTGCTGTTCGGCCTGCTGCTCAAGCCGCTGGGCATGGTGCTGTCGGTGCTGGTGCTGGTGCTGGTGTCGTCGATGGCCAGCCACGAGTTCAGCTGGAAGGGTGCCATCCTGAACGCGGTCATCCTGGTGCTGATCAGCCTGGGCGCGTTCGTGTACGGCATCAACCTGCAGATGCCGGTGTGGCCGGCTTTCCTGGCAAGCTAAGGAGCCCGCCAACATGGAACTACTCGCCAACCTGAGTCTGGGCTTCTCCACCGCCCTGACCTTCCAGAACCTTGCGTACGCCTTCCTCGGCTGCGTGCTGGGCACGCTGATCGGCGTGCTGCCGGGCCTGGGGCCGCTGGCCACCATCGCCATGCTGCTGCCGGTGACCTACACGCTGCCGCCGGTGGCCGCGCTGATCATGCTGGCCGGCATCTACTACGGCGCCCAGTACGGCGGTTCGACCACCGCCATCCTGGTGAACCTGCCTGGTGAATCGTCGTCGGTGGTGACAACCATCGATGGCTACCAGATGGCCAGGCGAGGACGAGCGGGGGTGGCGCTGGCGACAGCCGGCCTGGGCTCGTTCTTCGCCGGCTGCGTCGCCACCATGATCCTGGCCGCCTTTGCCGCGCCGCTGTCGGAACTGGCGTTCAAGTTCGGCCCCGCCGAGTACTTCTCGCTGATGGTGCTGGGCCTGATCGGCGCGGTGGTGCTGGCGTCGGGTTCGCTGGTCAAGGCCATCGCCATGATCGTGCTGGGCCTGCTGCTGGGCCTGGTCGGTACCGACGTGAACTCGGGCGCCGCGCGCTTCTCGTTCGACGTGCCGGAACTGACCGACGGCCTGAACTTCGTCTCGGTGGCAATGGGTATCTTCGGCTTTGCTGAAATCATCGCCAACCTGGAGCAGAAGGAACACCGCGAGACCTTCACCGACCACATCACCAACCTGTTCCCGACCAAGGAAGACTTCAAGCGCATGATCCCGGCGGTGCTGCGCGGCACCGCGCTGGGCTCGGCACTGGGCATCCTGCCGGGCGGCGGCGCCTCGCTGGCCTCGTTCGCGGCGTACTCGCTGGAGAAGAAGACCTCCAAGTACCCGCAGGAATTCGGCAAGGGCGCGATCGAAGGCGTGGCGGGTCCGGAATCGGCCAACAACGCGGCTTCGCAGACCTCGTTCATCCCGCTGCTGACGCTGGGCATTCCGCCCAACGCGGTGATGGCGCTGATGGTCGGTGCCATGACCATCCACAACATCCAGCCCGGCCCGCAGGTGATGACCAGCAACCCGGCGCTGTTCTGGGGCCTGATCGCCTCGATGTGGATCGGCAACCTGATGCTGATCGTGCTGAACCTTCCGCTGATCGGCATCTGGGTGAAGCTGCTGAAGGTGCCCTACCGCTACCTGTACCCGGCCATCCTGACGTTCTGCTGCATCGGCGTGTACTCGGTCCAGAACACCACCTTCGACGTGTTCCAGACCGCCGCCTTCGGCGTGGTGGGCTACCTGTTCATCAAGCTGCGCTGCGAACCCGCACCGCTGCTGCTCGGCTTCGTGCTGGGGCCGATGATGGAAGAGAACTTCCGCCGCTCGCTGCTGCTGTCGCGTGGTGACTTCAGCGTGTTCGTGACGCGCCCGCTGTCGCTGGGCCTGCTGATCGCCGCCGCGGTGCTGGTGGTGGTGGTGGCGCTGCCGTCGATCAAGGCCAAGCGCGAAGAAGCGTTCCAGGAAGAATAAGCAGGGAACATCGCCGGCCCGCGCCGGCGGCAACAAACCTGAAGGGCACCGCGAGGTGCCCTTTTTTTCGTCCGGCGTTCTTTTGTCCGGCGCTTTTTTCGTCCGATACAGGGGCCGCTAGGCGCCGAACAATTCGCTGCAGGCCGCCCGCACCGCCGCCGTCACCTGCCCGCGCCCATGATCGCGCCGCTCCAGCATGCCGATCTGGCGCATCACCGGCTCGCCGTTGACCAGCAGCGGCAGCACGCGCAGCGCGTCGTCGTCGCGCCAGCGCGCGCGCCGCAGCAGCGGCACCACCGTCACCCCGACTTCCTGCCGCACCAGTTCGACCAGCGCCTCGATCGCGTTCAGCTCCAGGAATTCATTGACCTTCAGGTGGGCGCGGCGCAGCGCGCGCTCGACCAGCACGCCGGTGCGCTGGCTGCGGTCGAAGCGCAGGTAGGGGTTGGCCGCCAGCGCCTCGCGCGCGTCGCGGCCCGGGCTGCCGCGCGCGGCGATGGCCACCAGCGGCTCCTGGTACAGCGGCGTCCAGCGCAGCGTGCCAGGCACGCGCGACGCGCCTTCCACCAGGATGGCGGCGTCGAGCTCGCCGGCCTCGACCTGCGCCGCCAGTTCGATCGACTTGGCGCCGACCAGCCGCACATCCAGCGCCGGATAGGTGCGCTTCATGCGCGCCACCGCATGCGACAGGCCGCCCATCACCGACACCACCGCGCCCACGGCGACCGCGCCCGCCATGGCTTCGGCCGAAGCCAGCGGCAGCCGCATCTCCTCATACAGCGCCAGCAGCTTGCGCGCCTGCGGCAGCAGCGCGCGGCCGTCCGCATTGAGCACCGCGACGCGGCCGTTGCGGTCGAACAGCTCGCGGCGCAGCTCGGTCTCGAGCGCGCGCATCTGCAGGCTGACCGCGGCCTGCGTCAGCGCCACCTGGGCCGCGGCGGCGGCGAACGAGCCGTGCTCGGCCACCGCGACAAAGGTACGAAGGAAGCGGACAGTGCTCATCGATACAGGACAGGAAGCAGGAAACGCCGCACGCGCGGCGCGATCGATTCTTAATATTTTCTTGTGACATCAGCAAGAAATATTAGCTTTCTTTGTGACCGGCGGCACGGAATAATGAAGCCCGATCATCAATCGGCCCTGCGCCTGATCTCGGAGACACCTATGACATCCTGGCTGCGCCGCGTCGGCACCGGCCTCGGTATCGGCATCGGCATGGGCCTGTGCCTGGCCGCCACCCCTGCACTGGCCGACACCTACCCGAGCAAGCCGATCCGCCTGCTCGTGCCCTTCCCTGCCAGCGGCGCGACCGACCTGCTGGCGCGCGCGATCGCGCAGAAGGTGGGCAGCAACATGGGCCAGCAGATCGTGGTCGACAACCGCCCCGGCGCGGGCGGCGCGATCGGCTCCGACATGGCTGCCAAGGCCGCGCCCGACGGCTACACGCTGCTGATCGCCACCACCAGCACGCACTCGATCGGACCGCACATCAACCCCCGGCTGCCGTACCACACCGAGACCGATTTCACGCCGGTGGGCCAGGTGGCGATCGCGACCAACGTACTGGTCGTGCCCAACAGCCTGCCGGTGAAGAACGTGCGCGAACTGGTCGACTACGCCAAGAAGCATCCCGGCGAACTGAACTACGCCTCGAGCGGCAACGGCACCGTGGTGCACCTGACCTCCGAGGCGTTCAAGGCGCAGGCGGGCGTGTTCATCACCCACATCCCTTATCGCGGCACCGCGCTGGCCGTGCCTGACCTGATCTCGGGCAAGGTGCAGGTGCTGTTCGACAGCATCGTGTCGGGCCTGCCGCATGTGAAGGACGGCAAGCTGAAGGCGCTGGCCGTGACCAGCGCCAAGCGCTCGCCGCTGGCACCGGAAATCCCCACCGCCAGCGAGTCGGGCCTGCCGGGCTTCGTCTCCGATACCTGGTTCGGCATCTATGGCCCGAAGGGCATGCCGGCCGATATCGTCAACCGCCTCAATGCCGAGTTCAACAAGGCCATCCAGTCGCCCGAGGTCAGGGAACGGCTGGGCAAGCTGGGCGCCGAGCCGGTTGGCGGCACGCCCGCCCAGTTCGCCGCGATGGTGAAGCAGGACAGCGCGCGCTGGGGCAAGCTGATCAAGGACCGCAAGATCACGGCAGAATAAGGACGCAACCGCGAGGACGCCACCGGGCGCCACCGAGCACAAAGGACCCACCCATGCAGAACTTCAACTGGACCAACCCCTACCCGTCCGTGCGCATTCCGCTGTTTGCGCGCAACGTGGTCTCGACCTCGCACCCGCTGGCCGCGCAGGCCGGGTTGCGCATGCTGCTCAAGGGCGGCAATGCCGTCGATGCCGCCATCGCCGCGGCCGCCGCAATCACCATCGTCGAGCCGGTGTCGTGCGGCCTGGGCAGCGACGCCTTCGCCATCCTGTGGGACGGCAAGGCACTGCACGGCCTGAACTCGTCGGGCGTGGCCCCGGCGGCGTGGAGCCCCGAATACTTCAAGGCCAAGTACGGCACCGATGCCAACGGCCTCGCCAACCGGCCGGTGCGCGGCTGGGATTCGGTCACCGTGCCCGGCGTGGTCGCCGGCTGGGCCGCGCTGCACGAGCGCTTCGGCAAGCTGCCGTTCGCCGACCTGATGGAGCCGGCGATCGAGATCGCCGAGCGCGGCTATGCCGTGCCGCCGGTGGTGGCGCACAAGTGGGCCGCCGCGGTGCCGGAACTGAAGGACCAGCCCGGCTACGCCGACACCTTCATGCCCAACGGCCGCGCCCCGGCGGTGGGCGAGAAGTTCACCATGAAGGCCGCCGCCGAGACCCTGCGCCAGATCGGCGCCACCCGCGGCCGCGCCTACTACGAAGGCGAGATCGCCGAGAAGATCGCCGCCTTCAGCCAGCAGTGCGGCGGCGCGATGACGCTCGACGACCTGCGCAACTACCGCCCCGACTGGGTCAAGCCGATCAGCAAGTCCTACCGCGGCTACGAACTGCACGAGATCCCGCCCAACGGCCAGGGCATCGCCGCGCTGATCGCGCTGGGCATCCTCGACCAGTTCGACATGGCTTCGATCCCGGTGGATTCGGTCGATTCGCAGCACCTGCAGATCGAGGCGATGAAGCTGGCCTTCGCCGACCTGTACCAGTACGTGGCCGATCCGCGCAGCATGGAAGTCACGCCCGAGCAGATGCTGGACGACGCCTACCTGAAGTCGCGCGCCAGACTGATCGACATGCAGCGCGCCACGCATTTCAACTTCGGCATGCCCAAGGTCGGCGGCACCATCTACCTGACCGCGGCGGACGAGAACGGCATGATGATCTCGTTCATCCAGTCGAACTACATGGGCTTCGGCTCGGGCGTAGTGGTGCCGGGCACCGGCATCAGCCTGCAGAACCGCGGCGTGGGCTTCTCGATGGACCCCAAGTCCGCCAACGTGGTCGCCGGCGGCAAGCGGCCGTTCCACACCATCATCCCGGCGTTCCTGACCAGGAACGGCCAGCCGGTGATGAGCTTCGGCGTGATGGGCGGCGACATGCAGCCGCAGGGCCATGTACAGACCGTGGTGCGCATGCTCGACTACAACCAGCAGCCACAGGCCGCCTGCTGCGCGCCGCGCTGGAAGGTCAACCGCGACTTCACGCTGGATGTGGAAAGCACCATGGACCCGGCCACGGTCGAGGGCCTGAAGGCGCGCGGCCACCAGCTCAAGTCGGTCGACGATCCGTACATGGACTTCGGCTCGGGGCAGTTTATCTGGCGCCTGTCGGATGATGCCGAGCACGGCTACGTCGCAGCCAGCGACAGCCGGCGCGACGGGCAGGCAGTCGGCTTCTAAAGCAAAAAAAGGAGCGCGGTGTTGGGTGCGCCCAAGCCGCCCGAACTGGCCCAAGCAAGGTGTTCTCCCTCTCCCCTCATGGGGAGAGGGCCGGGGTGAGGGGTGGGCTAGCTAGGTGCCACATCAAGCAAGGCCAACGGTTTTAACCCACAGGCCTCAGCCTTTGACGCTCCTGCCCTCACCCCCCAGCCCCTCTTCCGCAAGCGGGCGAGGGGAGCTTGCTGCGAGCGGCGTGGTGCAGCGGAGCGCCAATCCAACTGGCCCGCCCGCAATCCCGCCAATTGTCCATGGCCCATCGCCCCGCTCTCCGTACACTGTGACGGCAGCAAACCCGGAGCCCTACGCCATGACTACCTACGCCTTCCGCCTGCTCAACGTCTTCGCCGAATCCACCTTCGGCGGCAATCCGCTGTGCGTGTTCGAGGATGCGCGCGGCATGGACGATGCCACCATGCAGGCGCTGGCGCTGCAGTTCAACCTGTCGGAAACCACCTTTATCCTGCCGTCCGGACAGGCCAGCGCGCGCGTGCGCATCTTCACCACCGGCTATGAGATGCGCTTCGCCGGGCATCCGACGCTGGGCACCGCGCACGTGGTGCGCGAACTGGCCGGCACCGGCGACGCGCTGACGCTGGAGTTCGCGGCCGGCGTGGTGCCCGTGACCGCGCAGGGCGATGTCTGGACCTTCACCGCGCCCCACCGCGGCAAGCCGAAGACCGCGCCGGCCGGCCTGCCCGACGCCGGCATGGCCAGCCTGCTCGGCCTGCGCGAACAAGACCTGCTGATGCCGCCGATGTGGGTCGATACCGGCGCCGACCAGTTGCTGGTGCCGGTGCACAGCGTCGATGCGGTGCGCCGCGCCAGCCCGGACAGCGCGCGGCTGGACCAGTGGCCGCAAAGCAGCCTGGGCCGCAAGACCGCCTACGTCTTTGCCTTCGACCCCGAACAGCCCGGGCGCGTGCTGTCGCGCTACTTCTTCACCAAGCAGGGCGGCGGCGTGGCCGAGGATCCGGGCACGGGCTCGGCCTGCGCCAACCTGGGCGGCTGGCTGCTGGCCACCGGCCACGCGCTGCCGGCGGACTATGCGATCGACCAGGGCGACGCCGTCGGCCGCCCCTGCCGGCTGCGCCTGGGCGTCGACGCCGAGGGCGCGATCCAGGTGGGCGGGCGCGTGCTGGAGATCGGCCGGGGCACCGTGACCGTGTAAGGCCACGCGCCGCGCTTGTGCGTCATTGTGCGTTACATTGACGCTTTCGCCCCCAACGCCCAGCCTGCCATGCCCCCGCACGCCATCACCACGCTGGCCGAACTGGAAGCGCTCTACGCGCAACCGGCGGCGCCCTCGCTCGCCAAGGAAGTCGATTACCTGCACCCGCACTACCGGGCCTTTATCGAGGCGGCGCCGTTCTGCCTGCTGTCGACGGTGGGCCAGGACTGGGCCGAATGCTCGCCGCGCGGCGACGCTCCCGGCTTCGTGCAGGTGCTGGACGAGCGCACGCTGCTGCTGCCGGACCGGCGCGGCAACAACCGCATCGACAGCCTGCGCAATATCGTTGCCGATCCGCGCGTGGGCCTGCTGTTCGTGATTCCCGGCATCAACGAGACCATCCGCGTCAACGGCACCGCGCAGATCAGCGTCGACCCCGCGCTGATCGCGCGCTGCGTAATGGAGGGCAAGGCCCCGACCACGGTGCTGGTGATCAAGGTGCAGGCGGTGTTCGTCCAGTGCGCCCGCGCGCTGATCCGCTCGCGCCTGTGGGCCGCGCAGGCGCAGGTCGCGCGCCAGTCGCTGCCCAGCAACGGCGAGATCCTGGCCACGCTGAGCGGCAACGCCATCGACGGCGCCGCCTATGACCGCGACCTGCCCGAGCGTCAGCGCTCCACGCTCTACTGAGTTGGCCGCCTAGGCTCGCGGCAGCCACTGCGGCGCATGCGTGCCGAGCGGCTCGGACGGCAGCGTCCAGCGCGCCGGCGTTTCCGACAACTGCGCGGCATGGCGCACCACGGTCAGCATGCCGAAGCCGGACGGCACCGCTTCCAGCAAGTCCGCGACGTCGTCGATCTTCTGCTCGGGCGCCTTGAGCCCGTCGGGCACGCGCCCCAGCCCGCGCAGCCACTGCCCCACCTGCGCCAGCGACACGCGCACATGCCAGCTGCCGCCTTCCACCGCGCGCCGGTGCAGCGCGGCCATCGCGCCGAAGGCCAGCAGGTAGCCCGCGGCATGGTCCAGCACCTGGGCGGGCAACGGGCGCGGCGTGTCGCTGCCGGCCGCCTGCGCCTCGGCGGCGTTGAAGCCGGTGGCGGTCTGCACCAGCGAATCGAAGCCGCGCTTGCCCGACCACGGGCCCACATGGCCATACGCGCTCAGCGACACGTACACGATGCCCGGACGGGCCCGCGCCGCTGCCTCCGGACCCGCGCCCAGCTCGGCCAGGCCGCCGGGGCGGTAGCCCTGCACCAGCACGTCGGCGCCATGCAGCAGCTTGTGCAGCGTGCGCTTGTCGTCCGCATCGCGCAGGTCCAGCTGGCAGCTGCGCTTGCCGCGGCCGGTGTCGATCACCAGCGGCGCGATCGACGGCAGGTGCGGCGCGGTGACCAGCAGCACGTCGGCGCCATGCGCGGCCAGCGTGCGGCCCGCCACCGGGCCGGCGATGATGCGGGTGAAATCCAGCACGCGCACGCCCGACAGCGGCTGCGCGTCCGCGGAGGCCGGCGCCGGCAGCGGCTGCGGCGGGGCATCGCCGATCCGCTCCAGCGTCACCGGCGGCAGGCCGTGCAGCGCCGCCGCTTGCGGATGGCGGTCCCATTCGTCGAAGCTGCGCAGCGCGGCCACCACCAGGCCGGCGTCGGACGCGGCGGTTTCGAAGGCCTCCGCTTCCCATTTTTCCAGCGCCGCCTGCACCGCGTCCTTGTCGTAGGCGCATCCCAGCAGCCGCAGCACGCCATCGCGGTGATGCGGGAAATTGGTGTGCAGGCGGACCCAGCGGCCGTCGCCGCAACGATAGATGCCGGCGATCTTGTCCCACAGCTCGGGCGCCGGGCCGCCGTCAACGCGCAGGTAGCGCTCGCTGCGGAACTCGGTGATGGCGTGGCGCATGTCGACGCTGACTTCCTGCCAGCGGCCGGCGCGCGCGTGCCACAGCGTGGCGGCCGCCAGCGCCGACGCGGCCAGGCTGGCCTGCGCCGCGGTGCCCACGGCAAAGCTCGAAGGCAGCACCGGCTCGGCGCCGTCCAGGCGCAGGTGGGCCAGCGCCTCGGCGGGCAGGCCGGCATCGCGCCACAGCGCGGCTACGGCATCGAGGGGCATGGGCGGCACTTGTGCCGCATCGGTGGGGGCATTCATGGGCGTTCCTGCTGCGATGGGTAACGCTCCATGCTACTCCGACACATCACTTTGCGGTGCGGCCAGCAGGCGCCGGCAACGGACAAGACCACAAATGAGCCGATGCTCACGGCGTGCGGCGCCGCCGGCACGGTAAAATCCCGCTATTGGCATTCCGCCACGCAATCTGACGACCCGGCCCCACGCCCTTGCAGGCGCTCGCGGCCGGCCAACCGGCGCCATCATGAGCCACGACAACAAGCCTACCGACAGCACCCCCGCCGCCTCAAACTTCCTGCGCAGCATCATCGACCAGGACCTCGCCGCCGGCACCTACGCCGGCCGCCAGGACAAGCAAGGCGAGCCGCTGCCGGCCGTCATCACCCGCTTCCCGCCGGAGCCCAACGGCTACCTGCATATCGGCCATGCCAAGAGCATCTGCCTGAACTTCGGGCTGGCGCGCGACTACGGCGGCCGCTGCCACCTGCGCTTCGACGACACCAACCCGGTCAAGGAAGACACCGAATACGTCGACTCCATCATCGACGCCGTGCACTGGCTCGGCTTCTCCTGGGACAGCGAAGGCAAGGACGGCCAGAACCAGCCGCACCTGTACTACGCCAGCGACTACTTCGACCAGCTCTACGCCTTCGCCGAAACCCTGATCGAGCGCGGCGCCGCCTATGTCGACAGCCAGTCGGCCGAGCAGATCGCCGCCAGCCGCGGCAATTTCTCCGAGCCGGGCAAGCCCTCACCCTACCGCGAGCGCAGCGTCGAGGAAAACCTGCAGCTGTTCCGCGACATGCGCGCCGGCAAGTACGCCGACGGCCAGCACGTGCTGCGCGCGAAGATCGACATGGCCGCGCCCAACATCGTCATGCGCGACCCGGTGCTGTACCGCATCCGACATGCCCACCACCACCGCACCGGCGACAAGTGGTGCATCTACCCGATGTACGACTTCACGCACTGCATCTCGGACGCGCTGGAGAACATCACGCACTCGCTGTGCACGCTGGAGTTCGAGAACAACCGCCCGCTGTACGACTGGGTGCTGGAGCACCTGCGCGACAGCGGCGTGTTCCGCAACCCGCTGCCGCACCAGTATGAGTTCGCGCGGCTGAACCTGACCTACGCCATCACCAGCAAGCGCAAGCTCAAGCAGCTGGTCGACGAACAGCGCGTCGACGGCTGGGACGATCCGCGCATGCCGACGCTGGTGGGCGTGCGCCGCCGCGGCTATACGCCCGAATCGATCCAGCTGTTCTGCGACCGCGTCGGCGTGGCCAAGGCCGACAGCTGGATCGACATGAGCACGCTCGAAGGCTCGGTGCGCGACGACCTCGACGGCCGCGCCGCGCGCGGCGTGGCCGTGCTGGACCCGCTGCGCCTGGTGATCGACAACTACCCCGAAGGCCAGAGCGAGGAATGCTCGGCGCCGGTGCACCCGAAGAAGCCGGAACTCGGCAAGCGTGTATTCCCGCTGTCGCGCGAGCTGTGGATCGAGCGCGAGGACTTCAACGAGACCCCGCCCAAGGGCTACTTCCGCCTGTTCCCCGGCAACAAGGTGCGTCTGAAGTACGGCTACGTGATCGAGTGCACCGGTGTGGACAAGGACGCCGACGGCAACGTGACCGCGGTGCACGCCAGCTACCTGCCCGACACCAAGAGCGGCACGCCGGGCGCCGACAGCGTCAAGGTCAAGGGCGTGATCCACTGGGTCAGCGCCGCGCATGCCTATGAAGCCGAGGTGCGCCTGTACGACCGCCTGTTCAGCGACCCCAACCCGGACGCCGGCGGCAAGAACTTCCTCGATGCGCTCAACCCGGACTCCAAGCAGGTGATCACCGCCTACCTGGAGCCGGGCCTGCGCGAAGCGCAGCCGGAAGACCGCTTCCAGTTCGAGCGCCATGGCTACTTCGTCGCCGACCGCAGCGATTCGACCCCGGGCAAGCCGGTGTTCAACCGCATCGTCGGCCTCAAAGACAGCTGGGGCAAGTGATGGCCAAACCTGGCAAGGCAGCGGTGCAGACCATCACCTTCCCGCTCGAGGGCGAGTTCATCGCCCTCAATGACCTGCTCAAGCTGGCGGGCGTATGCGACAGCGGCGGCGCCGGCAAGGCGCTGGTCGCGACCGGCGAAGTCTCGGTGGACGGCGCGCCCGAATCGCGCAAGACTGCGAAGATCCGCGCCGGGCAGGTGGTGGGCCTGGCCGGCATCGAGATCCGCGTGGTCGCCGCCTGAGCGTAAGCGGACCGGCCGGCGCACCGCCTCCGGGCCAGCGCCGGCACTGCAACCGAAAGGATGACTATGCCGATCGCTTTCTGGTGCGTGCTGCTGGCCGGGGTCCTGCCGCTGGCGACGGTGGCCATCGCCAAGGCCAGCGCGCCGGGCTATGACAACCATGACCCGCGCGGCTGGCTGGAACGTCAATCGGGCCGCGCCCGCCGCGCCGACCTGGCGCACCGCAACCACTTCGAGGCCTTCCCCTTCTTTGCCGCCGCGGTGCTGAGCGCCAGCTTGCTGCAGGCGCCGCAGGCGCGCGTCGACGAACTGGCGATGGCCTTTATCGCGGTGCGCGTGCTCTACACCCTGTGCTACATCACCGACCGCGCCACGCTGCGCACGCTGTGCTGGACCATCGGCTACCTGACCGTGGTGGGGATCTTCCTGCTGCCGGTGTTCGTCCACTGAAGCCATGGCCCTGCGCGCGCTGGTGCTCCAGGCCGCCACCGGCATCGCCGGCGCCCACGCGGCGCCGGTCGAGTACACGCTGGATCCGGCGCATACCACCGTCTATTTCTCGGCCAGCCATTTCGAGCGCAGCTCGGTACGCGGGCGCTTCGGCAAGATCGACGGGCGCCTGCTCTATGACGCCGACAACGGCGCCGGCGCGCTCGACGTGACCGTGGACCTAAACTCCGTCGACACCGGCAACCGCACGCTGGACGGCGTGCTGCGCTCGGCGCAGTTCTTCGATATTGCCGAGCACCCGGTGGCGCGGCTGCGCGCCGACCGGTTCCTGACGGAAGCCGGCCGCCTCACCGCCGTCGAAGGCGAACTGACACTGCATGGCGTGACCCGGCCCGTGCGGCTGCTGGCCGAGCGCTTCCGCTGCGGCGAGGTCACGCTGTTCGGCGTGACCCGACAGGTCTGCGGCGGCGACTTCCGCGCCGAAGTGCCGCGCAGTGCCTTTGGCATGACGCGCTTCCTGCCCGAGGTCGGCGACACCGTGACGCTGCAAGTGGCGGTCGAGGCATCGCCCGCGGCAAGCGCCCCGCGCTGATCCCGGAACTCCCCCGCGCTTACCCTACTCGCCACCTGCGGCACCAATTTCTCTTGTAGAATCAGCGCTTTGCAAAATTCCTGCCACGCCCGTCCGCGTGTGCGGCGACGCGAGACAGAGACCATGTTCGAGATTCATTCCGGCGACATCGTGGCCGCCGCGCTGGCGGCTGCCGGGGCCTGCCTGGCCTGCAGCATTCCGGGCGACTTCCTGCGCCGCTTCCCGCTGTGGGCCGTGCGCACCTACGGGCGCGGCGCGCTGCTGATGCCGTTCGTGGCGATGATGGTCGGCACGTGGCTGTTCCGCCTCGGCCTGGCCGGCCAGATCGACACCCCGCCCGGACAGGCGCTGCTGGTCGCGGCGGCCTTCCTCGGCACCCTGCTGGTCTCGGCGCTGCTGCGCTTCTACCTGAAGGAATACCGCAAGCGCTGAGCCGCCGGCTTTATGGGCCTGCTTTGAATCGCCTGCATTGAATCGCGTATGATGCGGCCTTTTGCGTCGTACGCACCCCAGCCCGGGGCGCCGGTCGCTTACTTCATCCCATGGCGCTCAAATCCACCATCTTCAAGGCCGACCTGTCCGTATCGGACATGGACCGGCCCTACTACGGCAGCCACAGCCTGACCATCGCCCAGCATCCGTCCGAGAACGATGCGCGCATGATGGTGCGCCTGCTGGCCTTTGCCTGCGAAGCCAGCGAAACCCTGGCCTTCACCCGCGGCCTGGACGAACCCGACGAGCCCGACCTGTGGGACAAGCGCCTGACCGGCGACATCGCCCATTGGGTGGAACTGGGCCAGCCCGACGAAGCCCGCCTGAAACGCGCCGCGGCGCGCGCCGAGCGCGTCACCGTCTACACCTACAACGCCGCGAGCGCGCGCGAATGGTGGAAGGGCATGGCCGGCAAGGCCGGCAAGCTGCGCAACGTCACCGTCTACAATGTCCCGGCAGAGGCCGTCGACGCGCTGGCCGCGCTGGCGCAGCGCGCCATGCGCCTGTCGGTGACGATCCAGGACGGCGATATCTGGGTCGCCGACGACGACCACAACGTACAACTGACGCTGGATGTGCTCCAGCGCGCCCAAGCCTGAGCGCAGCGGCGCTGCGCTCATCCCTGTCCACGTCTGTTCCCATCGGAAGGAAATAACGCCATGCAAACCACGCCCTCTGGCCTGCAATACGAAGACACCACCGTCGGCGCCGGCGCCGAAGCCACCGCCGGCAAGCACGTCACCGTGCACTACACCGGCTGGCTGTACGAGAACGGCCAGGCCGGCCGCAAGTTCGATTCGAGCAAGGACCGCAACGACCCGTTCGTGTTCCCGCTGGGTGCCGGCCATGTGATCCGCGGCTGGGACGAAGGCGTGCAGGGCATGAAGGTCGGCGGCGTGCGCCGCCTGGTGATCCCGGCCGACCTGGGCTACGGCGCGCGCGGCGCCGGCGGCGTGATCCCGCCGAACGCGACGCTGCTGTTTGAAGTGGAACTGCTGGCGGTTTAAGCGCCTGCCCGTCGCTCCCGCGCAAGCGGGAGCCCGGCGTCTTCAAGTCGTGCCGGCAAGAGTCGCTGGATCCCCGCCTGCGCGGGGACGACGAAACCCTGATGGCTAGAACCCGATGGCGGCGTTGCCGACATCGACGCGGACCTTGTCCCGGTCCAGCAGCCGCGCCGCATGGCGCGCGTAGTCCTGCGCCCAGGCAGCATCGCCGGAGAAGCGCGCTTCTCCCGAGAACTTGGCGACATTCAGGATCTTGTCGATCACCAGCACCTTGCCCACCGGGCTCGATGCCTGGCAGTCCAGCTCGGTGTATTCCCGGTCGAACCAGCGCCAGGCAGCATCCTCGGTGACCGCGGCCAGCTCGTCCGTGCCGATCGTGAAATCAAATTCCTTGCCGCTGCCGAACACCACCGTAAGCGTACGTGCCATCGCAGGTTCCCCCTGGGTTGGATTGAGGCCCCATTGTAAGGACTCGGCGGCGCCAGCGGCGCGCAATTCGCGCCGGCCTGACGCTCGACAAGGCGCGGCAGCGCACGGCCATGGCGAGTGGCAGCGGCGCCACGCGGCCCAGACCGTTGTCAGGCCCCCACACCCCGGCCGCTGACTCAGACATTTCCGAATAAAAGTGCCACTTGTGGCATTTCCCCTGCCCGCCCGGGACGCGGCTTTGATTTATGCTTGCACCATGGGCATCACGCGACAGGACCTCGAATCCGACCGGCTGCGCACCTCGCTGTGCAGCACCCCGGTTGCGTCCTCGCTGCTGCCCGAGGCGGCGCTGGAGCAATCGCTGGCCGATACATTGGCGCGCCGCCCCGACGATCCCGCGCTGGGCGGCGATGTCTGGGTATTCGGCTACGGCTCGCTGATCTGGAACCCGATGGTGGTGCACACCGAGCGCCAGCGCGCCACGGTGCACGGCTACCACCGCGGCTTCTATCTCTATTCCCGCATCAACCGCGGCACCTGGGACAATCCCGGCCTGGTGCTGGGGCTGGACCGCGGCGGCTGCTGCCATGGCATGGCGTTCCGCGTGCCCAGCCATGTGGTCGAGCAGGAGTTCCGCGTGCTGTGGCGCCGCGAGATGCTGACCGGCGCCTACCATCCGCGCTGGCTGCGCATCCGCGTCGGCGCCGCCGGCGCGCCCGAGCAGCGCGCGCTGGCCTTCGTCATGAACCGTTCCCACGAGGCCTACGCCGGCCGCCTGCCGGACGCCAGCGTGGTGGAACGGCTGCGCCACGCCACCGGGCTCTACGGCCCGGCGCGCGAATACCTGCAGCAAACCCTGCTGGGACTGGCCACCAACGGTGTCGACGACCCCTACCTCGGGCGGCTCTGGCGCCAGCTGCAGGCGGGCGATGCCGCCGAGCCCGCCGCCGGCCCCGCAGGCCAGGCGCCGGACGACTGCCAGCTGCCGGCCAGGTCTCGCGAAACCGTCTGAACCCAGGAGCTGCCGCCATGACGCGCCCCGCCGCCCGCACCCGCAGACAGGCACTCAATGAGCTGCTGGGGCTGGCGGGCTTGCTGATGGGCGGCGGCCTGCTGGCGGCGCAGGGCGGCCAGACCCTGGCGGCACGTCCCGCGGGCGGCGCGGCCAACCCGCCGGCGGCGCGCCCGCCGCGCGGCCCCGCCACGCAGGCGCCGACGCGCCGCGACGCCATCGGCACGCTCGACCGCAACCTGATTACCGCCGCCAGCACCGGCGACCAGGAGCTGGTGGCGCGCCTGCTGGCCGCCGGCGCCTCGGCCCGCGCGGCCGACGAGCGTGGCCGCAGCGCGCTGCTGGCGGCGGTGCAGAACCGCCACACCGAGGTCGCGCGCGCACTGCTGCTGGCCGGCGCCGACGTCAACCTGAAGGATGCCGACGCCAACAGCCCGTTCCTGCTGGCCGCCGCCACCGGCCAGGCCGACATGGTGCGGCTGGCGCTGGCGCACGGCGCCGACCTCGCCAGCACCGACCGCTACCATGGCACCGCGCTGATCGTGGCGAGCCAGCAGGGCCATGTGGAAGTGGTGAAGCTGCTGCTCAAGGCCGGCATCGCCGTCGACCACGTCAACGACCTGGGCTGGACCGCGCTGCTCGAGGCGGTGATCCTGGGCGACGGCAGCGCGCGCTACGAGGATACGGTGCAGCTGCTGCTGGATGCGGGCGCGGACGCCAACCTGGCCGACCGCGAAGGCGTGACGCCCACGCGCCATGCGCGCGAGCGCGGCTACAAGACCATGGTAAAGATGCTGATGCGCGTGCGCGGGCATTGATCCCGGGCGCGCCGCAAAGAAAAAGGCTGGTCGCGCGACCAGCCTTTTTTCATGCTCCTGCCAAGCGGCCTGCTCAGGCTGCCGGCGCGGCGCCCGCGGCAGGATTGCGCGCGTTCTCGCTTTCCTGCAGATGGCGCCACATCACCTTGCCCGTGCCGGACTTGGGCAGCGCGTCGACGAACTCGACCACGCGCGGGTACTTGTACGCGGCCATGTTGTCCTTGGCCCAGTCGATGATCTGCTCCGGCGTGGTCTTGCCGCGGGCATGCGCGCGCAGCACCACCACCGCCTTGACGGTTTCGCCGCGGTAGGGGTCGCGCGTGCCGATGATGCAGGCCTCCTGCACGTCCGGGTGCTTGTACAGCAGGTTCTCCACCTCGGCCGGCCATACCTTGAAGCCCGACGCGTTGATCATGCGCTTGAGCCGGTCGGTGATGAAGTAATAGCCCTCTTCGTCCATGCGGCCCAGGTCGCCGGTGCGGAAGAAGGTCTTGCCCTCGAATTCGATGAAGGCCTCGCGGGTGGCGTCTTCCTTGCCCCAGTAGCCCTTGAACACCTGCGGGCCGCTGACGATGATCTCGCCGATCTCGTTGGGCGGCAGCTCCTTCAGCGTGACCGGGTCGACCACGCGCGCGTCGGTGTTGAAGGTCGGCACGCCCAGGCACTGCAGCTTGGGCCGGTCCGACGGGTTGCTGTGGGTCGGCGCCATGGTCTCGGACAGGCCGTAGCCTTCCAGGTAGTTCAGCCCGAACTGCTCGCGCAGGCGCTCGGCCACCGCCTGCGGCATGGCCGCGCCGCCGCCGCCGATATAGCGCAGGCTGGACAGGTCGAACTGGTCCAGGTTGGGGCTGGCCAGGAAGTCGATCACCATGGTCGGGATATTGGTCCAGTGCGTGACCTGGTAGCGCGAGATCAGCCGCCCCGCCACTTCGCGGTCCCAGCGCGGCAGCATCACCACGGTGGCGCCGCTGTAGATCGGGCCGTTCATGCCGTACTGCATGCCGGTGACATGGAACAGCGGCAGCACCGACAGCACCACCGATTCCGCGCCCGAACCCGACCAGGTCGCGCCGCCGACGATGTTGTGCATCACCGAGCGGTGGGTGTGGATGCAGCCCTTGGGGAAGCCGGTGGTGCCCGAGGTGTACGGCATCACCGCCATGTCGTCCGGGCCGGCGGTGTGCGGGCCGGGCTGCAGGCCCGCGCCGAGCGCGTCCGCCCAGGCGGTGGCGCCGGCGGGCAACGGATGCGGCGTGGTCAGCCAGGCCGGCGGCGCGTCTTCCGGGTGTTCGTGGGCCGGCGGCAGCGCGTCGGCGTATTGCGTCACCAGCAGGTGCTGCAGGCGCTGCGCCGGTTCCAGTTCGGCCTGCGCCTGCTCGACGCCGGCGGCGAGGTCGGCGGTGAAGATCGCCACGCGTGCCTGGGCGTCGGTGACGTAGTGCTTGAATTCCTCGGCGCGGTTCATCGGGTTGACCGGCACCACCACCGCGTCGGCGCGCAGGATGGCGTAGTAGCTGACGATGAACTGCGGGCAGTTCTGCATGTACAGCAGCACCCGGTCGCCCTTCTTCACGCCCGCCTTCTGCTGCAGCCAGCCGGCCAGCGCGGTGGCCTGGTCCTGCAGTTCACGGAAGCTGATGGCGTTGCCGAAATAGCGGATCGCGGCCTTGTCGGCATAGCGCAGCGCCGAGACCTCCAGGTTGGCCCACAGCGAGGTTTCCGGCAGCACGATGGCGGCCGGCAGGCGCTTGGGCCAGAACTGGAAATGCGGGCGGGCGGGGGTCGGCATGAAAGGTCTCCTGTGCGGTCTCGCGGACCGGGTCTGTCGTATGGTCAAGGACTATAACCGAACGATCGTTCTATTTTCAACCAGTGACTTCCCGGACCGCGCCGTTGGGGTGGCGGCATTGGGGTGGCGGCATTGGGGTTGCGGCAACGGGCGTTGCATTCGGCGCCTTCGCCCTCACAATAGGGGAACCGATTTCCCCTTTTCTCCCGACCAGGATTCCCCATGAGCGACGTCACCCTGCAGAATTTCGAAACCGAAGTGATCGACGCCTCGCACCAGATGCCCGTGCTGGTCGATTTCTGGGCCCCGTGGTGCGGCCCCTGCCGTACGCTCGGGCCGATGCTCGAACGCCTGGAGGCCGAGTCCAACGGCCAGTGGAAGCTGGCCAAGGTCAATGTCGACGAGAACCAGGAGCTGGCCGCGCACTTCGGCGTACGCAGCATTCCGCATGTGGTGGCGATTGCCGACGGCCAGGCGGTGGACCAGTTCACCGGCGTGCTGCCGGAATCGGGCCTGCGCGAGTTCCTGGCCCGGCTGGCGCCGGGACAGGCGCGCTCGCCGCTGGCCGCGGCGCTGGAACTGGCCGCCGCCGGCAACCGCGACGGCGCCGAGACCCTGTTCGCCGATGCCATCGCCGCGGATCCGGAGTCCGATGCCCCGCGCCTCGCCTATATCGGCTTCCTGCTGGACGGCAATGCCATCGACCGCGCCCGGGCCGAATTCGCGGCGCTGTCGCCGCGCGCCGAGCAGGAAGATGGCTACGGCGCGCTGCGCACGCGCATCGAAGCGATGGAGAACGCCGCCGGCCTGCCCGACGCAGCCACGCTGGCCGCCCGCATCGACGCCGATCCGCGCGACCTGGCCGCGCGCATGGACCTGGCGCGGCTGATGATCGCGCACCAGCAATACGAGCCGGCACTGGAACAACTGCTGGCGATCGTGCGCACCGACCGCGGCTTCGAGGACGATATCGGCCGCCGCACCATGCTGTCGGTGTTCGAGATGCTGGCCGACCGGCCCGAGGTGGTGTCGCGCTGGCGCCGCCAGCTGAGCACGGCGCTGAACTGACGGTGGCGCGGGTCCGGCGCGGTAAACTGGCGGACTCCCTGCTCCGCCGCCTCAGCCATTCGCCCTCTGCCATGACCGCGCCCCGCCTGATCGACTTCAAGACCGAACCCGCCCCCAGCCACGACCGCCCGCGCCCCGACCGGCTGGTGTCGGGCAATCCGGATCGCACCACCTGGACGCACTACAGCGCGCAGCACGGCGATTTCGATTGCGGGATCTGGGCGTGCGAGCCGGGCGCCTGGCGCATCGCGTTCCCGGCGGGCAAGGAAGAGTTCTTCCACGTGATCAGCGGCCGCATCCGCATCCTTGACGACAGCGGCCAGGCCAGCGACTTCGGCCCCGGCGATGCCTGCGTGATCCCGGGCGGCTTTACCGGCGTGTTCCAGGTGCTGGACCCGGTGCGCAAGTACTTCGTGGTGATCGACCGCGACGCGGCGCGCCAGGCCTGAGCGCCGGCCGTCCCCGCGCGATCAGGCCGCCGTGGCCGGGCCTTCGACCAGCGTGAAGCCGTTCTCGCGCATATGTTCGACCATCATCGCGTCCATCGACTTGACGTGATGGTCGAACCAGCCTGACAGCTCGGCCACCAGCCGGCGCCCGAGCTGGAACTCGGCATCGCTGTGCACCTTGTCGCGCACCGCGACGGCCACCGCCAGCACCTGCTGGTGCTCGCCCGCATGGCAATGGCGCGGGCCGAAGCCCATCGCCTCCATCCACTGCTCTTCCTGCGCGAAATGATGGCGCGTGTGGTCGATCCATTCGTCCATCGCCGCCAGGAAGGCGGCGTCGTCGGCGCTGGCTACCGCGGCCAGCAGCTGCACGAACTCGGCGTGGGTGGCGTCGGTGACCGGTTCGCCCAGATGCAGGTGGTCCGGCAGGCCGGCGGAGGAAAGCTGGTCTTTGGCGTCCATGGAAAGCGGCGGCTAGCGTGGAGAAAAACGGCAAGGATACCGAATCAGCGCGGCTTGGGCCTGATCTGGCGCAAGCGGGCGGGTATGCTGTGGCGGTGCGCCCCGTCCATCACCCAACGCTTTCGCTCATGCCACGACTGATTTTCTTCTGCGGCCACGCCGGCACCGGCAAGACCAGCCTCGCCCACCGCCTGATCGGCCCGCTGATGCAGGCCACCGGCGAGCCGTTCTGCCTGCTCGACAAGGACACGCTGTACGGCCGCTACAGCGCCGCGGCCATGGCCGCCATCACCGGCGACCCCAACGACCGCGACAGCCCGGCCTACCTGGACCACCTGCGCGATCCCGAATACCAGGGCCTGCTCGACACCGCGCGCGAGAACCTGGCGCTGGGCATCAGCGTGATCGTGATCGGACCGCTGTCGCGCGAGGTCCGGGCCCACCTGCTGAACGACCCCGGCTGGCTGCAAGTGCCCGCCGGCACCACGGTGCGCACGGTCTGGGTCCACCTGCCCGAGGACGAGGCCCATGCGCGCATCATCCGGCGCGGCAACCCCAACGACGCCTACAAGCTGGCCCACTGGGACGCATACCGGACCCGGCGCTTCCTGCCCGCGCCCGAGGACTATCCGGAACTGATCTTTTTCGACAACCAGGCCCCGGGGGAAGCCGAGACCGACGCGCTGCTGCGCGCCCTGAGCGCCTGAGCGCCTGAACAGCGCGGTGGCGCCAGCCCTCAGCCGCGCGCGATCGCGCCGATCACCGCCGACGCCGCGACGAAGCCGAACACCGCCGTCACCGCCACCGAGGAGCCGAAGCCGGCGCAGGCCAGCCCTTGCGGCCCGCGCACGGCAGGCTGGCCGGACGGCGCCCCCGGCGGCGGCGCCTCGTCGATCTCGCAGGCCTGCTGCTCGGGCTCCGGGTATTGCAGCGGCTCGTCCGAATAGACCGCGGCGATGCCAAACTTCTTCTTCGGGTCGCGGGTAAAGCCCCACTGCTTGCGCAGGCCGGCGCGCACCTTGGACAGCAGCGGGTCCTGGATCGTGCGCGCGAGGTCGTCGATGCGCACGCGCGTGGGGTCGAGCTGTCCGCCGGCGCCGCCGCAGGTGATCACCGGCACGCCCTGGCGCCTGGCCCAGCCCAGCATGGCGATCTTGACCCGGACCGCGTCGATGGCGTCGATTACATAGTCATAGCCGGCGCCGAGCAGGTCCGGCACGTTGTCGGCGGTGACGAAATCGTCCACCTGGCTCACTCGGCAACGCGGATTGATGGCGACGATGCGCTCGGCCATGGCCTCGACCTTGGCGCGCCCGTAGGCGTCGCCCAGCGCATGGATCTGGCGGTTGGTGTTGGACAGCGCGATATGGTCCAGGTCGATCAGCGTGATGCGGCCGACCGCGTTGCGCGCCAGCGCCTCGGCGGCCCAGCTGCCGACCCCGCCGATGCCGACCACGCACACGTTCGCCGCCTCCAGCCGGGCCAGCCCGGCGGCGCCGTACAGCCGCGCCACGCCGCCGAAGCGGCGATGGTAGTCGTCGTCGGCCGGGCTTTCGTGGGTCAGCGGCTCGGGCAGGCCAGCCAGCTCGTGTGCGGCATCGTTCATACAGGAAAAGGCGGATCGCGGGATGCCGGCCGCGCCGGGCACGGCAACGCCAGGGCAAAAAACCGGCGTTTTCCGGCGGCGATGTCAGCCAGTCCCCGACAAGGACGGGAAGCGCGCAACTATACAATAGACCTGCAGTGGTCCGTTCGCCGCGCCGCGCGGGATCGACCGGCCCGCCCCCGCCAGCCAGGAGAACCCACCTCATGCCCGTGCGCCGCAAGGTCGTTCTGTGGAGTGTCCTGACACCGGTCGCGCTGATCGCGCTGCTGGTGATCGTGATCCTGACCTTCGACTGGAACCGGATCAAGCCCTGGCTCAACGACCGCGTTTCCGAAGCCATCGGCCGCCCCTTCGCCATCAATGGCGACCTGACCGTGACCTGGCGCCGCGGCGAAGGCGAGACCGGCTGGCGCACGCTGGTGCCGTGGCCGCGGCTGTCGGCGCGCGACATCACCGTCGGCAACCCGGACTGGGCCGCGCAACCCAATATGGCGACCGTGCGCGAACTGATCTTCGTGCTGCGTCCGCTGCCGCTGCTGGCCAACGAGATCGCGGTGCCGACCATCGTCATCGACAGCCCGGCGGTATGGCTGGAACGCCTGGCCGACAGCCGCAACAACTGGACCTTCGACACCGGCCCCAGGGAGGGCACCTCCAAGTGGCGCCTGGATGTCGGCGAGGTGGTGCTGGCGCGCGGCAACCTGGCGCTGGCCGACCAGCTCAAGAAGATCTCGCTGCAGGCGGAACTCGACACCATCGGCAACGCGCCGCTGTATGACAAGGCGCGCGACGGCGCGCTGATCGAGCCGCAGGCCTCGGCGGTGCCGCCCGGTCCGCCGGGCAGCGCGGCGCAGGCAGCCTCGGCGCCGCGTGCGGGCGGCCCGGCCTCCGCGGCGCCCGCCAACGGCACCGACGGCCGCTATGGCGTGCGCTGGAAAGCGACCGGCCGCTACAACGAGGCCACCATCAACGCCAGCGGCAAGGCCGGCACGGTGCTGAGCCTGCGCAATACCGACGTGCCCTTCCCGATCCAGGCCGACGTGCGCGTGGGCACGACGCGCGCGCAGATCGAGGGCACGGTCACCAACCCCGCACACCTGGCCGCGGTGGACGTGCACCTGACCCTGGCCGGCGAAAGCATGGCCAGGCTCTACGCGCTGACCGGCGTGGTGCTGCCGTCGACGCCGCCTTATCAAACGCGCGGCCGGCTGATGGCGACGCTGCGCAAGGAAGGCTCGATCTACGAGTACCAGAAGTTCACCGGCCGCGTCGGCGGCAGCGACCTGTCCGGCACGCTCACCTTCACCAAGCGCGACCCGCGCCCGCTGCTGGCCGGCAACCTGGTGTCGAACCAGCTGCGCTTTGCCGACCTGGCCCCGCTGATCGGCGCCGACGCCAAGCCCGGCCGCCCGGCCAAGGACAGCCCGGTGGCCCAGCCGGCGGACAAGGCGCTGCCGGTGGCGCCGTTCCGCACCGAGCGCTGGGACGAGATCGACGCCGACGTGCACTTCACCGGCAAGCGCATCATCCGCGATGCCGACCTGCCGATCACCGACCTGGTCACGCACCTGAAGCTGCAGGACGGCGTGCTGCTGCTCGACCCGCTCAACTTCGGCGTCGCGGGCGGCAACCTGGTGTCGACCGTGCGCCTCGACGGCAAGCGCGAGCCGATGGGCGCGATGGTCGACCTGAAGGCGCGGCGCATGAAGCTCAAGCAGCTATTCCCCACTTTCGACCTGATGCGCGCCAGCATCGGCGAGCTCAACGGCAGCGCCAAGCTGTCGGCCACCGGCAATTCGGTGGCGGCGCTGCTGGGCTCGTCCAACGGCGAGGCGCGGCTGCTGGTCGAGAACGGCACGGTCAGCAAGTTCCTGCTCGAGGCCATCGGCCTGAATGTCGGCAGCCTGGTGGTGTCGAAGCTGTTCGGCGACAAGCCGGTCCAGATCAACTGCGGCGTCAGCGACTTCGCCCTGACCGACGGCGTGGCGCGCGCGCGCACCTTCGTGCTCGACACCCAGGACGCGGTGATCGAGACCACCGGCGGCATCGACCTGCGCAGCGAGCGGCTGGCGCTGACCATCCACCCGGACTCCAAGGGCCTGCGCATCTTCTCGCTGCGCTCGCCGCTGTATGTGGGCGGCACCATGAAAGACCCGCGGGTCAGCCCCGATATCGGCGTGCTGGCGCTGCGCGCCGGCGGCGCGCTGTCGCTGGCGCTGCTGGCGCCGGTGGCGACTGCCGTGCTGCCGCTGCTCGACCTGTCCCCGGGGGGCGACGACACCCAGTGCGCCAGGCTGCTGGCCGAACTGCGCAAGCGCCCCACCGCGCCGCCGCCCGGCAAGACCTACAAGGACCCGAAGGCAGCGGCGGCGCCCGCCGGCGCCAACGGCACGACCGCCACCGGCCGGCCCGCCCAGCCGGCGGCCTCGGCCCGCCCCGGCGCGCCCGCCGCCGGCAGCCGGAACGAGCCGTCGCGGCCCGCCGCGCAGCGCCCGCCGCCGCGCCAGAACAACGAGCGCGCGCCGCAGCGCCCGAGCAACGACCGGTCGTTCTACCAGGGCGGATGAATTCCCCGCCAATCCGGCGTAGCGCGAAGGCGCCGTGCTCCCTCGCGGATTAAACAAAATCGCAACACTTCGCGCCGCTGCGGCAAGTTGACGCACGTTGGCGTTGTGCCGCGCCGCGCTCAGGCGCATAATTAAACGGCCATTTACAAGAAGCTTAAGCATGGCAAGCATTGGCTGCGACGCGGGCTCGCCCGTGTGGCATCCTTGGAAGGCGCGGCTGCGGCCGCCCTTTGTTTTGCTGCCTGTTTTCGGCCCCTTTTCCTGATTCACCGTTCCGGTACGGCTCCCCGCCGGCACCGGTCGCGGTCCACAACGCTCCGCCCCGCCCCATGACGCTGACGCATGCCGCCGTCCCGCCGATCACCTGGCTGATCGCACTGACGGTGTGCAACCACGTGGCCTTCAATGCCAGCCGCGTGGTGGTGTCGCTATTCGCGATTTCCCTCAAGGCCTCCACCGTCACGCTGGGCGTGCTGATGTCGCTGTACGCGGTGCTGCCGATGCTGCTGGCGATCCGCGCCGGCAAGCGCATCGACCAGATCGGCCCGCGCAAGCCGATGATGGCGGGCTCGCTGATGGTGGTGGCGGGCACGCTGCTGCCGGCGCTGTGGCATGAACTGGGCGCGCTGTACCTGTCGTGCGCGCTGATCGGGGTCGGCTTCATGCTGGTCCAGGTGGCGATGCAGCTGCTGATCGGTCAGGTCTCGACCGATGCCACCCGGCTGCGCAATTACACCTGGCATGCGCTGGGGCTGTCGGTATCCGGCACGCTCGGGCCGGTGGCAATGGGCTACGTGATCGAGCACGCGGGCTTCCGCCCCGCCTTCGCGGTACTGGTGGCGGTGGCGCTTGCCGGCCAGGCCGGCCTGCAATGGGTGCGCCCGCGGCTGCCGGCGCAAGGCGGCAACGCCGGGCGCATCGCCATCGAGGACGGCACCCGCCGCTCCACGCTGGACCTGCTGCAGCATCCCGAACTGCGCGCGGTCTTTATCGCCAGCGCGGTGCTGTCGGCGGCGTGGGACCTGCACGCCTTCCTGATCCCGATCCAGGGCTCGCGCATCGGGCTGTCGCCGTCGTCGATCGGCTGGGTGCTGGGGGCTTTCGCCATCGCCACCTTTGCCATCCGCGTGGCGATGCCGGCGGTGTCGCGCCGGCTCTCGGAATGGAAGATCATCCGCGCCGCGCTGCTGGTCGGGGCGCTGGCCTACCTGGCCTATCCCTTCGTCGCGCAGTTCTGGCTGATGTGCGCACTGGCCTTCGTGCTGGGCCTGGCGCTGGGCAGCGCGCAGCCCAATGTCATGAACATCCTGCACACCGCGTCGCCGCACGGCCGCGCGGGCGAGGCGCTGGGCCTGCGCTCGGCGGTGCTGAACACCAGCCAGGTGGTCTGGCCGCTCACCTTCGGCGTGGTCGGCACGGCGCTGGGGATGCTGCCGATCTTCCTGTCGATGGCGGGCGCGATGGGCGCGGCCGGCTACTATTCGCGGCGCCAGGGACGCAAGGCGCTGGCGCCGCCGGTAACGCCGCCGGCGTAACCGGGCGCGGGCGAGTGACGCCCCCGGTACCGCTTGTCGCCGCGCAAATGCGGCCCGCGACGCATTCGCTATACTCGAATCAGCCGGACCCGCGGCCCCCTCACCGCGCTTCCGGACCGATTCCCTGATGATTGCGACATGACCCAACTTGCCGACCTGCGCCGCACCTACGTGCTGGGCGCGCTGTCCGAATCCGACGTGGCCCCCGACCCGATGCACCAGTTCAAGCGCTGGTTCGACGAAGCGGTCACGGCCAAGCTGCCCGAACCCAATGCCATGACCCTGGCCACGGTCGACGCCGACGGCCAGCCCTCGGCGCGCATCGTGCTGCTCAAGGGCATCGACGACCGCGGCTTCACCTTCTTCACCAACTACGAAAGCCGCAAGGGCCTGGACCTGGCGGCCAACCCGCGCGCCGCGCTGCTGTTCCACTGGGTCCAGCTGGAACGCCAGGTGCGCGTCGAAGGGCGCGTCGAGAAAGTCTCCGACGACGAAAGCGACGCCTATTTCGCCACGCGTCCGCTGGGCTCGCGGGTGGGCGCCTGGGCTTCGGCGCAAAGCCGGGAGGTCCCCGGTCGCGACGTGCTGGAGCAGCGCGAGCAGGAATACCGCAGCAAGTTCGGCGAAAACCCGCCGCGCCCACCGTACTGGGGCGGCTACCGCCTGGTGCCGACCGCACTGGAATTCTGGCAGGGCCGGCCGTCGCGGCTGCACGACCGCATCGCCTACCGGGTCCAGCCGGGCACGGGCTGGCAGATCGTGCGGCTGTCGCCCTGAGCCGGCCGGCGGACGCCGCGCGCGTCCGCGCCGAGACCTCGGCACCGCTACCGGGACGGCGTCAGGGTCTTCCGGCGGTGCGCTGCACGCGCTGCGGAATTGGATTAAAGTGAGACAGGCGTCGCTTGGCTACTCTTTTCTTGCAGCGCTCGCGACGGATCGGACAAGGTTTGCGCGCAGTTCCCACCTTGCCTGATGCGTCGGCCGAAGCGTGTGCCGCAACCATCGGGAGGTAAAGCGCATGTTTTTCAAGCAAACCCTGGAAAAGCAACTCGACAACTGGATCGCCGACCTGCGAGAGAACGCCAATCTCCCGGTCAGCCTGCGGCTGTGGAATGGCGCCGAATACCCGCTAGGGCAATTCGACAAGCCAGCGGTGACGCTGACCGTGCGCGAGGCCGCGGCGCTGCCGCTGCTGCTGACCCCCAGCCTGGACAACCTGGGCGAGGCCTACGTCCAGGGCAAGATCGATTTCGAGGGCCGGCTGGCGGACATCATCAAGGTCGGCTACGGCTTCTCGGCCGCGGCCACGCGCCGCGCCGGCGGCGCGCTGTACAAGGTGGCGCAGCATTTCTCGCATACCAAGCAGGAAGACAAGGAGTCGATCCAGTACCACTACGACGTCTCCAACGACTTCTACCAGCTCTGGCTCGACCCCAACATGGTCTATTCCTGTGCCTACTTCGAGCACGGCGACGAAGACCTGGCCACCGCGCAGATCAAGAAGATCGACCACATCCTGACCAAGATCCGGCTGCAGCCGGGCCAGACCCTGCTCGACATCGGCTGCGGCTGGGGCGCGCTGGTGCTGCGCGCGGCGCAGAAGTTCGGCGCGCGCTGCGTGGGCATCACGCTGTCGCAGAACCAGTTCGACCTGGCCACCGAGCGCGTGCGGGCCGCGGGCCTGTCCGACCGCATCGAGATCCGGCTGCAGGACTACCGCGACACCGCCGGCACCTTCGACCGCATCACCAGCGTCGGCATGTTCGAGCACGTGGGCAAGGACAACCTGCCCGGCTACTTCGGCCGCATCCGCGAGCTGCTCGCCGACGACGGCTTTGCCATGAACCACGGCATCACCTCGCCCGACCCCGACAACGGCGCGACGCCGATGGACGGCGCCGAGTTCATGGACCGCTACGTGTTCCCGCAGGGCGAACTGCCGCATATCGGGCTGGTGCTGCGCACGCTGCAGCAGGGCGGGCTGGAAGCCTTCGACGTGGAGCTGCTGCGCCGCCACTACGCGCGCACGCTGCACCACTGGGCCGACAACTTCGAGGCGCGCGGCGATACCATCCGCAGCATGGTGGGCGAGAAGAAATACCGCATCTGGCGCGTGTACCTGGCCGGCTGCGCGCACGCCTTCGAGACCGAGAAGATGTCGATCTACCAGGTGGTGTGCCACAAGTCCGGGCTGCAGGCCGACTCGCTGCCGTGGTCGCGCCGCTATATCTATGACCGGCCCATTGGCGGCAACGACTGAAGGCAACCCCGGCGCTTGACTGAAGACCTCTTTGGCGGGCTGCCCCTGCCCGCTCCAGCAGCCCCTCCCGGGCGGTCCGCGGCTCCTGCCGCCGTGGCCGCCCAACCCGATTCCCCTGCCAGACCGGCACGCGGCAAGAGCGTGCAGCCGTTCCCGGCTGCGCCGGCGCTGCAGGCGCTGGCCGCGCGGCTGCCGCCGCAGCTGTATTTCGGCACCTCGTCATGGGCGTATCCCGGCTGGAACGGGCTGGTCTATGACGGCGAGTACGGCGACAGCCTGCTCTCGCGCAAGGGCCTGGCCGCCTATTCGCGCCACCCGCTGCTGCGCGCCGCCGGCATCGACCGCGGCTTCTACGGCCCGATCCCGCTCGCCGACTACCTGTCCTACGCGGCGCAGGTGCCGGAGGGCTTCCGCTTCCTGGTCAAGGCGCCGGCCAGCGTCTGCGACGCCTGGCTGCGCGGCCCGGACGGCGCCGGCCGGCTCGCCAACGCCGCCTTCCTGGATGCGGAGATCGCGGCGCGCGACTTCATCGTGCCTGCCACCAGCGGGCTGGGACACAAGTGCGGGCCGTTGCTGTTCCAGCTGTCGCCGATGGGTGCGCTGGCCGACAGCGCGGTTTTCCTGGAGCGGCTCGACGCCTTCCTGGGCGCGCTGCCGGCGCTGGATCCGGCGCTCACGCCGCACGCCGCCTATGCGGTCGAACTGCGCGACCCGGCCCTGCTGACGCCGCGCTACATCCGGCTGCTGCGCCGCCACGGCGTGCGCTTCTGCCTGTCCGCGCGCGACCGCCTGCCGCCGGTGCCGCGCCAGGCGGCGGCGCAGGCGCTGATGGATGAAGCCGGCGCAGGCCCGCTGGTGCTGCGCTGGATGCTGCATGCGGGCCGCCCCTACGCCTACGCGGAGAAGCGCTATGCGCCGTTCGACCGCATCGTCGACGACGATCCCGATACCCGCCATGCGATTGCCGACGTGGTCGCGCGCACGCTGCGCGCGGGGCAGCCCGCCATCGTCATCGTCAGCAACAACGCCGAAGGCTGCGCCCCGCTGAGCTGCGTGCGGCTGGCCGAAGCCATCATTGCGAAGCTGGCGCGGTGAATGGCTGGCGACCGGTCCACAGTGGCCGATAGGAAACTCCCGCCGGCAACGGCCATCACTGCCTGAACACTTGTGCATAATGTGCACAGCCGGCGGCCATGTGCTTGTCGCCACCCACGCGATCGGATTGAATCGGGGCACCTTCCGACCAAGGAAGGATGGAGACGACGATGCCCCTTTCCACTATGGCGCGCACACCGGGCCGCGCCGCCCTGCCGCAGCTGCTTGATCCTGCCTCGATAGCCGTGATCGGCGCCTCGCGCGATACCAGCCGCATCGGCGGCGTGGCGTTGGACCACCTGCAGCGCCTTGGATACCAGGGCCAGGTGTATCCGGTCAATCCGCGCTATGGCGAGATCGCCGGCCTGGCGTGCTATCCCGATATCGAATCCGTGCCGCAGGTGCCTGACGTGGCGGTGCTGGCGCTTGGCGCGGACGAGGTGCTGCCGCAGTTGCAGCGCTGCCATGCCCGCGGCATCCGTGCCGCCATCGTCTACGCCTCAGGCTTTGCCGAGGTCGGCGCAGCGGGTGCCGGGCGCCAGGCCGCACTTGCGGGCTTCGCCCGCGAGAGCGGCATGGCGATCGCCGGACCCAACTGCATGGGGCTGGCCAACCTGACCACGCGCGCCATCACCGCATTTGCCACTACCTTCCGCGCGTTCCCGCCGCAGGACGGCCCGGGTGCCGTGAGCCTGCTGACCCAGAGCGGCAACGTCTGCGCCATCGTCTACGCCACCGGAAGGCAGATGGACGTGGGCTTCCACCAGTTCATCAATACCGGCAACGAAGCCTGCCTGGACTATGCGGATTACCTCGACTACCTCGCGGACGATGCGCAAACCGCGGCCGTGGTCGGTTACGTGGAGGGCCTGCGCAACGGCAGTGGCTTCATCGAAGCCGCGGCGCGCCTGCGCGCGGCAGACAAGCCGCTGATCCTGCTGAAGGCCGGCGAGAGCGAGGCCGGTTCGGCGGCTACGCAATCCCATACCGCCGTGCTGGCCGGCAACCAGGCCATCTACCGCGCCGCCTTCGCCCAGGTCGGCGCGATGCAGGCGAGTGATCCGACCCACCTGACCGACCTGGCATACCTGGCCGGCTTCCGCCAGCGCAGCGCGGGGCGCCGGGTCGTGGTGGCTTCCGTGTCGGGCGCGATGGGTGCGCTGTCGGCTGACCTGCTCAGCGCGGCCGGACTCGACGTGCCGCGCCTGCCCGAGGCGGTCCAGCAGCGCTTGCTGGCGGGCGTGCCGGAGCTCGGCGCGGTGGCGAATCCCGTCGACCTGACCGGCCAGCTGTTCAACCGCAGCGGCCTGGCCCACGCCGCGCTCGACAACCTTGCCGCCACCGACGGCATCGACGTCATCTTCCTCTACGCCACCGCCTACCTGCTCGATCGCGTGGCCGACGAGCTGATCGAGGTGGCGGGCAAGACCGACCGCCTGATCGTGGTCGCCACCACGGGCGAGCCGGCCAGCCGCGCACGGCTGGCCGAAGCCGGTGTGGCGCTGTTCCCGGATTGCGCACGCGCAGCCCGGGCCCTGGGCACGTACGTGGGCTGGCTCGGCACGGCGGCGCCGACCGCGCACTGGATGGCGCTGCGCGCGCGGGCCGGCGGCGACGCGGCCGCCAGCGCGCCTTCCGCCGCCATGGACGAGCACCAGGCCAAGCAGTGGCTGGCGGGCTTCGGCGTGCCGGTCGGCGCGGAGGCGGCCGCGGCCACGCCCGACGACGCCGCACGCGCCGCCGAAGCCATCGGCTTCCCGGTCGCAGTGAAAGTGCTGAGCCCAGACATCGTGCACAAGACCGAGGTCGGCGGCGTCCGGCTGGGACTGGCCAACGCGCAGCAGGTGCGCGAGGCGGCGGCCGAGGTTGCTGCCGCCGCCGCGCAAGCCCTGCCGCAGGCACGACAGCGCGGCGTGCTGGTGCAGCAAATGGCGAGCGGCGTGTGCGAGCTGATCGTCGGCGTGACGCGCGATCCGGTCTTCGGCCCTACCATGACGGTAGGCATGGGTGGGATCTTCACCGAGATCTTCCATGACGTCACGCACCGGCTGCTGCCGGTGGACCGCGCCATGGCGCGCGACATGCTGGCCAGCCTGCGCGGCTACCGGCTGATGACCGGCTTCCGCGGCAAGCCCGCCGCCGACATCGATGCGGCGGCCGACGCGATCGCCGCTCTCTCCGACGCCGCCATGTCGCTGGGCGACAGCCTCGCCGAAATGGAAGTGAATCCCCTGCTGGTGCGCGCAGCCGGACGCGGCGCCGTCGCCCTCGATGCGCTGGTCCTGATGCAGCCTCCGAACCCCGAGGGAGGTGCGAAATGACGCGGGATATCACCAAACCCGATACCGTGGACGGCCGGCGCCGCGACACGCTCACGCTGCTGGCAATCGGCGCCGCGGCCGCCTGCGGCTATGCGCAGGTCTGCTTCAATGACGCGCTGGCGTGGGCGCGCGAACGGCGCACCTTCGGCAAGCGGCAGGCGGACCACCAGGTGGTCCGCCACCAGCTGGTGGACATGGCCGCGCGCATCGAATCCACGCGCGCCCTGCTGGACGACCTGGCCGCGCGCCTGGACGACGGCGCCGCGCCGGTGGCGCAGATCGCGATGGCCAAGAACATGGCCACGCGCACCTTCCAGTTCTGCGCGGACCGCGCGGTGCAGTTGCTGGGCGGGATGGGCTATATGCGCGGCAGCCGGGTGGAGCGCCTGTATCGCGAGGTCAAGGTGATGATGATAGGCGGCGGCGCCGAGGAGATCATGAAGAACCTGGCGGCGAAGCAACTGAGCCTGTAGCAGGGCGCGGACAGTGTCACAAGGCGCCGTCCGCAGCCGCCTTCCCCTTACTCCAGCCGCACTCCGCTCTTCTTCACCACTTCACCCCATCGCACCGCTTCGGCCTTGATGAAAGCCTGGAACTGCTCCGGCTTGCCGCCGACCGGATCAATCCCATAGTCGATCAGCCTTGACCGTACGTCAGGCTGCTGCAGGACCGCTTCCATTTCCCGGGCCAGCCTTGCCTGCACCGCCGGCGGCGTCATCGCCGGTGCGATCAGGCCGATCCAGCTGCCTGCCGTGACGCCCGGATAACCGGCTTCGGCCATGGTCGGCACCTCCGGCGCGGCCGGCCAGCGCGTCGGGCTGGATATCGCCAGCGCGCGCACCTTGCCCGCCTTCACCTGGGGCATCATGGTCTGCACCGAATCGAAGATGATGGCGACCTGCCCCGAAAACAAATCAGGCAGCGCCGGCGAAATGCCCTTGTAAGGCACGTGCGTCATCTTCATGCCGACCGACTGCGCGAACAGCTCGCCCGCCAGGTGCGCGCCGGAACCGTTGCCGCTGGAGGCAAAGGTCATCTTCGCGGGATTGGCCTTGCCCCAGCCTACCAGCTCTTTCACCGTGGTCGGCGGTAGCTGCGCGCTGGAGACCAGCAGCAGCGGAATCCGCCCGATCATGCTGATGCCGGTGAGGTCCTTGAGCGGGTCATAGCTCATCTTCGGATACAGGCTGGGATTGATGGCGTGCCCGGCTACCACCACCAGCAGCGAATAGCCGTCCGGCGCGGACCTGGCGACGTTCTCCGAGCCGATCATGCCGTTGGCGCCGGGGCGGTTCTCCACCACCACCGGCTGGCCGATTCGTTCCGCCAGTTTCTGCATCACCAGCCGCGTCACGGCATCCGACACACCGCCGGGCGTGTACGGCACGACCACGCGGATCGGGCGGCTGGGGTAGGCGTCGCCCTGCGCCATGGCGGGCAACGGGCCTGCAAGGCTGCCTGCGGCCAGTCCTGCGAACAGGCCCAGGCATAGCTGGCGCCGGATGCGCTTGTCGGGTTTGGGTCGGGTCATGTCTCCTCCTGGTTGCGCGCGCCAGTGCCGGCGCGCAAGTTCTCTGGCCGGGTCTATGCCCAGCTGCGGGGTACGGAAAGCGGAAAGTCCAGTAGCATCTGCGCGTAGCTCTTGCCCAGCGGATCCGAGCGCAGGCTCGCCACGCCGCCACCGCCCAACGCGCCGTGCATCAGGAAGTTCAGCGCGTGCAGGCCAGGCACGTCGAAGCGCTCGACCTCGCCCTGTACCAGGTGGGCAAAGTACGCGCCCACGGCTTGCGGGGTGAGCTGCTCGCGCAGCAGTGCCAGGTACTCAGGCTTGCGGGCGATCACGCCGATGTTCTCGTCATCGCCCTTGTCGCCGCTGCGCGCATAGGCAAGCGTGACCAGCGGCCGCTCGACGCGCGGCTCGCGGGGAAGCGCGGGCGATGCCGGCGCCTGGATCGCGACCGGCGGCTCCTGCGCCGCGCTCACTGCGGCGTCGGGCAGCAGGATCTCGCCAGCCTCGAACTCCACGCGCATCGGAACCTCCGACTTGGGCACCAGGAACGAGAACACCTTCACCACGGGCTGGATGTCGACCCGACCCGCGAAGGAAGAGCGCGTGCCCGCCGCCATGGACGTCCCCGCGGAAGAGCATTCGCGCTGAAGGAAGCTCAGCCCCCTGGCGAGCGGATGGCGCGCGCCGATGCGCAGCACCACTTCCCGCGTCGGCAACGCGCGCGCATGCGGTCCATACTGCGATTCGCAGCCGAGCAGCTCGACCACGGTCTCGGTGTAGTCCGGCATCTGGCGTTCGGCCAGCATGGCACGGGTGCGCGCCAGCAGCGCCTCGGCGGTGCGGCGCGCCTTGGCGGGGGCATCGATGCCGCGGATCGCCATCATCAGGCTGATCTGGTAGCCGTCCTGCCAGGTGGCATTGCCCTTGTAGTGCGTGCCGGGTGCCCGGCCACGCGCGCCATGCACGCGTACGCGCCCGGCCTCGACCAATTCGGTGCGCACCATGCGGAAGTCGCAGGTCACGTCCGGCATCAGGTAGTTGGCGGGATCGCCGACCTCGTACAGCACCTGTTCCGCGACCGCGGCCGGGTCGATCAGTCCCCCAGTCCCCTCTGGCTTGCTCAGCACGAAGCTGCCGTCGTGCGCGCAGTCGATCACGGGATAGCCCATGCGCTCCCAGCCAGGCACGCGCTGCCAGTCGGTAAACAGCCCCCCCGTGGCCTGGGCACCGCACTCGATCACGTGGCCGGCCAGCGTGCCGGCGGCCAGGCGATCCCAGTCGGTCCAGCTCCAGCCGAACTCGTGGGCCAGCGCGCCCACCACGACGGCGCTGTCGACGCAGCGCCCGGCGATGACGATGTCCGCGCCCAGCGCCAGCGCGCGGGCAATGCCTTGCGCGCCGGTGTAGGCGTTGGCCGACCAGGGCTCGGTGGTTGGCACCGGATTGCCGGCGAGGTCAGTCAGCCCCCCGGCGCACCACTGCGCGAAGCGCGGCTGCACGTCGTCGCCGCTGACCACGGCGATGCGCGGCGACAGACCCTGCTTCTGCGCCACCTTGAGCAGTGCGTCGCGGCAGGCGTGCGGATTGAGGCCGCCGGCATTGGCAACGACACGGATGCCCCGCCGCAGGATTTCACTGAGGTTCGGCCCCATCGCCGCGTGCACGAAGTCGGTGGCGTAGCCCTGCGCTGGATCCCTGGCGCGGGCGCGTGCCAGGATCGACATGGTGGTCTCAGCCAGGTAGTCATAGACCAGGTATTGCAGGCCGGGCACTGCCAGCAGTTGCGGCGTGGCGATGGCGGAATCGCCCCAGAAGCCGGAAGCGCCACCGATGCGCACAGTCTTGCCGGCGCGCGCTTCTTCTTGCACGGATTCGCTCATGCTTCCTCCTTTGCGGCCACATCGGCCTCCACCCTCGCCAGCAACGACCCGGCACTGGCCTGCCCGCCGGCGCGCGCCGGCAGTTCCGCCACCACGCCGGCGAACGGCGCCACGATGGCGTGCTCCATCTTCATGGCTTCCAGCACCACCAGCGCCTGGCCCGCTTGCACGTGGTCGCCCTCGGCCACATTGACCGCGACGATGCGGGCCGTCAGCGGCGCCTGCAGCATGCCGTCGGCGTCGCCCGCATCGCGGCGGCGGCGCGGATCGTGTAGCGGGAAGTGCCAAGCGCGGCCGGACTGGAACAGGTGCAGGGCGTGCTTTTCGGCGGCGAACACCAGCGGATAGGCCACGCCGTCGCATTCGACCAGGGCGGTGCCGCTGGCGGCATCGGCGCGCAGCACGCGCAGCCTGCATTCCACCGGCGGGTGGTCTTCACCGCGCTGGCTCAGGCTGACGCGCCAGCCGTCGGCGCACACGCGCAGGAACGCTTCCCAGTCCTTGCCGGCCGCATTCAGCACCACGCTGGAGGCCGCACGCGCAAGCGTGGCCGGCTTGCCGTTGCCGCCCAGCAGCCCCGACGCGGCCAGCGCGGCGCTTGCCGTCACATGCACCGGAGGCACCGGGGCCTGCAGCGCCGCCTGCATATGGGTGTCGACAAAGCCCGTATGCACGTCATTGCCGGCAAACGCCGGGTGCGCCAGGCACGCGGCCAGGAACCCCTGGTTGGTCGGCACGCCCAGCAGCGTGCAGTCCTGCACCGCGCGCAGCAGCTTGCGTCGCGCCTCTTCGCGGTCGGCGCCATGCGCGACCAGCTTGGCGACCATCGAGTCATAGTGGGTGGGGATGGCACCGCCCTCTTCCAGCGCATGGTCCACACGCACGTCGCGGCCGGCGGCAGGCGGGCGCCAGCGCAGCAGCGGCCCGCCCTGCGGCAGGAAGCCGGCCGGCACGTCCTCGGCGGTGAGACGCACTTCGATGGCATGGCCGTTGAGCCGGACCTGGTCCTGCGTGACCGGCAGCGGCTCGCCTGCCGCCACGCGCAGTTGCCATTCGACCAGGTCGAAGCCGGTGATGGCCTCGGTCACGGCATGTTCAACCTGCAGCCGGGTGTTCATCTCCATGAAGTAGAAATTGCCCTCGGCATCGAGCAGGAACTCCATGGTGCCGGCGCCGACGTAGCCGATGGCCTTGGCCGCGCGCACGGCGGCCTCGCCCATGCGCGCGCGCAGCACCGGGCCGACCGCGGGCGATGGCGCTTCCTCGATGACTTTCTGGTGGCGGCGCTGCACGGAGCAGTCGCGCTCGCCGAGATGGATGACATTGCCGTGGGTATCGGCAAAGACCTGGATCTCGACGTGGCGCGGCGCGATCACGGCGCGCTCGAGGATCAGCTCGTCGGAACCGAAGGCAGCCGCCGCCTCGGAGCGTGCGCTCGACAGCGCCGCGGGAAGCGCCGCCGCGTCGCGCACCAGCCGCATGCCGCGCCCGCCGCCGCCCGCCGCAGCCTTGACCATCAGGGGGAAGCCGATGGACCCGGCCTCGGCCAGCAGGGTAGCGTCATCCTGCGCGGCCCCCTGATAGCCGGGCACGCACGGCATGTCGGCGGCCAGCATCAGCCGCTTGGCTTCGGCCTTGTTGCCCATGGCGCGGATCGCCGTGGCGGGCGGGCCGACGAAGACCAGGCCGGCGGCGCTGACCGCCTCGGCAAAGGCGGCGTTCTCGGCCAGAAAGCCATAGCCCGGGTGGACCGCATCGGCACCGCTCGCGCGGGCCGCTTCGATGATGGCGGCAAGGTTCAGGTACGACTCGCGCGGCGCGGCCGCGCCGATGCACACGGCGCGGTCGGCGCAGGCAAGGTGCGGGCTGTGGCGGTCGGCTTCGGAATACACGGCGACTGTGGCCAGTCCGAGGCGGCGGGCGGTGCGCATGATACGCACCGCGATCTCGCCGCGATTGGCGACGAGCAGCGTATGGAAGGATCGGCGGGTAGCAGACATGGGAAATCCTGTGAATCTCTTGGAAGATGCGACCGGCGCGGTCAGCGGGTCGATTGCGCGGTGCGCACCGTGTCGGCATCGAAGCGAACGGTCCAGGCGGCATCGCGCTTGTCGCGGAATGCCGCCACGCCTTCGGCGCCCTCGCGCCGCATGCATTGCGCAAACTGGCGCGAGGCCTGGTCCAGCAGCGGGCCCAGCGGCTCGTGGCCGCAGCGGCCGACCAGCGTCTTGAACACGCGGTTGGCATTGGGGCCGCAACGGCCGATGCGCGTCAGCCACTCGGCAATCAGGGCGTCCAGCTCCGCGCTGTCGGCCGCGAGCTGGTCGACCAGGCCGATGGCTGCCGCTGCCTCGCCGCTGACGCGCTCGCCGGTCAGGCCCAGGCGGCGTGTGGCGGCAGCGCCCAGCCTTTGCACGACAAAGGGGGCGATCTGCGCGGCGACGATGCCCAGCGTGGTCTCCGACAACGCAAAGCGCGCATCGCGCGTGGCCAGCACGATGTCGGCCGCGCAGGCCAGGCCCATGCCGCCGCCCATGGCCGCGCCCTCAACCGCGGCGATCACCGGCACCGGCAGCACGCTCAGGCGCTCCATGAAGTAGCCGAACTGACGGTTGCGCGTGGCGACCGGGTCTTCCTGGCTGGCGTCGGCATCGAGCCGGGACTGGAAGCTGCCCACGTTGCCGCCTGCGCTGAAGCTGCCGCCGGCGCCGCGCAGCACCAGGGCGCGGACTTCCGGGTCGGCTTCGGCCCGCGCCACGGCGGCGGCCAGCGCGGCCACCACTTCGGGCGCCAGCGCATTGCGGGTGGCAGGAATGTTGAGGGTGGCGAACAGTACGCCGCAGGCGCGGCGCACGATCACGGCATCGTTGCATGAGCTGTCAGGCATGGCGATCCTGGCTGGTGGTTGGTTCAGGATCGCGTCAGCCGCGCGACATCAGGCCCATCTGCTTGGCAATGACCTGGAGCATGACCTCGTCCGCCCCGCCGCCGATCGAGCCCAGCCGGAAATCGCGATAGGCGCGCGACGCGTGGTTGTCCCAGGTATAGCCCATGCCGCCCTGGAACTGCATGCACCAGTCGGCCACCTCGCGCGACAGCCGCCCGGCCTTGAGCTTGGCCATCGACGCCAGTTCAATGACATCGCCCCCATCGACATAGGCCTGCGTGGCCATGTAGACCAGCGCGCGCAGCGCCTCCATCTCGGTCTTGAGCTCGGCCAGCTTGAACTGGATGAACTGGTTGTCGAGCAGCGGCTTGCCGAAGGCGACGCGCTGGCGCAGGTAGTCGGCGGTCTCCTCGATCAGCGCGTTGCAGGCCAGCCGGCGCGCGGCGCCGTTCAGCCGCTCTTCCTGGAACTGCTTCATCTGGTAGATGAAGCCCATGCCCTCTTCGCCGATGCGGTTGCGCACCGGCACGCGCACTTCGTCGAAGAAGATCTGCGCGGTGTCGGAGCACCACATGCCGAACTTCCTGATCTTCTGCACTTCCACGCCGCGCACGCGCTTGCCGTCTTCCCTGAGAGGCACCACCATCAGCGACTTGTTCTTGTGGACCGGACCGTCGGAGGTATTGCACAGCAGGCAGATCCAGTCGGCCTGGGTGCCGTTGGTGATCCACATCTTGGCGCCGGAGATGACATAGTCGTCGCCATCACGTACCGCACGGGTCTTGAGCGAGGCCACGTCGGAACCGGCGCCGGCTTCGGACACGCCGATGGAGCACACCATGTCGCCGGCAATGGCAGGGGCCAGGTAGTTGCGCTTGAGCTCGTCCGAGCCAAACGCGGTCAGCGCCGGCGTCGCCATGTCGGTCTGCACCCCAACGCCCATGCCCACGCCCTGTGCGCGGGCATAGCCCAGCGCCTCGGCGGCGGCAACGGCGTAGGAGAAGTCGAGCCCCATGCCGCCGTATTCGATCGGCTTGGTGATGCCGAGGAAGCCGAGGTCGCCCATCTTCTTGAACAGCGCATGCGCCGGGAATATCTCGGCGGCTTCCCACTCGTCGACGAAGGGATCGATCTCCGCCGAGACGAATCGGCGGATGCTATCCATGATGTTGCGGTGGTCTTCCGTGTAAAGCATGGTGGTCTCCTGGTGTCTTGTTCGTTTAGGACGTGTCGGGACGGCGCCGGCGCTTAGAAGCGCCCGACGCCAAACTGGATCGCGTGCGGCTTGCGCAGGCTGGCCTCGCGCGCGGTGGCCAGCACGAAGGCCAGCACGGCGCGCGTGTCGCGCGGATCAATCACGCCGTCGTCCAGCAGCAGCCCGCTGGTGACGAAGGCGCTGGCCTGGCGCTCGAAGTTGGCAACGATATCGGCGGTCTGGCTGGCCAGTTGCGCTTCATCGACCGGCACGCCCTTGCGCGCGGCCTGCTGGCGCGCCACGATCTCAAGCGTCATGGCGGCCTGCTCGCCGCCCATCACGGCGGTGCGCGCGTTCGGCCACGAGAAGCAGAAGCGCGGCCGGAAGCCCCGCCCGCACATGCCGAAGTTTCCCGCCCCGAACGAGGCCCCGCAGTACAGCGTGACCTGCGGCACCGTCGAGTTCGACAGCGCCTGGATCATCTTGGCGCCATGCTTGATCATGCCGGCCTCTTCCGAGGCGCGGCCGACGATAAAGCCGGTGGTGTTCTGCAGGAACACGATCGGTGTGTCCGACTGGTTGCATAGCTGGATGAACTGCGCGGCCTTGGTGGCACCGGCCGGGTCAATGGGACCGTTGTTGGTGATGAAGCCGACCGTATTGCCTTCGATGCGTGCATGGCCGCACACCGTGCCCGGGCCATAGTCGGGCTTGAACGGCAGCCAGGCGGAGTCGTCGACGATGCGCGCGATCACCTCGCGCATGTCCACCGGGCGCTTCATGTCGAGCGTCATCACCCCATCCAGCTCCGACGGGTCGAGCCGCGGCGGGCGCACGGGCTGCGCGGGCCCTGCCGCGACGGTCGGCCAGTCCAGGCTGGCGACAATGTCGCGCGCGGTGGCAAGCGCGTGCTCGTCGTCCTCGGCCAGGTATTCGGCCAGGCCGCTGATCGTCGCATGCAGGTCGGCGCCGCCCAGTTCCTCATCCGTGGCGATCTCGCCAGTGGCGGCCTTCAGCAGCGGAGGCCCCGCCAGGAAGGCGCGCGCGCGTTTGCGCACCATCACCACGTAGTCGGACAGCCCCGGCATGTAGGCGCCGCCCGCCGTGGACGAGCCATGCACGACCGTGATCACCGGCAGCCCGGCCGCGGACAGGCGAGCCAGGTTGTAGAACAGCGCGCCGCCGCGCACGAACTTGTCAACGCGGTACTTGCGCAGGTTGGCGCCGGCCGATTCCACGAGATGGATAAATGGCAGCCGGTTTTCCAGCGCGATTTCCTGGCAGCGCATCAGCTTCATGTTGCCGGCCTCGGTCATGGCACCGGCGTCGATGCCGGAATCCGTGGCCAGCACCATGCAGCGCACGCCGCAGACGAAACCGATGCCGGCCACCAGCGAACCGCCGGGGATGGAGGTCGCGGGGTCGGGGTCGTCCATGCCGAAGCCGGCCAGCGTGGCAATCGGCAGGAACGGCGCGCCTGGATCCAGCAGGCGGCCGATGCGCTCGCGCGGCAGCAATGCCCCGCGTTTGGCAAAGGTGGGCCGGGCGCGCTCCGAGGCGGCCACGGCACGCTGTTCGAGCCCATGGAGGCGGTCGATCAGGGCCTGCATGCCGGCGCGCTGGCTGGCGAAGACGTCGGAAGATGAGTCGATGCGTGAATCGATGGGAATCATAGCGCTTGCGTGAGGTTCCGTGATGCATGGATTGCAAACCACCACGCCGCCCGGGACAACCGCAATCGCTCAGTCTGTGCATAATGTGCACAAGCCAGAAACCCAGGACGCGGGGCGCGGCATCCGCCACCCCCAAAGCGTTCCCCGACGCACCTTTCCATGCTAACCAAGACCCCCTCGCCCGGCGGCGTGCAGAGCCTGTCCCGTGCCTTCACCCTGCTCCAGCTGCTTGCCGGGCATCACGAGGCGGGACTGACCCTGCCGGAACTCGCCGCGCTAGCCCAGATCGACCGTACCACCGTGCACCGGATGGCGCGCTTCCTGGAATCCGCTGGGTATATCGAGCGCGAGTCTGCGGGCAAGCGCTATCACCTGGGCACTGCCGCCATGGCGCTGGGCCTGCGTGCGATGAACCGGCCGCCGCCCAACAGCGCGCTGGTGAGCAAGATGAAGGCGCTGGCCCGGCTTACGGGCGACGCGGTGTTCCTGACCGTGCGCATCGGCGACCACGGGCACTGCCTGCATACCGAGGAAGGCAGCCACCGCATCAAGACCTTCCACTTGCTGACCGGCACCTCCCGCCTGCTAGGCCAGGGCACCGCCAGCATGGCCTTGCTGGCGACGATGGACAACGAGGCGGTGCGTGCGCATTACGAGCGGCACCGCGCCGAGTACGCGGCCGGCGGCCTGAGCCTGCTCAGGCTGTTGCGCGGCGTAGAGCGCGCCCGGAAGCTGGGCTATGCGCTTGCCGGCGCGGAGGGGGTGGCAGGCGTAGGCTATGCACTGCCCCTGGAAATGGGCGCCGAGGCGGCCATCAGCATCATGTCGACTGCCTCGCGGATGCCCGCGGCGCGGCGGCATGAAATGGGGGCGATTGTCGGCGCGATGTTCGCGCAGGGAAATTAGGCTCGACTTTTGGCACCGGCCCAGACGCCCGGCCCCTATTTCCTCAACTTCCCTCCAAACTGCTTTCGGAATTTGGCCAGTTTCGGCGAGATCACAAAGGCACAGTACCCTTGGCTCGGATGATCCTGATAGTAGTTCTGGTGACTGGCCTCCGCGCGCCAGTACGGCTGCTCCGGTTCGACCTGCGTGACGATCGGCGCATCGAACGCCCTGGCGGCGGCCAGCTCGCGCATCACGTATTCGGCCGTCGCGCGCTGCGCCTCCGAATGCGTGAAGATGGCCGAGCGGTATTGCGGCCCCACGTCGTTGCCCTGCCGGTCCGGCGTGGTCGGGTCGTGGATGGCGAAGAAGATCTCGAGGATCTCGCGGTAGCTGATCACCGACGGATCGAAGCTGACGCGCACCACCTCGACGTGGCCGGTATCGCCCTCGCAGACCTGCTGGTAGGTCGGGTGGTCGACATGGCCGCCGGTGTAGCCGGACTCGACCGCGACCACCCCCTCGACCTGCTGGTAGACCGCTTCCAGGCACCAGAAGCACCCGCCGCCCAGCGTGGCGGTTTCCAATCCATGTTCCATTTGCGCCGCTCCCTTGCGTAGTTGCCTGTCTTGCCAAGGCCTCAAGCATAAGCGCAGACCGGCGCGCTTGCAGCGGCTTCAGCCGGGCGGGCGCCGGGCCTCCAGCAGCGCGCGCAATTGCGGCTTGAGCACCTTGCCCAGCGCGCTGCGCGGCAGCTCGTCCATCAGCACCACCTCGCGCGGCAGCTTGAAGCGGGCGATGCGCGCGGCCAGCAGTTCGCGCAGCGGTTCGGCCGCGAGCGCGCCACGCGGCGCGCCCGGCCCCGGCACGATCACCGCCACCGGCACTTCGCCCCAGCGCGCATCGGCCACGCCCACCACCGCGCATTCCTGCACGCCGGGCAGGCCGAGCAGCACGTTCTCGATCTCGGCGGGATAGATGTTCTCGCCGCCGGAAATGATCATGTCCTTGCTGCGGCCGACCACCTCGATGCAGCCGTCGGCATCGCGGTGCGCCAGGTCGCCGGAGCGGAACCAGCCGCCCGGCAGCCCGTCGTCGGGCTGGTTCCAGTAGCCCGCCATCACGTTGGCGCCACGCACCCACAGCTCGCCGACCGTGCCCGGCGGCACCTCGGCGCCGTCGGGGCCGGCCAGGCGCACTTCGGCCTCGGGCTGCGGCCAGCCGGCGTAGCCGGGGCGCGCCATGGCCTGTTCCAGCTTCAGCACCACCGACACCGGCCCGGTCTCGGTGGCGCCATAGACCTGTCCCAGCGGCACGCCACGGGCGTGGAACGCGTCGATATACGAGCGCGGGATGGTCGATGATCCCGCCATCACGCCGCGCAGCGCCGCCAGGTCGGCATCGGCCCAGCCCGGATGCTCCAGCACCGCACGCAGCGTCGCCGGCACCATCAGCGACAGGCTCGGCTGCGCGCGCGCCACCGCATCCAGCCATGCCTGCGGCGCAAAGCGGTCGTGCAGCGTGACCTGGGCGCCGGCCAGCAGCGCCGGCAGCGTCTGGATGCACAGCCCGCCGACATGGAACAGCGGCAGCACCGACAGCACGTGGTCGTCCGCGCTCATGCCGTGCGCCCACCAGCTGGCGCGCGCATTGGCCAGCAGGCCGGCCTGGGTATGCACCGCGCCCTTGGGCTTGCCGGTGGTGCCGGAGGTATAGGCGAGCAGCAGCGGCGCATGGTCCGGCACGGGGGCATGGACCACGCCGTACGGCGCCGGCTGGTCGATCAGCCGGTCGAGCTGCGCCAGCTGGCCTTCGCCACCGGCCTCGCGCGCCAGCGCTGCATGCGCGGCGTCATGGAACAGCACGGCCAGTTGCGCGTTGGCCGCGATCGCGCGCAGCTCGACCGGCGCCAGCCGGTAGTTGAGCGGCACGAAGATTGCCCCGACGCGGGCGCAGGCGAACAGCAGCACCAATTGCAGTTCATGGTTCAGGCACAGCGTGCCCACGCGGTCGCCGGCGCGGATGCCCCAGGTCGCGGCCAGGTGGGCGCTGGCGCGCTCGACGCGCCGCCACAGCTTGCCGTAGGTGAAGCTGCGGCCGAGGTAGTGCAGGGCCGGCCGGCCCGGCGCAGCGTCGGCATGGCGATGCAGCATGGCCGGCAGCGCACNTGCCGGAGGTATAGGCGAGCAGCAGCGGCGCATGGTCCGGCACGGGGGCATGGACCACGCCGTACGGCGCCGGCTGGTCGATCAGCCGGTCGAGCTGCGCCAGCTGGCCTTCGCCACCGGCCTCGCGCGCCAGCGCTGCATGCGCGGCGTCATGGAACAGCACGGCCAGTTGCGCGTTGGCCGCGATCGCGCGCAGCTCGACCGGCGCCAGCCGGTAGTTGAGCGGCACGAAGATTGCCCCGACGCGGGCGCAGGCGAACAGCAGCACCAATTGCAGTTCATGGTTCAGGCACAGCGTGCCCACGCGGTCGCCGGCGCGGATGCCCCAGGTCGCGGCCAGGTGGGCGCTGGCGCGCTCGACGCGCCGCCACAGCTTGCCGTAGGTGAAGCTGCGGCCGAGGTAGTGCAGGGCCGGCCGGCCCGGCGCAGCGTCGGCATGGCGATGCAGCATGGCCGGCAGCGCACCCAGCCCGGCGGCACCGGCCCGGATCGCACGGGACGCGCTCATTCGTCGCGCTCGCCGGATTCGTACAGGGTCTCGCGGCCCATGCGGTCGAGGATCAGCTCGGCGGTCCACGGCAGCATCAGCGCGCCGCAGCGCGAATCGCGGTAGAGCCGCTCCAGCGGCAGGTCCTTGAGCATCGACTGGCCGCCGCAGGTGCGGATCGCCAGCCGGGCGATATCGTTGGCCCCTTCCATCACCGTGTAGTGCGCGGCGTACAGCCGCAGGCGCTCGTCCTTGGACGGATTGGGCTTCGCTTCATGGATCGCGCGCCAGAACAGCGAGCGCATGCTCTCCAGCTGGATGCGCATCTGCGCCACCGCGATCTGCTTGGTGGGATACATGCGGCGCTTGACCGGCGGCTGGCCCGGCACCTCGCCGCGCAGGTACTGCACGGTGAAGTCGTACGCCGCCTGCGCCACGCCCAGGTAGGTCGGCGACAGCGTGAAGAACATCGCCGGCCAGGTCTGCGCGGCGCGGTAGTAGACGCCGCGCGGCATCAGCTGCTCGTGGTCGGGCACGAACACGTCCTTGAGCAGCAGCGTGCGCGATACCGTGCCGCGCATGCCCATCGGGTCCCAGTCGCCGGTCACGCTCAGCCCTTCGGCCTGGCCGGGCACGGCGATGTAGAGCGTGTCGCGCATGTCCGGGTGCTGGTCGCCGCGGTCCTCGGTGCAGAGGATGCCGTAATAGTCGGCCGCGCCCGACAGCGAGGCGAAGATCTTGCGCCCGTTCAGCACCCAGCCGCCGTCGACCTTGCGCGCAGTGGTGCCGAACGGCGCCTTGCCGGCCGCCGCGGCCGAGCCTTCGGAGAACGGCTGCGCGTAGACCGCGCCGTCGCGCACCACGCGCGCGAAGTGCAGCTCGCGGCGGGCCTGGTGTTCGTCGCGCTGTGCCGGCGTCATGTCGATGCCATCGGACAGCACGCCGGTCCACATGGTCGAGCAGATATGCATGTTGTACGTCAGCGCGGTGGCGCCGCAGAAGCGGCCGATCTCGGCGCCGACCATGCAGTAGGTGGCAAAGTCCGCGCCCGCGCCGCCAAACGCCTGCGGCACGCACAACGCCAGCAGGCCGGCCTCGCGCAGGTCGTCGTAGTTGGCGAAGGGGAAGCTGGCCTCGCGGTCCCAGGTGGCGGCGCGCGGCGCGAAGCGCTCGCGCCCGAGGCGGTTGGTCAGCGCCAGCAGGCGCGCCTGTTCCGGGGTGAATGCCGCCGTGCCGACGGCGGGAATGAAATCGAGCTGGCCGGATGGCATGTCGCGGTCTCCTGTTCTTCCTGCTCGCGCCGGGGCTTGAAGGGGGGCGGCGCGGCGGTGGTTCTTGTGTTGGCGTTGCCGGAAAGCGGCGCGCTTCAGTGCACGGAAAAGCGTCGGCGCAGGAAGTCGAGCACGGCCTCGTTGAAGCGCGCCGGGCGCTCCATGCAGGCCAGGTGGCCGACGTCGGGCAGGCAGCGGTACTCCGCGCCCGCAATGCGCTGCGCCATGCGCTGCATCACCTCGGGCGAGGCATTGGTGTCGTGCTGGCCGGCCAGCGCCAGCACCGGCACGGCGATCCGCGCCAGCGCATCGCGCTGGTTGAAATGCACCAGCGCGCCCAGCGCGGCGCGGTAGGTCGGCGCGGGCACCGCGGCCATCACCGCGGTGGCAAAGGCCACCGCCGGCGCTTCCGCATCCGGCGCGACCATCGTGCGCACCAGCCCCGCCGCCATCTCTTCCATGGTCTTGCCGGCATCCAGCGGCGCGGTGCGCGCGGCGATGAACTCGCGTTGCCAGGGGCCGTCGCCCTTGCCGAACGCGGGCGAGGTGCCGGACAGCACCATGCCGTCGACCAGCGCCGGCGTGGCCGCGCACGCCTGCTGCGCGACCATGCCGCCCATGCTGTGGCCGAGCAGCACCACGCGCCGGCCGGCAGCGCGCTCGGCCTGCAGCAGCGGCGCCAGCGCGCCGGCCAGGCCGTCGAAGTCATAGGGGTCGATCATGGCGCTGTCGCCATAGCCGGGCATGTCCCACGCCAGCGCACGGTAGCCCGCCTGCGCCAGCGCTTCGCCCTGCGCCGGCCACGCGGCCTTGCCGCCGCCAATGCCGTGCAGCATCACCACCGCCACCGGGCCGTCGCCCCAGGCCAGCGTGGCGATGCCGTTGGCGTGCCGGTCGAGGGTGGGGGCGCTCATGCCGGCACCTCCGTCAGCTGGCCCGCGTCGACTTCATTGCGGCCGTCGAGAGAGACCGTGCAGTTGCGCAGCGGCAGGTCGAAATGGCCCAGCGTATGGCGCCCGGCCACCTCGTTGGCGCCGGTGGAAAACAGGAAGTTGCCGGCGAACGCGCGCAGCTCGGTGCCGTTGCAGTCGCGCTTGTCGTAGAACGTCATCGCGTCCCAGCGCGCCGTCCGGTTCAGGCCCCAGCCCACATGCGAGACCGCGTAGGCGTCGCGCGTGCCTTCGCGGTCGGCCCAGGCCTGGTAGTAGCCGCGCATCATGTCGGCGTCGACGCCCTGCCCCTCGACGCCGACGATATAGTCGTCCTCGATATGGCAGACCACGGTATCGCGCAGGTAGGTCTTGAAGGTCAGGTTGACGTCGCCCGGCGCCAGCACCAGCGTGCCGTTGACCTGGCGCCCGGCCGGGAACGCCAGGCACAGCCCGCCGGGCCAGTGCGAGACCTGGCCGGGCTTGTTGCAGAAGCCCCAGACGCCGCCCACGCGCGCCTCGGCCAGGCCGATGCGCAGCTCGGTGCCGGCGGCGGAATGCACGCGCATCTCGCGCGCGCCGCGCAGGCGCTTCATCGCCGCGCGCACGGTGGCCTCCAGCGACGGGTCGGGCTGGCAGCGCTCCAGGATCTCGGGGTTTTCGTTGCTGACCATCAGCATGCGCGGCACCACGCCGTCGGCGCCGCGCAGGATCAGCGGCAGCTCAGGGGCATGCAGCAGGCCTTCGACGGTGCAGTCGAGCACCAGCTGGCAGCGGCTCAGCGCGGCGACCACCGGGGCGAGGTTCTGCAGCGCATCGCTGGCGCCGGTCGAACGCACCGGGGCCGGCGCGCTGAGTGCGGGGGTCGGCACCTGGATCCGCACCGGCGTGGCGCCCAGCGACTGCGCGGCCAGTTCGGCCAAGGCCACGTTGACAGGGCGGGATTGCGACTCCGTTACAATTCCGACGACATCCCCGTGCCGCAGGGCACAGAGTTCCAGCGTGCGGCGGAACGCCGCCAGCCAGCGGTGTTCGATCTGCTCGATGAGCATGCGCTTTGTCTCCTGCTTGTTTTATTGGCGGCATGCGCCGCGCTGTTTTTGTCTGCTGGCCGGCACCTGCGGCAGGGCGGCAGGCCACCGGACTTGGTTGAAGTCCCTGGCGCGAATAATATATATGAAATTTCATGAACTCCAGTGGAGCCCCCATGGGCATGCCTGAGGCCCAGCCACGGATCGCCAACGTCGCCGCCGCGCCGGACTTCGATGCGCAGCATTTCCGCCGCACGCTGTCGCAGTTCGCGACCGGCGTGACGGTGATCACCACGCGCGCCAGCGCCGAATCCATCGCCGCCGGCGCGCCGCCGTTCATCGGCATCACAGCCAGTTCGTTCAACTCGGTGTCGCTGGAGCCGCCGCTGGTGCTGTGGAGCATGGCCACGCGCGCCAACAGCCTGCCGATGTTCCGCGACGGCAGCCACTACATCATCAACGTGCTGTCGGCCTCGCAGCTGGACCTGTGCCAGCGCTTCGCCACGCTCAAGGGCGACCGCTTCGCCGGCGTCGACTACCGGCTCTCGGCCACCGGCCTGCCGATCCTGTCGAACGCGCTGGCCTGGTTCGAATGCCACAACCGCAGCCGCTACGACGAGGGCGACCACGTGATCTTTGTCGGCGAAGTCGAGCGCTGCGGCGTGCTCGATGGCAGGGACGGCCCGCTGGTGTTCCAGGGCGGCCAGTTCACCACCACCGCCCCGCTCGATCTGTGAACCGTCGCTGAGCCATCATGGCGGACCTGCCGGCTGACCCCTACCCCGCGCCCCAGCCTTTCGTCGACGGCTACCTGGCCTACCTGCTGGCGCGCGCCAGCCATCTGATCTCGGGCGAATTCCATCGCGAGGTCGAGGCCAGCGGCCTGTCGGTGCAGGAATGGCGCGTGCTGGCCACGCTGGCCGATCGGCCCGACTGCACCATCGGCGCGCTGGCGGAAATCACGCTGACCAAGCAGCCCACGCTGACCAAGCTGGTCGACCGCATGGCGCAGGACGGCCTGGTCCGGCGCCGCCCCGGCAAGACCGACCGCCGCCACGCGCTGATCTCGATCACGCCGCGCGGCCTCGCCGTGGCGCGGCCGCTGCTGGAGCGTGCCGCGCAGCACGAGCGCGCCGTGCTGGATGACTTCGGCGTGCGCCAGGGCGCGCAGCTGAAGGAAACGCTGCGCCAGCTGATCGCGCTGCATACGCCGCCGCGCTAGGCGTCCGCCGTACCCGCCGCGTCCGACTTCAGGATCGCCAGCGGCGAACTGTCCACCTTGATCCGCTGCAGCACGATATTCGAGCGGATATCCATCACGCCCGGGGTGCGGTACAGACGGTTCACGATGAAGTCCGAGTAGTGCTTCAGGTTGCGCGCCTGCACGCGCAGGATGTAGTTGCTGTCGCCGGTGATGATGTATGCCGACAGCACTTCCGGCCACGCCTGCACCGCGGCGATGAAGGTGTCGTGCCAGCCCTCCACGTCATGGCGCATCGACACCTGCACGATCGCCTCCAGCTCCAGCCCCAGCTGCTCGGCGTCGAACCACGCCCGATAGCCGCCGATCACCCCTGACTCTTCCAGCAGCCGCACCCGGCGCAGGCACGCCGACGGCGACAGCGCCACGCGGTCGGCCAGGTCCTGGTTGCTGATGCGGCCGTTCTGTTGCAGACAGGTCAGGATGCGCAGATCGGTAGGGTCGAGGTTCATTCGAATTTCCTTCGATTAATCGCTGTTTTTTCGCATTCTATGCGAAAGAAGGATGGGATGACGGGCCATTTAGCAAGCCTCTTGCCGCCGATTTTGACTATGATTCCCGACATCGAGGCATACAGGATCGGCGCCCGCAGACGGCGCCGCGCAACCCCATGACCGCCCCCAATCCCGACCCGCGCCGGCTGTGGGACATCAGCCCGCCGCTGTCGCCCGCCACGCCGGTCTGGCCCGGCGATACGCCGTTCCAGCAGCAGCCGGCCTGGCAGATCGACGCGCATTGCCCGGTCAATGTCGGCCGCATCACGCTGTCGCCGCACACCGGCGCGCATGCGGACGCGCCGCTGCACTACGCCGCCGACGGCGCGCCGATCGGCGCCGTGCCGCTGGCGCCCTACCTGGGCGTCTGCCGGGTGATCCACTGCCTCGGCGCCGCGCCGCTGGTGCAGCCGCACCACATCGAGCACGCGCTCGCTGGCCTGCCGCCGCGGGTGCTGCTGCGCACCTACCGGCAGGCGCCGCTGGCGCAGTGGGACCCGGCCTTCTGCGCGGTAGCGCCCGACACCATCGCGCTGCTGGCCGCGCACGGCGTGCAGCTGGTCGGCATCGACACGCCGTCGCTCGATCCGCAGGACTCCAAGACCATGGACGCGCACCACGCCGTGCGCCGCCATGGCCTGGCGATCCTGGAAGGCATCGTGCTGGACCAGGTCGATGCCGGCGACTATGAGCTGATCGCGCTGCCGCTGCGCTTTGCCGCGCTGGATGCCAGCCCGGTGCGAGCGGTGCTGCGCAGCCTCGACTGAGCATTTCTTCCGAAACCCCGCCTGGCCTTTCTGCACGACATGACGACCATTGACCGCGAGCACTGTATCCGGCTCGACCAGCAAGACCCGCTGCGCCCGCTGCGCGATCAGTTCGCGCTGCCTGAGGGCGTGATCTACCTCGACGGCAATTCGCTCGGCGCCCGCCCGCGCGCCGCCGCCGCGCGCGCCGCCCAGGTGGTGGCCGAGGAATGGGGCGACGGCCTGATCCGCAGCTGGAACACCGCCGGCTGGTTCGAGCTGCCGCAGCGCCTGGGCAACAAGCTGGCGCCGCTGGTGGGCGCGGGCCCCGATGAAGTGGTGGTCACCGACACCACCTCGATCAACCTGTTCAAGGTGCTGGCCGCGGCGCTGCGCGTGCAGCAGACGCGCGACCCGGCGCGCAAGGTGATCGTCTCCGAGTCCAGCAACTTCCCCACCGACCTGTATATCGCCCAGGGCCTGGCCGACCTGCTGCAGCAAGGCTATTCACTGCGGCTGGTGAACTCGCCGGCCGAGATCGACGCCGCGGTCGGCGCCGATACCGCGGTGCTGATGCTGACCCATGTCAACTACAAGACCGGCGAGATGCTCGACATGGCCGGGCTGACCGAACTGGCCCACGCCCGCGGCGCGCTGACGGTATGGGACCTGTGCCATTCGGCCGGCGCCGTGCCGGTCGAGCTGAAGGCGGCCGGCGCCGACTACGCCATCGGCTGCACTTACAAGTACCTGAACGGCGGCCCGGGCTCGCCCGCCTTCGTCTGGGTCGCGCCGGCGCTGCGCGACGCCTTCTGGCAGCCGCTGTCGGGCTGGTGGGGCCATGCCGCGCCGTTCGCGATGGATCCGCAATACCGTCCGGTCGACGGCGTGCGCCGCTTCCTGTGCGGCACGCAGCCGGTCACGTCGCTGGCAATGGTCGAATGCGGGCTGGACGTGTTCGCGCAGACCGACATGCAGGCGCTGCGCGCCAAGTCGCTGCAGCTGACCGACCTGTTCATCCAGCTGGTCGAAGCGCGCTGCGGCCACCACCCGCTGGCGCTGGTGACGCCGCGAGAGCACGCGCGCCGCGGCAGCCAGGTCAGCCTGGAGCACCCCGACGGCTATGCCCTGGTGCAGGCGCTGATCGAGCGCGGCGTCATCGGCGATTACCGCGAGCCGCGCATCGCCCGCTTCGGCTTCACGCCGCTCTACACCAGCTTCGCCGAGGTGTGGGATGCTGTGGAAATCCTGCGCGACGTGCTGGACAGCGGCGCCTATCGCGACGCGCGTTTCCAGACGCGCGGCCAGGTGACCTGACCGGGAGCGCATCATGAGTGAATTCAAGGGATGCCCCTTCTCCGGCGCGGCGCCGGCAAACCCGCCGCAAGGCGATAGCTGGCACGGCGCGCAGATGGATTTCGCCAGGGACATGAGCTATGGCGACTACCTCGGCCTGGACCAGATCCTGAGCGCGCAGCATCCGCTGTCGCCGGACCACAACGAGATGCTGTTTATCGTGCAGCACCAGACCACCGAGCTGTGGATGAAGCTGATGCTGCACGAGCTGCGCGCCGCGCGCGAGTCGGTCAAGGCCGACAGCCTGCCGCCGGCGTTCAAGATGCTGACCCGCGTGTCGCGCATCATGGACCAGCTGGTGCAGGCGTGGAACGTGCTGGCCACCATGACGCCGCCGGAGTACTCGGCGATGCGGCCCTACCTGGGCATGTCGTCGGGCTTCCAGTCGTACCAGTACCGCGAGATCGAGTTCATCCTCGGCAACAAGAACGCCGCCATGCTCAGGCCGCATGCGCACCGGCCCGAGCACCTGGCGCTGGTCGAGGCCGCGCTGAAGACGCCGTCGCTGTACGACGAGGCGATCCGGCTGATGGCGCGGCGCGGCTTTGCCATCGATGCGGATTGCGTCGAGCGCGACTGGACCCAGCCGACCGCGTACAACGCGTCGGTCGAGGCGGCGTGGCTGGAGGTCTATCGCAACCCCGGCGCGCACTGGGAACTCTATGAGCTGGGCGAGAAGTTCGTCGACCTCGAAGACGCGTTCCGGCAATGGCGCTTCCGCCATGTGACCACGGTCGAGCGCGTGATCGGCTTCAAGCGCGGCACCGGCGGCACCGAAGGCGTCAGCTATCTGCGCAAGATGCTGGACGTGGTGCTGTTCCCGGAACTGTGGAAGTTGCGCACCGACCTTTGATCCGCTCCGGCCGGCGGCCTCAGCCCGCCGGCTCGGACAACCTTGCCGCCAGTGCCCGCAGCGCCGGCGCCAGGGTCTGGTGGAACACCGCCTCGTCCACCGCGCCATAAGACGCACTGCAGCTCAGCATGTGCAGCTCCTTCTCCCCCACCGGCCGGAACGCCACCGCGCAGGCATGGATGGCCGGATGCCAGTCGCGGAACGACGCCGCATAGCCGCGCTGCTGCGCCTCGGCCAGCGCGGCGCGGGTGGCGGCCTCCTGCTGCTTCCATTGTTCCGGGAAGGCCTGGCTGAACTCGGCCATCACGCGCTCGCGCCGCGCCGCCGGCAAGGCCGCCAGGTAGGCCCGCCCCATCGAGCTGGACACCAGCGACAGCCGCGAGCCGACCCCCAGCCCCAGCATCACGCCGGCGTCGTTGCGGATCGACTCCAGGTAGATCACCTCCATGCGCTCGCGCTTGCCCAGCGACACCGAGACCCCGTACGACTGCGCGAAGGCCAGCATGTGCGGGCGCGCCAGCGACACCACGTCCGACGCCGACAGGTAGGCATAGCCCAGCGCCAGCACCCCGGCATCGAGCGCGTACTTGCCCAGGCTGTCGTCATAGCGCAGGTAGCCCAGCTGCACCAGCGTGCCCGCCAGCCGGCTCACCGTGGCCTTGGGGAAGCCGGTGCGGCGCACGAACTCCTGGTTGCCCAGCATCGCCTCGCCGGTGCGGAAGCAGCGCAGCAGCTCCAGCCCGCGCGCCAGCGCGGTGACGAAGTTCGGGTCGCTGTCGCGCACGGGTGCAGGGGCGGATGCCGATGTGGCAGGGACTTCGGAAAGTGACGGATCGGGGTTCGGGTTGGCCAAGGTTCGCGGCTCCAGTCGGCGCTTGTCCGTTCATCGCACAAAGGCGCGGGGGTTCAGGGTTTTGCCTGTTGCGTGGCAAGACCATTGCGATATACTAATTCAACGGAACACAGTTCCGCAATGCGGAACTTTCAGGATCCCGAAAAAATCCTCCGCACGATCACCGAACCCGTTACGAAATGACCGATGCGCCGGCGCGCACAGCGGCACGCAAGCCGCCCCGCCCGGCGCTTCCCCTGCGCTACCGAAGGAGACCTGCATGGCTGCCAACGCCGAATTCCACTGGGCCGACCCCCTGCTGCTGGACCAGCAACTGAGCGCCGACGAGCGCATGGTGCGCGACGCCGCCGCGGCGTACTGCCAGGACAAGCTGATGCCGCGCGTGCTGCAGTCGTTCCGCAACGAGAAGACCGACGTCGAGATCTTCCGCGAGATGGGCGAGCTGGGTCTGCTCGGCCCGACCATCCCCGAGCAATACGGCGGCCCCGGCCTGAACTACGTCAGCTACGGCCTGATCGCGCGCGAAGTCGAGCGCGTCGATTCGGGCTACCGCTCGATGATGAGCGTGCAGTCGTCGCTGGTGATGGTCCCCATCTACGAATTCGGCACCGAGGCGCAGAAGCAGAAGTACCTGCCCAAGCTGGCCACCGGCGAATGGATCGGCTGCTTCGGCCTGACCGAGCCGAACCACGGCTCCGACCCGGGCTCGATGGTGACCCGCGCCAAGAAGGTTGAAGGCGGCTACGAGCTGACCGGCGCCAAGATGTGGATCACCAACTCGCCGATCGCCGACGTGTTCGTGGTCTGGGCCAAGCTGCAGGGCGAGGACGGCAAGGAAGACATCCGCGGCTTCATCCTGGAAAAGGGCTGGAAGGGCCTGAGCGCCCCCGCCATCCACGGCAAGGTCGGCCTGCGCACGTCGATCACCGGCGAGATCGTGCTCGACCAGGTGTTCGTGCCGGAAGAAAACATCATGCCGGGCGTGAAGGGCCTGAAGGGTCCGTTCACCTGCCTGAACTCGGCCCGCTACGGCATCGCCTGGGGCGCGCTGGGCGCCGCCGAATTCTGCTGGCACACCGCGCGCCAGTACACGCTGGACCGCAAGCAGTTCGGCCGCCCGCTGGCGCAGACGCAGCTGGTGCAGAAGAAGCTGGCCGACATGCAGACCGAGATCACGCTGGGCCTGCAGGGCTGCCTGCGCCTGGGCCGCATGAAGGACGAAGGCACCGCGGCGGTGGAAATTACCTCGATCATGAAGCGCAACTCGTGCGGCAAGTCGCTCGACATCGCCCGCGTGGCGCGCGACATGCTGGGCGGCAACGGCATCTCGGACGAGTTCGGCGTGATCCGCCATGTGGTGAACCTGGAGGTGGTCAACACCTACGAAGGCACCCATGACATCCACGCGCTGATCCTGGGCCGCGCCCAGACCGGCCTGCAGGCCTTCTTCTGATCGCAGCATAAAAAAGCCCGGCGATGAAGCCGGGCCAAGCACACTACCAAGGAGACGACGAGGCTGCCCTCGTCGATACAACACCTGCCTTGCATACGGCCCCGCCTCTGGCGGGGCCGTATGCATTGGGCTGCCGCGATGCGAGATCGCCGGGACGCAACGCCATGTTTCATGGTGGAACCAGAGTAACCGGATTGATATCCAACCCAAACGAATATAAAGTCACTACAAAATCACTCACAGTCATATAGACATTCTCTGACATCCATCACGCCCGCTTTCGTGCATGCTGGCAATACTTGGGCGTCCGATCCTTCCGCGACCCCTCGGCAACCCCTTCAGCGACCTGCCTCCGGGCGCGTTGCCTTGAAACGGCGACGTGTCGCCACATATGCTAAGTATCAGACCGACAAATGCCGTTAGCCTCGGAGCGAAGAAAATGTCAGAATCCGCACAAACCGAACCAACCGCCCGCAAACAGGAGAAACTGATGAGCGATGTCAAGACCGTGCTGTCCGACGCCGAGGAACTGCTGAAGCAAGCCGCCTCGACCACCGGGGAAAAGGCCGCCGAACTGCGCGAGCGTGGCATGGGCCTGCTCAAGCAAGCCAAGGAAAAGGCCCAGGACCTGCAAGATGCCGTCGTCACCAAGAGCAAGGCCGCCGCGCGCGCCACCGACGACTACGTGCACGACCACCCGTGGCGCGCCGTGGGCGTGGCGGCCGGCGTGGGCCTGCTGATCGGTCTGCTGCTCAACCGCAAGTAAGCGCTGCAAAGCCGGCGCGGCACGCCCATGCCGCGCCATCGCGGCGACCCGCCCCGGCGGGTCGCCAATGGCCGGGGTGCCCGGTGTGTCGATAGCGCGGACGTGGTTGGCCAGTGTCATGGTCGGCCTGCCGTTGTCGACGCCACCTGGCGCCGCATCCGGCCCCGCCAGCTGGATAGGTGCGCACGGCCATGCCGGCGCACCGCTCTTTGACGCCGGAGCCGCATGAGCGAATCCACCCCTTCCCCAAAGTTCCTCGACGCCGTGCGCAACCTGGCCGGCTCGCTGGTGGCGATGGTGCAGACGCGCCTGGAGCTAGCCAGCGTGGAGTTGGCCGAGGAGCGCACGCGCTTGCTGAAGGTCGCCCTGCTGGCCTTGTTCGGGCTGGCGTTCTTCGGGCTGGGCCTGGTCACGCTGACCGCCCTGATCGCGATCCTGTTCTGGGACACCTACCGCTGGCAGGCGCTGGGCGCGCTGACGGTGCTCTACCTGGTGCTGTGCGCCATCTGCCTGGCGTACGCCCGCAACGTGCTGCGCAACGCGCCGCCGATGCTGGAGGCCACGCTCGCCGAAATCGACAAAGACCGGGAGATCCTGCGCAGATGAGCACACTCGACCCTGACGACAGCACGCCCGGACGCGAACGCGGCGAGTACCCGCGCGCGCCCCGGTTCACGCAAGAGGTGCGCCTGCCGCTGGCGGTGCGCAAGGAACTGCTGCTGACCCGCGCCGCCCTCGAGCGCCACGATTGCCTGCAGGCGCTGCGCGCGGTGCGCGGCGGCGTGCACCGGCTGGGCAGCGTCAGCGCCTGGCTGCCGCGGATCGCGCGGCCGGGCTCGTGGATGAAGGTGGTCGGCCTGACCAAGGACTACCCGATGCTGAGCACCGCGGTGACGCTGGCGCTGCCCCTGCTCAAGCGCGCGCCGATGCTGCGCTGGACCTGGAAGCTGTCCAAGCTCGGCCTGCTGGCCGGCGCGGGCTACTGGGCCTACAACACCTGGCGCGAGGCCAAGGGCCAGGCAGTGCCGCCGGCAAGCGTGCCGACGCCGGCCCCGGCCGGCACCCCGCCCGCTGCCGACACCGGCTTCCGCGATCCGCTGATTCCCTGATCCCCCTGGCTGCGCCGGCGCACCCTTGCCGGCGCAGCCTCAGCCGGCCAGCGCCAGCACCGGCGGCGCCCCGGCCTCCGGGCCGGGCGGTGCGAACGGCACCGGCGGCGCAATGTGATAGCCCTGCGCCAGGTCCACGCCCAGCTCGCGCAGGCGCTCGAGCATTTCCTCGTTCTCGACGAATTCCGCAATGGTCTGCTTGCCCATCGCGTGGCCGATGCGCTGGATCACCTCCACCATCACCAGGTTGACCGGGTCGGCCAGCATGTCGCGCACAAAGCTGCCGTCGATCTTCAGGTAGGCCGCGGGCAGGTGCTTCAGGTAGGTGAACGAAGACATGCCGGCGCCAAAGTCGTCCAGCGCGAAGCGGCAGCCAAGCTGTTGCAACTGCACGATGAAGGCCCCGGCCTGCGCCAGGTTGGCAATGGCCGCGGTCTCGGTGATCTCGAAGCAGATGCCGTCCAGCGCGATGCCGAAGCGCTGCGCCTGCTCGCGCACGAAGTCCGGGAACTGCAGGTCGGCCAGCGACGAGCCTGACAGGTTGATCGCGCAGATGGCAATCTCGGCCTGGCGTCCCGCCAGCGTGGCAAACGCGGTCTCGACCACCCAGCGATCGATCATCGGCATCAGGTTGTAGCGCTCGCAGGCCGGCACGAACGCCATCGGAGGCACCAGCCGGCCGCGCTCGTCGACCAGGCGCAGCAACAGCTCCACATGGCGTCCCGCCGGGGGCAGCGCGCCCGGCTGCACCGGCACGATCTCCTGCGAGAACAGGCAGAAGCGGCCGGCGGCCAGCGCCGCATGCACGCGGCTGACCCATTCCATCTCGCCATGGCGGGCCTGCACCACGCTATCCAGCGGATGGTAGACCTGCACGCGGTTGCGCCCGCCCTCCTTGGCCACGTAGCATGCGGCGTCGGCCGCGCTCAGCGCCTCGGCCACGCTGCCGGTGTGCCGGTCCAGCGTGACCAGGCCGATGCTGACCCCGACCGCGAAGGTGCGCTGCCGGTGCGCAAAGCGGAAGCTCGCGATGGCGTGGCGCAAGCCCTCGGCGACGCGCTCGCCGTCGGCGCTGCCGCAATGCTCGAGCAGCACGCCGAACTCGTCGCCGCCCAGCCGCGCCAGCGTGTCGCTGCGGCGCAGCTGGCCGCGCATGATCTCGGCCATCTGCCGGATCAGCTCGTCGCCGGCGGCGTGGCCGCAGGTATCGTTGACCACCTTGAACTGGTCCAGGTCCAGGTACATCAGGGTGTGGGAGGTGCCTTGCGCGCGCGCGCGCCCGATCGCCGCGGCCAGCCGGCGCTCGAACTCGGCGCGGTTGACCAGGCCGGTCAGCGCGTCGTGGCTGGCCTCGTATGCCAGGCGCGCGGCATGCGCGCGTTCCTGGCTGATGTCGTGCAGCACCACCACCACGCCGATGGCCTGCGCGGCACGGTCGCGGATCAGCGCCACCGATGGCTTGACCGCCAGCGCCTGTCCGGGCTGGCCGGCGCCGTCGCGCTGCACCAGCTGGGCCGAGCGGCTGTGCCAGCGCTGGCGCAGCGCCAGCGTCACGATATCGGGCAGCGGCGCCAGGCTGTCCTCGTCGCGCAGCACGCAGACCTGGCTCAGCGGCAGGCCGCGCGCCTCGGTCTCGCGCCATCCGGTCAGGGCTTCGGCCGCGGGGTTGAGCGACTGCACGCGCCCCCACACATCGGCGGTCACCACCGCGTCGCCGATCGCCTGCAGCGTGACCTGGGCGCGCTCCTTTTCCGCAAACAGCTGCGTCTCGTAGCGCTTGTGCTCGGAAATATCGGTCAGCGAGCCCGCCATGCGCGCGCGCCGGCGCCCGGCGCCGCGCACCAGCCGGCCGCGGGCGCGCACCCAGAGGTAGTCGCCGGCGCGGTTGCGCAGGCGGAATTCGGCATCGTAGGGTTCGCCGCTGCGCAGGTGATGCGCCAGCTTGGCCTCGAACGCCGCCAGCTCGGACGGATGCAGCAGGCCCAGCACGGTTTCGCGCGCATGCGGCAGCTCGTCGCCGCGGTAGCCCAGCATCTGCGCGCAGCGCGGCGAGAAATACAGCTCGCCGCGGCCCAGGTGCCAGTCCCACAGGCCGTCGTTGCTGCCCTCGACCGCCAGCTGCAGTTGCTCCTCGCGCTGCGCCAGCGCCTCGCGCAGCCGGCGCTCGCGCCGCAGCGGCCCCACCGACAGCAGGATCGCCGACATCAGCAGCGCCGCCGCCATCACCGCGCTGCCGGTGGTGAGCAGCCGCGTGACCCGGCGCGAGGCCTGGCCCAGGTGGCCCGAGAAGGCTCGCTCCAGCGGCGTCAGCCTGGCGTCGATCTGCGCAATATTGCGCAGCACCGGCGCAACGCAGGCGTCGTCGCAGCCGGGCTGGCGCGCCAGGCGCCGCAGCGCCAGCGCTTGCTCATGCAAGGCAAAGATTTCGAGATCGCCCTGCGCCCACACGCGGATGGCGGCGTCGACCTCGTGGATATGGCGGAAATTGCGGTACAGGCGCACCATCCGCGGGATGTCTTCCGGGTGGTTGCCGCCGGCCAGCAGGCCTTCGTGCACGCGTTCGAGGTCGGGCTCGGCGCGGTCCAGCTCCAGGCGCGCGCGGTGGTCGCCGAACGGGATGGCGATGGACGACAGGTAGGCTTCGAAATCCGTGGGGTCGCGGGTCTCGCCGTAGCGCAGCAGGTGCAGCACGGCGTTCTTCTGGCCCTTGGACCACTGGCTCTCGCCCGCGACGAAGGCGCGCGCGGCGGACAACAGGTCGAGGCCGGCGATGCTGAACATCGCCAGCGCGACGACCACCGGTACGAACGGCCAGATGATGCGCAGCACGTGCCCGCTGGCCGGCAAGGAAACGCCTGCTCGCCGCATAGGTCTTGTTCGAGGGGCCGTGTCTCGCGGCCGTTCCGAGGGCCCGCGGTCCACACGCCGCGGTTGGCCCATTGTGCGGCGCGCGCCGGGCCTGCGTCTCTACCTCGAACTAGTTAAAGCACCCCCTACCATCGGGGCATGCCGGCGGCATCAAAACGCAAAAAGGGCCTGTGACGTGCGCCACAGGCCCTTCGGCATGCTGGTGGGTCGTGCGTGACTCGAACACGCGACCAACGGATTAAAAGTCCGCTGCTCTACCGACTGAGCTAACGACCCGAAAAAACAGAACCGCGATTATAGTGACGCGATTCTCGATGTGTCAAGCACGCGCCGCGCTGGCCCTCGCCATCAGACCATGCGTTCCAGGCGCCACATCTGGTAGCGGAATGCCAGCACCGCGCCGGCCAGGATGCCGGCCAGCGCAATGAACGATCCCAGCGCCAGCGTCGACACGCCCGACAACCCCTGCCCCACCGTGCAGCCCAGCGCGGTGACGCCGCCCGCGCCCATCAGGATGCCGCCGACCATGTGGTTGGCGACGTCCTCGGCATTGCCGAAGCCTTCCCAGCGGAACGTGCGCGTGACCAACGCATACGCAGCGGCGCCGGCGATCACGCCGAACACGCTGACGATGCCGATGGTCAGGACCTTGCTCTTGTCGCTGAACATCATCAGCCAGTCGAGCGTGTAGGCGTACGGCGCGACGAAGCTCAGGCTTTCCATGCGGCCGCTGTTGGTCGAGACGAACAGTTCTTCCAGCGTATTGGGGTCTTCGGCAACGTAGCCGAGGTGGCCGGACACGTACCACATCGCGACGATGATCAGGCCCACGCCGATGCCGCCCAGCAGGTTGTCGAAGGTGCGGAAGCCGCGGCCCGCCAGCGCCCACGCCGCCAGCACGCCGCCCAGCGCCAGGCCCAGCGCCAGCTGCAGCACGCCGCGCGCCGCGCCGGTGCCCTGCGCCAGTACCGACGGCAGGTCCTGCGTGGTCGGCAGCGCCAGCGCCACCGCATCGACGGTATTGACGCGCACCACGCCGAACAAACCGCGCAGCGTCATGTAGGCCGACAGCCCCAGGAACACGAACACCACCAGCGACTTCAGGTTGCCCGCGCCGATGCGCACCAGCGTCTTGCTGCCGCAGCCGGACGCCAGCACCATGCCGAAGCCGAACATCAGCCCGCCGGCCAGCGCCGACAGCCAGGCCAGCTTGCTCGCGGCATAGATGGTCTTGGTCGGGTCGATGGCGCCGTGCCAGGCCAGCACGCCGGTGCCGATCATGGCCACGCCGATCGCCAGCGCCCACATGCGCATGCGGCTCCAGTCGCCCATGTTGACGATGTCCGAGACCGCCCCCATGGTGCAGAAGTGCGTGCGCTGCAGTACCGCGCCAAACAGGAAGGTCAGGACAAAGGTGCTCAGCAGCACCGAACGCGAGAGCGCGGCAAGATCGATTTCAGGCATACGGGGGCGGGACGGCGGGCTCGGGGTTCAGGCGGCGGCCTGGTAGCGGGTCGGGTCGGGCACGCCGGCGGCCTCGAAGCCGGCGCGGCGGATGCGGCAGGAATCGCACACGCCGCAGGCGCGGCCGTCGTCGTCGGCCTGGTAGCACGACACCGTCAGGCTGTAGTCGACGCCCAGCGCGATGCCGGCGCGGATGATCTCGCCCTTGGTCATGTCGATGATGGGGGCATGCACGCGGAAGCGGTCGCCCTCGACGCCCGCCTTGGTGGCCAGGTTGGCCAGGGTCTCGTAGGCGGCGACGTATTCCGGGCGGCAGTCCGGATAGCCGGAATAGTCGACCGCGTTGGCGCCGAAGAACAGGTCGCGCCCGCCCACCGCCTCGGCCCAGCCGAGCGCCAGCGACAGCATGATGGTGTTGCGCGCCGGCACATAGGTGACCGGGATGCCGCCGGTGGCGCCATCGGTCGGCACCTCCAGCGCGTCGTCGGTCAGCGCCGAGCCGCCGAAGCGGCGCAGGTCGAGGTCGACGATCTCGTGGCGCACGGCGCCCAGCGCCGCGGCCACGCGCTTGGCGGCTTCCAGTTCCGAGGAATGGCGCTGGCCATAGCGCATCGACAGCGCATAGGTCTCGAAGCCCTGGGCGCGGGCCATGGCAAGTACGGTGGCGGAGTCGAGTCCGCCGGAGAGCAGGACGATGGCGCGTTGGGTCATGGTGCGGGTCGCGCCGGGGGGCGCGCAAGAACGTTCAGGCGAATCGCATATTCTAGCGCGACAAACGAGAAAGGCCCGCCGAAGCGGGCCTTGCGGTGGCGGGCAGCGGCGCCTGCGCTTACTTCAGCGTCTTGAGCCGGTTGCTCGCCGCCTGCGCGCCCTCGGTGCCGGGATACTTCGCCACCACCTGCTCCAGCGTCTTGCGCGCGGCCGCCTTCTGGCCGGACTCGAGCTGGTTGTTGGCAATGGCGATCATCGCGTCCGGCACCTTGGGGTGCGTCGGGTTGGCGTTGACCATGTTCTGCAGCACGAAGGTCGAGCCCTTGTAGTCGCGCTGCGCGTACAGCGAGTTGCCCAGCCAGTACTGGGCCAGCGGCAGGTACGGGCTCTGCGGGTACTTCTTCACGAACGCCGAGAACGAATTCCCCGCGCTCTTGAAGTCGCCCGCCTGGAACTGCTTGAGCGCGGCATCGTACTCGGGCTTTTCGCCCGGCTGCGCGATGCCTTCGCGGCCTTCTACCGTGACCTGCTGCGGCTCGAATTTCTTCAGGCGCGCATCCAGGTCGGCGTAGTAGTCCTTCTGCTGCTTCTGCAGCGTGTCCACCGTGTTCTGCAGGACTTCGTTCTGGCCGCGCAGCCGCGCCACTTCCTGGCGCAGGCCTTCGAGCTGGTTCTGCATGTCGAGCATGGTGCGGCTGTTCTGCTCGATGCGCTGCGTCGCGGTCGCCTGGAAACCGTTGAACTGGTCGCGCAGGCTGATGACGGCCTTGCGGGCCTCGTCATCGTCGAACACTCCGGCATGCGCCTGCGACAGCGGCAGCATGCCGCCGCCGGCCACGGCGGCGAGCCACAACAGGGTGGAAACGCGTGCTTTCATGGAAGGCGGTCCGGATCAGTAGTTGATGTCCGCGCGGCGGTTCTCGGCCCACGAGGCTTCATCATGGCCGGTGGCCTTGGGCTTTTCCTTGCCCAGGCTGACGGCTTCCATCTGCGCGTCGGGCACGCCCATCGACGCCAGCGAGCGGCGCACGGCTTCGGCGCGCTTCTGGCCCAGCGCGAGGTTGTACTCGCTGGTGCCGCGTTCGTCGGTGTTGCCCTGGATCAGGATCTTGCGGCCCTTGTTGGTGCCCAGGTACTTGGCGTGCGCGCCCAGCATGCCCTGGTAGTCGGCCTTGACGGTGTAGCTGTCGAAGTCGAAGTAGACGCTGCGCTTGGCCAGCGGGCTGTTCGGGTCGTTCAGCGGATCGGCGGCGGTCACCGGGGTGACGGCGCGCGGATCGGCACCCGTGCCGCCCGCGGCGCCGGCGCCGGCGTTGGCGGTGTCGTCGAGCTTGACGCCGGAGCTGCAGGCGCCCAGGGCCAGCAGTGCGGCAACGGCAAGGGATTTGGTCATCAGTTGAGGCATGGTGAATGACTCCTGTTATTGCATGAAAGGACCCCAGGACGGCTCGCGAACATCGCCGGACTGGAGGGACAGAACCTGCCGGGTACGCCCGTCAGTGGACACCGCCGCCAGCACCGCGCGACCGCCCACGCGGGTGGCATAAAGGATGTACTTGCCGTTGGCGGCGAAGCTGGGCGCTTCGTCGTTGGCCGTATCGGTCAGCGAAGTCACGTCGCCGTTGGTCAGGTCCTGCAACTGCAGCTTGAAGCCGCCCCCGCGCGAGATGTACGCCAGGTACTTGCCATCCGGCGAAATGCGCGGGCTCACGTTGTAGCTGCCCTTGAAGGTGACGCGTTGCGCCCCGCCGCCCTCCTCGCCGGAGGCGGGCATGCGGTAGACCTGCGGCGCACCGCCGCGGTCGCTGGTGAAATAGATGCTCTTGCCGTCGGGCGAGTACTGCGGCTCGGTGTCGATGGCGCTGCTGCGCGACAGGCGGCGGATGCCCGAGCCGTCGGCATTGACCTGGTAGACCTGGGTATTGCCATCGCGCGACAGCGCCAGCGCCAGGTGCCGGCCGTCCGGCGACCACGACGGCGCGCTGTTGTTGCCCTTCTGGTTCGACACCAGCGTGCGCTTGCCGGTGGCCAGGTCGTGCACATAGACCACCGGCTTTTTGGCCTCGAACGAGACGTAGGCCACGCGGGCGCCGTCCGGCGACCACGACGGCGAGATGATGGGCTCGTTGCTGGTCAGCGCCACCTGGGCGTTCTGCCCGTCCGAATCCGAGATCAGCAGCTGGTAGCGGCCGCCGACCTTCGACACGTAGGACAGGCGCGTGGCAAACACGCCGCGCTCGCCCAGCAGCTTTTCATAGATGTAGTCGGCGATCTTGTGCGCGGTCACGCGCAACTGCGACTGGTTGACGGTGAAGGCCAGCCCACCCAGGCTCTGGCCCTTGACGGTGTCGTACAGGCGGAAGCGCACCTCGTACTTGCCGCCCGCGGCCGGGGTCACGCTGCCGGCGACGAAGGCATCGGCGCCACGCGCCTTCCAGCTGCCCAGGTCGACATTGGCGGACTCGGCCACGGTGGCGCCGCCCGGGTCGACGTTGCGGAAGCGGCCGCTGCGGGCCAGGTCCGAACGGATGATCGCGGTCAGGTTCTGCGGGGCCTGGGCCTCGCCCTGGAAGTTGGCGGTGGCCACCGGGAACTGGCTGGCCCCTACCCCGGAGATCTCAACATTGAGCTGCGCGTGCGCGGCGCCGGCGGCCATGGTCATGGCCGCGGCCAGCCACGCCATCAGCGCGCGCCGGCCCGCCAGCGGCACCGCGCGGGCGGGGCCTCGGGATGCGGGGGGATTTGCGTTGTGCCGCCTCGCGGACAGCCAGTTGGGGGCCCAAAGCTTTCGCATGCTGCTCCTCAGTCGATTTCAAGTTTCGTCGGGCACGACAGGCAATCGGCAACACGGGCAAAGCGGCATTGCAGCGCGTGGCGCATGCCCCGTCCGCGTGCGTACCGCACCGTCGGCTGCGTCAGGCAACCTGTCATGCTAGCGCTGGGACCAGAACCCGGCGATGTAGGTTGCATTATGTTGCAAATCATGCCGTGCCGGTCACTCAGTCCTTCGGCCGGAAGGTAATGGTGAAGCTGGCCGGCGCCTTGCCGTTCTCATCGCGCGGCAGCGGATCGGAACGCTCCACCGCGCGCAGCACGGCATTGTCCCAGCCGGAATTGCCGCTGGACTTGGACAGCCGCGCCGCCAGCAGCGAACCGTCCGGCGCCAGCTGCACCGAGACCACCGCGGTCGGGTTGCCCGGCACGTCCTCGGTAAAGACGATGTTCGGCTTGACGCGGCGCCGCACGCGGTCGGCATAGCCGGGCGAAGCCTTGCCGCCACCGCCGGCACCGGCGCCGGCCGCATTGCCGACCCCGCCACCGCCGGCGCCGGAGCCGCCGGCCAGCGCCTGCAGGCGCGCCAGCTCGCTCTTGCGCTGGGCGTTGGCGGCGGCCTCGCGCCTGGCCTTGGCGTCGGCATCCGCCTTGGCCTTGGCGTCGGCCTGGGCCTTCGCCTTGGCGTCGGCCTGGGCTTTGGCCTTGGCGTCGGCGGCTTCCTTGCGCTCGCGCTCGGCCTGTTCCTTGCGGTCCTGCTCCTGCTGCGCGGCCTTCTTCTTCGCGTCTTCCTTGCGCTGCGCTTCCTTGCGCTCGGCTTCCTTGCGGTCAGCCTCCTTGCGCAGGGCTTCCTTGCGGGCTTCCTCCTTGCGGGCCTCTTCCTTGCGCTGCTCGGCCTCCTTGCGCTCGGCTTCCTTGCGCGCCGCTTCCTTGCGCTCGGCTTCTTCGCGCGCGGCCGCCTCGGCCCGGCGCTTCTTCTGCTCCAGCGCGATATCGGCGTCGTCCTCGACCTTGCTCTTCACCTGCGGCGGCGGCGGCACCGGACGCGGCTGCACCACCGGCTCGGGCTCTGGCCGCGGCGGCGGCGGGGGGGCGGTGGCGGCGGGAATTTCCTCCCACAGCTCGGCCTCGGCCCCGACCGGGGTGCTGCTCTGCCAGCTCACGCCGTAATACAGCACCACTGCCAGCAGCAGGTGCATGAACAGCGCGAGCAGGAAGGAACGCAGGGTTCCCCGCTCCTTGACCGGCTGGTAGGGATAGGCGGCGGCGGTCGTCATCAGGCGCAACGGCAATCGGATTGGCGCTTCAATGCGTCAGGAGGTCTTGGACTTGACCATCAGGCCCACGCGCTTGATGCCGTCGGCCTTCAGGATGGACATTACGTCCAGCACTGCTTCGTACTTGACCGCGCGGTCGGCGGCGATCACCACCGGCTGGTCGGGGTTCTCGTTCTGGCGCTGGTGGACGAAGTCCAGCAGGCCCTGCTTGTCGAGCTTGCGTTCGAAGGCATTGCCGGCATTGTCCTTGCCGCGCGCGGTGAGCTGGCCGTCTTCATGCACGGTGACGACGATCGGCGGCGCCTTCTGCTGCGGCGTGGCATTGGCCACGGTGGGCAGGTCGACGGTGGCGGGGCTCACGATCGGCGCGGCCACCATGAAGATGACCAGCAGCACGAGCATGACGTCGATATACGGCACGACGTTGATCTCGGCGCTGGCCCGGCGGCGCGAGCCGCCGCGGCGCTGAATGGCTGCCATTGCAGGACTCCTGGAGACGCCGGCCCGGGCTCACGCCCGGGCCGCTGGTACGCGGATAGGGAATACGGTCAGCGGGTCTGCCGCTGCAGGATGTTCAGGAACTCTTCCATGAAGCTCTCGAAGCGGATCGCCAGGCGATCGATCTCGGTCGCATAGCGGTTGTAGGCGATCACCGCGGGGATGGCCGCGAACAGGCCGATCGCGGTAGCCACCAGCGCTTCGGCAATGCCGGGCGCCACCGAGGCGAGCGTCGCCTGCTGCACGTTCGACAGCCCGCGGAACGCGTTCATGATCCCCCACACCGTGCCGAACAGGCCGATATACGGGCTCACCGAACCGACCGACGCCAGGAACGGCAGGTGCGATTCGAGCACGTCCATCTCGCGCTGGTAGGCCGCGCGCATGGCGCGGCGGGCGGCGTCGAGCAGCGCGCCGGCCTCGTTGCCGCGCTCGCGCGCCTTCAGGAACTCGCCCATGCCGGATTCGAAGATCCGCTCCAGCGCACCGGTGTTGTGGCGGTTGTTGACGGCGCTGTTATAGAGCGCCTGCAGGTCGCCGCCGGCCCAGAAGTCGCGCTCGAAGCCTTCGGTCTGGGTCCGCGCCGAGCGCACCGCCAGGTGCTTGCGGAAGATATAGGTCCACGAAAACAGCGACATGACGAGCAACAGCGCCATGACGGCCTGTGCCAGCACGCTGGCGTGGAGCACCAGCGTTACGATCGACATGTCTTGCGTGACGGTCACGGGATTCATCGTGCTGACTTGATGGTGGCTAGAACGGGGTCGGGGATCGGGGCGGGACGGAAAGTGCTTTTGTCGACGCAGCCGACGCGGATCGCGCCGGTCGCCAGCATCTGCTCGTCCCGCCAGGCTTCCTGGGTGAACTGCACCGAAGCCGGGCCGACCCGGTCGATGCGCGTGCGGATCTCAAGCTGGTCGTCCAGCCGGGCGGGCGCATTGTAGTCCACCGCCGTGCTGCGGACGATGAAGACCACGCCCGCCTGGTCGGCGAGCGCCTGCTGTTCGATGCCGAGCGAGCGCAGCCACTCGGTGCGGGCGCGCTCGAAGAACTTGAGGTAGTTGGCGTAGAACACGACGCCGCCTGCATCGGTGTCTTCCCAGTACACCCGCAGGGTCCAGACAAAGTTTGTCATGGCCGCGATTGTAACGGAGAGCGATACCCGTTTCGTGTAAACCCGCAGGACGACTTTGCAACAGCAAGTTGCTGGCCAGGGCCGCGCCAGCCCTTGCCAGCGCTTGGCTGGCGGGCCCACGGCTTGCGGCGGGCGGCCGCCTCGCGCTACACTGCGCGCAACCATTCCATCTTGCGCGACTGGCGAAGTCAGTGGGCACTACCACGAGGAAGCGCAAGTTCTCTGGCGTGAAGTTTCCAAACGCCATGGCGTTGACGCGAGTCATGCCTGCCGCTCGCCTGGGCAGCGAATGGGAAGCAGGGTGCGCCCTGCGCCGACGGCCAAGTGCCGCCGGTGCCGGTCGCCGCTAGCCTTCCCCGCGCGCCCTACCCCCGATGCCCAGCATCGGATTCCCTTTTTTCAGACGAGTTTCGCCATGTTCGAACGCAGCCGTTTTACGATCGACCAGATCGACCCCGAGGTCTTTGCCGCCATCCAGCAGGAAAACCAGCGCCAGGAAGACCACATCGAGCTGATCGCCTCCGAGAACTACACCTCGCCGGCGGTGATGGCCGCGCAGGGTTCGCAGCTGACCAACAAGTACGCCGAGGGCTATCCCGGCAAGCGCTACTACGGCGGTTGCGAGTACGTCGACATCGTCGAGCAGCTCGCCATCGACCGCGTCAAGCAGCTGTTCGGCGCCGAAGCCGCCAACGTGCAGCCCAACTCGGGCTCGCAGGCCAACCAGGGCGTGTACTTCGCCGTGCTCAAGCCGGGCGACACCATCATGGGCATGAGCCTGGCCGAAGGCGGCCACCTGACCCACGGCATGGCGCTGAACATGAGCGGCAAGTGGTTCAACGTGGTCAGCTACGGCCTGAACGCGCAGGAAGACATCGACTACGACGCGCTGGAAAAGCTGGCGCAAGAGAAGAAGCCCAAGCTGATCATCGCCGGCGCCTCGGCCTTCGCGCTGCGCATCGACTTCGAGCGCATCGGCCGCGTTGCCCGCTCGATCGGCGCCTACTTCATGGTCGACATGGCCCACTACGCCGGCCTGATCGCCGCGGGCGTCTACCCGAACCCGGTGCCGCACGCCGACTTCGTCACCACCACCACGCACAAGAGCCTGCGCGGCCCGCGCGGCGGCGTGATCCTGATGAAGGCCGAGCATGAAAAGGCGATCAACTCGTCGATCTTCCCCGGCATCCAGGGCGGCCCGCTGATGCACGTGATCGCCGGCAAGGCGGTGGCGTTCAAGGAAGCGCTGACGCCCGAGTTCAAGGAATACCAGCAGCAGGTGGTGAAGAACGCCGCCGTGCTGGCCGAGACCCTGATCGCGCGCGGCCTGCGCATCGTCTCGGGCCGCACCGAGAGCCACGTGATGCTGGTCGACCTGCGCGCCAAGAACATCACCGGCAAGGAAGCCGAGCGCATCCTGGGCGAGGCGCACCTGACCGTGAACAAGAACGCGATCCCGAACGACCCGGAAAAACCGTTCGTCACCTCGGGCATCCGCGTCGGCTCGCCGGCCATGACCACGCGCGGCTTCAGGGAAGAAGAAGCCCGCATCGTCGGCAACCTGATCGCCGACGTGCTGGACAACCCGCACGACGCCGCCAACATCGCCGCGGTGCGCGAGCAGGTGTCGGCCCTGACCAAGCGTTTCCCGGTCTACGGCTGACGGTACCAGGCCGCCCGTGCGCGCGCGCAGGGGCGGCCGGCAGCTCCGCGGTCCGCGCCACCCCGGCGCGGGCGGCGGGCCTCGCCAACCCGCCCCGCCGCCGCAGAACGACAACACAAGGCGATGGGGTTCAAACTGAAGGTGGTCCGGCATGAAATGCCCCTTTTGCGGTCATTCCAATACCCAGGTTCTCGACACGCGCATGTCCGAAGACGGCGATGCCGTGCGCCGGCGCCGCCGCTGCGAAGCCTGCGACCGCCGCTTCACCACCTATGAGCGGATCGAGCTGTTCTTTCCCGCCATCGTCAAGAAAAACGGCTCGCGCGTCGACTACACCCGCGCCAAGCTGAAGGATTCGATGCGCCTGGCGCTGCGCAAGCGCCCGGTCTCGGCCGAAGCCATCGACGAAGCCATCACCCGCATCGAAGAAAAGCTGCTGGCGCTGGGCGAGAAGGAAATCCCCAGCAGCCAGGTCGGCGAGCTGGTGATGCGCGAATTGCGCAAGCTCGACAAGATCGCCTATATCCGCTTTGCCTCGGTGTACCGCAGCTTTGAAGACGTGTCCGAGTTCTCGGACGTGCTGGCGGAAGTCACCGCCGGCAGCGGCAAGCGCTGACGCCTGCTCTTCCCGCTACCAGCACTGCGCCGACGCCACGCCGGCGCGCATCCCGGTGTTTCCCTGCATCCCAAGATGGTTGATGGTGTAGCTGCCGCAGTCGTCCCCCGCCTGCGGCCCGACCGGCGTTGCCGTCGCGGTATAGGTGGTCGCCGGATTGCCCGCCACCACGGTCAGCTGGTAGTAGGCCTGGCTGCCTGACTGGATCGCCACCGGAAACGCCGGCCCGGCGTAGCCGAGCGCGGCCGGCGTGCCGCCGTAGACGTTCTGCGTGGTGAACAGGCGCTCCTGGCGCGCCGCCAGATCCAGCAAGGCCGTCTTGGCGTCGGTGCGGCGCGACTTGCGCACATGCTCCGTGTAGGACGGGTAGGCAACCGCCGCCAGGATCGCGGCGATCGCCACCGTGATCATCAGCTCGATCAGCGTGAAGCCGGCGGCGGCACGGCGGGATCGGGCGAAGTCAGTCAGGGTCATGGTCATTACCGCAAGCGTATCCAGTTGAGGCGGGCGCCGGCACCGTTGGCGCCGGGGTTGATCTGCGTGATGGCGCCGCTGCCGCCCACGGTCTGCTGCACCAGGTAGGGCCGCTTCTTCGCCGTCACCACCGACGGCGTGCCGGTGCCGCTCAGGCCGATGCCGCTGACGATGCCGTTGTTCAGCAGCGGGAAGGTGCTGCTGTTGGTGCTGCTGAAGAACGACTGCGCGGCCGCGCCGCCCGAGCCCATCGACACGCCCATGGTGAAGCCCGACGGCACCTCGGCATTGCACGACAGTGCCTGTGACAGCGCCGAACTGGGCGGGATGGTGGTGTTCACGATCACCATGCCGTAGGCGATCACCGGGTTGTAGATCACCTGCTCGCGCGTGGCCGACGGCAGCGGCAGCTGCCAGCCGTACTTGTTGTTGCCGCTCGCGCAGGCCGTCGAGCCCTGCCAGCACACCTTGCTGGCGCTGACCGTTCGCACCGTCACCGTGCTGCCGGCGGCGCGCCCTTCGGCGGTAATCGATTGCTGCGTCAGGTTGGCGCTGGCGAGCGGCCGCGTGGCGCTGGCCAGCGACGCATAGCGGGCCTGCGCGCCGGCCAGCGCGTTCCATGCCGCCATGTCCCAGTCCCACACGCCATACAGCCCCTGCCCGCCTGGCTCGAACACCGCTTCGCTGCCCTGGGTCTGCTCCAGCCGGCGGCCGGTGCCGAACGCCACCACCACGCGCGGCATCGCCGACGCGCCGGTGCCGGTACCGGGCACCGAGCCCACCGCCACCTTCGTGGAGATCGGCTTGCCGCCGGTCTGCATCAGCGGGCGGCTGGCGGCGCGCCAGTTGTCCGGATTGTCCGAAGTCAGGTCGAAGCGCCACAGGTTGCCGAACACGTCGCCGGCGTAGACGTAGTCGGTGATGTGGTCGCCGTCGAGATCGGCCGGCGTGACGTAGGCGATGCCGTTCTTGCTGCCGGCGCCGGCCGGGTCCTGCTGCGGGCCGTAGCCGGTGCCGAGATAGCGGAAGCTGCGCGAGCCGTCGGCCGGATCGACCAGCATGAGGAACAGGCCGGCCGAGCCGCTCTTGCTGTTAAGCCCGTTGCCAAACAGCACCGCCCACTGGCCGTTGTGCAGGCGGCGGATCACGGGCGTGCCATAGGTGTTGCCGAGGTTGTCGCCGCACGCGGTGTCGCCGCTGCATTGCAGCGTGTTGTTCCATTCGCCGATCACCGTGGCGCTGGCCGCTGCCGGGGTATCGCTGAAGCGCTCCGGGTCGGTCACGTCGAGCGCGTAGAGCGCACCGCCGGTCGCGGTCGCGGTCTTGCTGGCGAGCGGGCCGCCGCGGTTCGCGCCCGGCCCCAGGCCGCCGACCAGCCAGGTATGCCAGGCACCGTTGTAGTAAAGGTCGCCGGTGCCGGGCGTGGCATCGACAAACAGGTTGTGCACGTATTGCGGCGAACTGTAGTCGAGCGCCGCATTGGTCGAATGGATGGTGTCGAGCACCGCGCCGGGCATGTACGCCAGCACCTCGCGGCCGTCGTTGGGCTTGCTGGCATCGTTGCCGACGAAGGCGCCGGCCGCGTTGTAGTAGCCCGAGCGGAAGCCGTGCAGCAGCCCGTCGTTGGCGCCGACATAGACCACGTTCAGGCGCTGCGCCCGGGCTTGCCGGAAGGCGTCATAGCTGCCGGCAGGCTCGGGCGGGGTGGCGCTCTTGTACAAGGCATCGGTCCAGGGCCCGCTGTAGGGCGATGACGGCGCGCCCACCCAGGCCGGGCTGGAATCGATGATGTCGCCCAGCACGCCGGTGCGCTTGCGGAACAGCCCGGCGCCGGATGCGGTCAGCTCCTTGCTGCGGTTGCCGCGCAGGTAGTCGAGGCGGTCGCCGGTCTGCGTGGCATCGCCCGCGGTCAGCCTGGCCTTGAGCGCGTCGGGCAGGTTGGCGTCCCAGCGCAGCGGGATGCCGGTGCTGCCGCTCCAGGTCAGGATCTTGCGGCTGTCCGGCGCCTGCGCCACCACCGAGGTGCCGGTCGCCGCGCAGTTGCCGCCGGTCAGCGTGCAATGGGCGTTCCAGTTGGCCACGGTGGCGATCGACACCGAATCGGTGGCGGCATCGTAGAGCAGGTTCTGCGCGCTCAGCTCGCCCCACCAGTTGGTCGGGTGGTAGTAGGCCAGGTACACCTGCGAGCCCGCCTCGACCCGCGCCGACTGCTGCACGTTGGTGCCGGCCGAACTGCTGGACTGCCCCACCGGCTCGGCCTTGAAGCAGGTGATTTCGTGCACGTTGCTGCCGCCGCCGGTGCCCGCCGCGAAGCCGAAGCGCAGCGACGCCGGCACCGGCCCGTTGGACTGCGTGATGTCCTGGTCGGTGATCACGGGCGTGGCGGCGCCGCCGTTGTAGCTGTAGGACATGCTCAGCAGCCCGTTCTGGGTCAGCTTGAGCGAATAGACGATGGGAATGCCCTTGGCCCGCGTCGGCCTGGACACTGCCTGCTGGTTGGCGATCTTGTCCGGCAGGTCGCTGATGCCGAGGATGCGGTAGTTGTAGGGCAGCCGCCGGCCGCTGACATCGCCGCCGTCCCGGCCCTTGCTCCAGTCCTGCACGTAGCCGCGCGCGCAGGTGTTCTGCACCGCTTGGGTGCGCTTGCTGGCGCTGAGGCTGTCGGGGTAATAAGCCGGATAGGCGGCGCGCAGGCCGGCCCAGTTGGTATCGCCCGAGCCGCGCACGCTGATGCGGTTGGCCTGGAACGCCGGGCCGGAGTCGGTGTTGTCGGCCTTGTTCGAGAAGTTGCCGTACTCGTCGATGCCGATGCCGATATAGCCGCCGGCCACGCCGTCGTACGCGGCATTGAGGTTCGAGCAGCTGTAGCCGAGGCTGCCGCCGAGCCCGCCCACGGTCGGGCTCTTGCTGCCGTCGGCCAGGTAGAAGCTGATGCCGTCGGCACCGGTGCCGCGCAGGTTGTCGCCGCCGTAGGTGACGGTGGAGAACGTGACCTGCAGCCCTTCCTGCATGCCGAAGGTGAACCGCGACACCACCGCCCCGGTCTGGTTGTCGCCGTTCGCGCCTTCGGCGGTGTCGCCATTGGTCAGCCGCAGCGCGCCATAGCCTACGGCGTCCGGCACGGTTCCGCTGGCGCCGCCGACCAGCTTCGAGTTGCGGTCCCGGTAGTAGGTGAAGCTCGACGTGGCGCAGCCCGGGATCGAGCCGGTGCCGTTGCCTGCGGTCAGGCAGGCGCCATTCAGCGCCACCCAGTCATAGGAGGACGAAGCCCCGTTCAGGTTGTCCTGGATCACCAGCGCATGCGCCGGCCCGGCCAGGACTGCGTTGACGGCGGCGCTGACGGCGGCGGCGATGCCGGCGAGGCGTGGAGGTTGGCTCATCACTCTTTCCCGAGGTCTTTGGTACCCGCGCCAAGCTGGTAGGTGCTCTGCACCACCGCGGCGGTGCCGTCGCTGCCGCCGTAGCCGGCGCCGGTCACGCGGAACAGCATCGACAGGCCATCCGGCGACAGGCCCAGGTAGTGGATATAGAGGCTGGGCGCGCGCGTGTAGCGGATGTCATTACCGTTCACGCCGACCGGGCGGTCGGCGCCGGCCAGCGTCATCGACGGCGGCAGGTAGTCGGCCCGGGCCGGCGTCCACGGCAGGTTGACCGGGTCTGCCAGCGCGTTGGCGCAGACCTGCAGGTTGGCCGGATCGTTGGCGTCGATCACCGCGTTGCAGGCGGCGCCGGCCGAGCCGTTGCCCTGCCCCAGCCACCATTCGCCGTACTGCAGCGCGCCCTGCGCGGCCTCGAACGCGCGCTGCTTCTCGCGCGTGTTGCCGGCGATCTTCTCCTGCAGGCCGAAGCCGCGGAACATGGTCACCGACAGCAGCGACAGGATCAGCAGGAACAGCAGGCCGATGATCAGGACATAGCCGCGCGGCGCGCTAGAGCAGGCACTCGGGCAGGCGCGCAAGCAAACGCGGGCACGGGAACGGGGCATGGCGCGTGTCATGGGCGGTTCATCAGGCTGATGGTCTGGGTCCAGCCGATGGTGGCCGGCTGGCCGGGCTGGCCGGCGAAGGGATTGACAAAGGTCAGCGTCACGCGCGCGGTGCGCACCTGCCCCCACAGTGCGCCGGCGCTGACCGCGCTGGCGCTCAGGTAGCTGTCGACATTGCCGCCATTGCCGGTATCGGTGCCGTAGCGCACCCGCAGCGCCGTGATGCCGCCGGCCAGCGGCACCGCCGCGCCGCCGTTGACCGCGCAGGTCAGCTCGTTGGCGGCATTGACGGCAAAGGTATTGAGGTAGGCCGCATTGGCGCCCGAGCTATTGGCCGCGCCCTGGCAGTTCATGATGCCGTCGCCGCTGGCGGTGACAAAGCGCGCCGTCAGCGTATCGCTCGCACCGTCGGCGCCGGATTGCCCGACGATCGCCTGCCCCGCGGCGAAATCGCCAAAGGCGTTGCCGGCCAGCGCCGGCAGCGCGTCCGCCGCCACCTGGTTCAGCGGATCGGGGAAATAGCCGGCCGACTGCACCGTGTTGGCCAGCATCGTCATCACCAGCCGCTCGCTGTCCTGCAGCGCGGCCAGGCGCTCCTGGTCGCGCACGGTGCCGCGCAGGTTGAGGAATACCGTCATCAGCGCCGCCAGCATGAACAGCGCGATCACCATGGCCACCAGCACCTCGACCAGCGAGACCCCGGCCTGCCTGCGGCAAGGGCTGCCGCGCGAAATCCGGAACGTGGCGCTCATGGCTGGACGTGCAGCGTCAGGCTTTGCGTGGCGGCCATGGCCGAGGTCTGCGCCGCGGTGGTCTGGTTGTAGGCCACGTAGTGCTCGCTCCAGGTGGTGGTCAGGCTGCAGCGGATCGGGCGGCTGATGTCGTTGCTGCAGGTGACCGTGGCCGCGTAGGTGGGAAAGTGCGCCGCCATGTCGGCCGCCCAGTGCTGCACGTCGTAGGCGGCCATCTGGATCGGCGTGCAGGCCACGCTGGCGCAGTCCGGCGCCTCGGTGCCGAGCGCGCCGGTGCTGTCGGTCACGGTGGCGCCGGACAGCGTGAACGTGGTCGGCGCCGTGCCCGCCGCCCAGAAGCCGCGGTTGCCGTGCATCGCCGCGGCCAGGCTTTCGAGCTGCAGCGCCACCAGCGAACGTCCGCGCGCGATCTGCGTATTGGCCAGCGCCGCCGCCTGCATCTTGGCCAGGCCGAGCAGCCCCACCGAGGTAATGACCAGCGTGATCAGCACCTCGATCAGCGAGAATCCCAGCGCCATGCGGCGCATGCGCAAGTCTTGCCGACGGGTCATTGGCATGCACCCTCTCCCGCGCGCTGGATGGTCTGCCGGCCCGCAATGTTGATGGCAATGCAGCGCGTGGCTTCGGCCGCCACCGGGCTGGTGTGCAAGGTCATGGTCAGCGCGCCGCCGGGCAGCACGGCGAAGCCATCGCGGTTGTAGGTCAGGAAGGCCGCGCCGGCGGGCGTGGTGAAGGTGTCGGTGGCGGACCAGCCGGCGCGGTAGTGCAGCACCTCGTCGGCCGGCGCCGCTGCGTCCACCGTTCCCGACGCATTGCGGTCGACGAACGCGATCCAGCCGCGCGCCCAGTTGCCGGCCCCCAGGCACGCGCTGCCGTTGGCGGACGGGCACACGCTGACCGGCAGGCCGCGCTTGATGGCCTCGCTGCGCGCGAGCTGCAGGGTGCCGACCATCGACTGGATCTCGCTGTCGACGCGGCTGTTGCGCAGCAGCGCGATGAACGAAGGCGTGCCGATCGCGGCGAGGATCGCCACCATCACCACCACCGCCATCAGCTCGACCAGCGTCAGCCCGCGGCAGCGCCGGCGCCATGCCCGCGGGCCGGCGCCATCGCCACTGCGGTAGCCGTGCAGCTTGCCGCGAATGCCGCTGCCGCTGCCGGCCACGCGCACACGCATGCCCCGGCCGGGCATGGCGACATCGTGGTGGAGGCGGGGAGGCGCGGTATCGCGAAGGCGAACCGTCGCCGGCATGTCAGCGCGCGGGCAGAGGTGCCGCCGCCGATGGACAAGGAACTGCCAGGATGACCCGATGCATGTTGACCCCCGATAAATGGCTTTTGTTATCTAGGCAAGGCACTCCGCTCTGACGGCGGAAAGGCCAGCCCGCACCCGAAATTCTTGTTTTATGCCTCGCTGCCGGCCGAGATGCGGGCAGCGGGATGCCGCGAATAGCGGAATCGTTACGACTTTGCAACACCCGCGATAGTGGGGAATTTGATAATTCCTGTCAATTGCAGCGCGCGTCGGGCGGGCGGCAAGGCGTTGGGCCGCCGCAACTGGCCGGAGCAAGCGTGACGAGCCGGCGCGCCAAGCCCGGCTTAACACAATGGTGCGGATCGCCCTGCTTTACGTTTGGGCACGTTCGCGGCCGCTGCGGCTGGCTAATCTTGGCCCATCGCCTGCCGTCGCCCGTGCCATGCCCGCATCCGCAACCCGCCGCCGAACGCTGCCGCCAGCCTGCCCGCAACCCGGCCTCCAGCGCGCTTACGCCCTGGTCGAGGCGCTTGGCGCCTTGTCGATCGTACTGGCCGGCCTGCTGCCGATGACCGCGGTCGGCACCAACGGCCTCGGCTGGCTGCGCCAGCTGGAGCGCCTGGCGCAAGCCACCCGCAGCGCGGCCGACGATGCCGAACTGGGCCGCTGTGCGTCAGCCCCGTTGCCGATGCCGCGCGTCGTCTTCGTGCCGATGCCGGATACCGGCGGCTGCCTGTCCGGCGGGGCAACATGGGTGGGCCCGTGAACACGCGGACCTCGCGCGCCAGGCCACGCGGCTTCTCGCTGGTCGAGCTGATGGTCGGCATGACGCTGGGCCTGATCGCCGCCGCGGCCGCCGGCGCCGCCTTCCTGGCCGCGCACGCGGCTTATCTTGCCGCTACCGACCGCGTGCTGATCGAGGAGCGCGGCCAGCGCGCGCTGGCCATCGTCGCCGCGCTGCTGCGCCAGTCAGGCTGGCCGGGCGAGCCTTCGCCTGGCAGCAACGGCGCTGGCCTGCCCGTGGTCAGCGGCGCCGACAATTGCGGGCAACCCGCCATGGCCGCCGTGCCTGCCTGCGCCAAAGCTGCCGTCGGCCAGAGCGACGCGCTGCTGCTCCGCTTCAGCGGCAGCGGCCTGCCTTCCGCGCCGGCGCAGCCGGACGACACCATGACCGATTGCAGCGGCTACCCGGTCGCGGCCCGCTTGGCGGGGGTGGCGGGGGCGGCGGGGGCGGCGGGCGCCGAGCCAACCGCCGGCCATGTCGCGGAGAACCTGCTCTATGTCGCGGCTGGCGCCGATGGCGTGCCGCAACTGCTGTGCCGTTACCCGTCCCGCCGCAACGGCCTGATCGACGGCAGCGGCTGGACCTCGGGCGCGCTGGTGCGCGGGGTGGAATCGCTGCAAGTGCGCTATGGGCTGGACCTGGACCAGGATGGCTGGCCCGAACGCTTCGAGCCGGCCTCGGCCATCCCCGCGCTGGGCGTAGACGCCTGGCAACGCGTGGTGGCCGTCCAAGTTGCCATCGCCGTGCGCGGCGACCGGCCGGGTTCGGCCACGCCGGTTCGCGGCAGCGGCGCCGACCCGCTGGCGCCGGCGGGCACCGCAGCGGGAGACCTGCCGCCCGCTGCGGCGGCGCAGTCCGGCACGGCGCGCCGCGTGTTCGCCGCCACGGTACGGCTGCGCAATGCGCCCCGCTGCGAGGAGACGCTGTGCTAGCGCGCCGCCCGCAACCACACCCGCGCCAGGCCGGCGCCGTCACGCTGCTGCTGTGCGGCACCATGCTGCTGATGGTGGTGCTGATCGCGGCCGCGACGCTGCATATGCTGCTGTCCGGCCGGCAGCTTGCCGTCATGCAGCGCGAGCGCGAACTCGCCTTCCGTGCCGCCGAGGCGGCGCTGCGCGATGGCGAGGGCGAACTGCTCGCCGCGGCTTCATCGCCCGACACGCAGGACCGCCTGGGCCAGTGGCCGGCGCCGGGCGGGTGCGGCAGCGGCCGGCAGGCTGGCATCTGCCGGCCAGCGGTGGCCGGGCCGCCGGTGTGGCTGCCATGGCTGCAGGCCGATGCCGACGTCGGCGCCATCGGCGTGCCGCTGGGGCGCTTTACCGGCACCACCCTGCCCGCCCTGCCCGCCCTGCCCGCGCTGCTGGCTGACACCGCCGCAACGCAGGAGCCGCCGCGCTATATCGCGGAAATCCTGGAAGAAGCGCCTGCCGGCTACAGCGTGCCGGACCCCGCCATGGCCACGGCCCCGGCGCCGCGAATCCGCGTGACCGCCATCGGCTTCGGCCGCACCCACGCCGTGCGCGCCTTATTGCAAAGCGTGATCCAGCCATGACCTGCCGCGCCGCCCGCTGCCTGATCGCCTGCCTTGTCTTCTTCCTTGCTCCGGCGTGCCACGCCGCCGGGTCCGAAGCGGGCCGGCTGCCGCTGGCCTACCGCACCGCGAACGGCGCCTATCCGTGGACCGGGCGCCTGTTCGCGGTCGGCTGGCAGGACCTGACGCAGGCACCGTCGCCGGACTTGTGGGAGGCCGGCGATCGCCTCGACCACCGGACCGTGCCGTCACGCCGGATCTTCACGTATGCGGCGCTGGCGGGCGAGACCGCGCGCGCCATGCCGCTGCAATGGGATGCCGTGGCCGGCGTCTTGCCCGGCGCGGACCGCGCCGCGGTGGACTGGCTGCGCGGTGACCAGACCCACGCCGGCCTGCGCCCGCGCGATACGCGCCTGGGCCACGCGGCGGGCGCACGGGTGCGCGTGGTCGCGCCGCCCGCATGGTCGCCCGGCAAGCCCGGCCACGCCGGCTTTCGCCTGCGCTACAGCCTGCGCCCGCACCTGGCCTGGCTGGGCACCGGCGACGGCCTGCTGCACGCCTTCGACGCCGCGACCGGCGACGAGCGTGCGGCGTACCTGCCGGGCGCGTTGCTGCCCCATGCCCTCGCCATGCCGGTCCCCGGCGCTCCCACGATGCCGTCGCCGTGCCCACGCCCCGAAGCGCAGGACGTCACCATCAGCGGCGAATGGCGCACGGTCTTGCTGTGCGGCATCCCGGCCAATGCCGGCGCCGGCAATCCCGCCGCAGCCTTCGTGCTGGACATCACCGATCCCGACGGACAGATGCCGTTCGTGCCGATCTGGGAAATCGCCGCGACCGACACCCTGCCGCTGGCCGCGCGCGGGCCGGTACGCGCCGCCGGCCTCCGCGGCCCGGACGGGATGCGATGGTTCGCGGTCGTGATCGTGGATGCCAGCGCCAATGACGCCGCGGGCGCCGGCCGCGCCGGGCTTGCGCTGCTGCCATTGGACAAGCCCGCCGCTGCCGCATGGGCCGGCCAGTACGCCATCCGCACCCTGCCCTTGCCGGCTCGCGATTGCCTTGGCCAGGATGCGGCCAGCCAGCTGGTGGCGGTCAGCGTGCTGTCCGACCTCACCGGTGCCGCGCTCACCGCCTATGCCACCGACGATGCCGGCCAGCTGTGGCGCTTCGCGCTCGCCGACGCGCCGCAAGCCGGGGCAAGCGCTGCCGCGGCATGCCTGTACCGGATGCAGACGTCCGCGCAACCGGCCAGGGAAGAAGCCCCCGTGTTGCTCGGGTCCCCGACCGCACCCGTGGTGATCTACGGCGCCGGCAACGAACTGGCCGCGGTGCCCGATGGCCCCGCCACGCGCACCGCCCCGGCACGCACGCCGCGGCAGGTCGCGGCGCAGGCGGCGGACAACGGCCATATCTTGCGCGGGCCGCCCGGCGGCGCGGACGATACCGGCTGGCGCCTGACCCTGCCCCATGCCGGCGAGCAATTGGTCGAGATCCAGCCGATATTCCCCGGCTACCTGCTGTTCGTGACGCGCACGCCCGATGGCGCGCAGCGCAGCTACCTGGTGCTGGCGGCAAGCGGGGAATCGGTCGTCCAGCGCAGCACCGGCGAGCGCCTGCTCGTCGCCACCGGCCAGTTGCTGCCGTCCGATGCCAGCGTGTTCGCGACCCGCACCGAATTGCCGGGGACGCCCGCACAACCGGGCGAAGCCGGGCGCCAGGCGTACGCGCTGTCGGTGTGGTCTGCCACGGACAACGCCGTCACGCGCGTCGCGCAAACCGTCGCCACGCGCCGCACCGGGCGCCTGCGCTGGCGCGAGATCGTCGGCCCGCCAAGGGAGGACTCGCCATGATGATCGTGGCATCGGCTGGCCGGCGCAGGCGCGGCTTCAGCCTGATCGAGCTGGTGGCCGCATTGGCCGTGCTGGCCATCCTTGCGGCCATCGCCGTGCCCACGTGGCATCGCCACCTGGCGCGCGGCTGGCGCGCGCAGGCCCGCGCCGCGCTGACCGGCGCGATGCTGCAACTGGAGCGGCATGCGCTCGAGGCCATGACCTTCGCCACCGCGCCCGGGTCGGACACGGTCGCCGGCGAATGGCCGCTGCCCGTTCCAGCCAGCGGCCCCGTGCGCCATCTGGTCAGCGCCGGCGCCTGCCCGCAAGACGCGCTCGATACCTGTGTCGAACTCCGTGCGACGCCGCAAGCCGCCGATCCCGAATGCGGCACGCTGATCCTGCGCAGCACCGGACAGTGGCTGGCACTGCCCGATGGCGCGTCAGCGCCGCAGCCATTGCCGCAGCACTGCTGAGCCCATGATGCACAGGCCAATGCCATCCGATGCCGGCAGGCACCACCGCCTCCATGGCCGAAGCCCTTGTGGCCTGACGCTGGTGGAACTGGTCGCCAGCCTGGTCATTCTGGGCGTGATCTCCGCCGCCGCATATCCGGTCTTCAGCGGCATGCTCGCGCGCCAGCAGGTCACGCTGGCGGCCGACCGGCTGGCAATGTCGCTGGCGCTGGCGCGCGCCACCGCGTTGTCGCGCCGCGTCGAGGTGACGCTGCAGCCGCTGCCGGGCGAGGTCACGCTGAGTCCCGGCTGGCAGTTGGTGACGGCCGGCGCCGGCCCGGACCGGCAGACCGTGCTGTCCGTCGTCGAACCGGGCATGCCGTGCCTGTCCGTGACGCTGCGCCAGGCCGTGCGCGGCGCCAATGTGCTGAAATTCCTGCCTGTGGGATACTCTCGATCTGAGCAGGGCGGTTTTCAGGCCGCCACCTTCACGCTTGGCTGCCGTGGCGAGCAGCGGCAAGTCAGGCTGGGCGCGCAGGGACGTATCCGACTCTGCACACCCGGCCGCGACGCTGACTGCGAGGCGGCGGTATCCTCCGACCCGCCATGACCCGGCTGCCCTGTCACCCCAATCGCAGCGCCAAGGCCCACCCGAAACGCCGAATGTTTTCCGATACCGACCACGCCGCCATGCAACAGGCGCTCGCGCTCGCCGCGCGGGGCATGTTCAACACCACGCCCAACCCTCGCGTCGGCTGCGTGCTCATCAAGGCTGGCCAGGTGATCGGACAGGGTTTCACGCAGCCGGCCGGGCAGGACCATGCCGAGATCCAGGCGATGAAAGACGCGCTGTCGCGCGGGCTCGATCCGGCCGGCGCCACCGCCTATGTCACGCTGGAGCCGTGCAGCCATTTCGGCCGCACCCCGCCCTGCGCCGATGCGCTGGTGCGCGCCGGCGTGGCGCGCGTGGTGGCGGCGATGGAAGACCCCAATCCGTCGGTCTCCGGGCGCGGCCTGCAGCGCCTGCGCGATGCCGGCATCGACGTGCGCTGCGGCCTGCTGGAAAAAGAGGCGCGCGACCTGAATATCGGCTTCGTCTCGCGCATGACGCGCGGGCTGCCGTGGGTGCGCGTGAAGGTGGCGGCGTCGATGGACGGCGGCACCGCGCTGCATGACGGCACCAGCCAGTGGATCACCGGCCAGGCCGCGCGCGACGACGGGCACGCCTGGCGCGCGCGCGCCTGCGCCATCCTGACCGGCATCGGCACGGTGCGCGACGACAATCCCGCGCTGACGGTGCGGGCCCTCGCCACGCCGCGCCAGCCGCAGCGGGTGCTGGTCGATTCCCGGCTCGAAGTGCCGCTCGACGCGCAGATCCTGGCGCCTGACACCGGCGAGTTCGCCCGGCCCGTGCTGGTGTTCTGCGCGGTGGAAGACCGGCAGCGCCAGCGCGCGCTGGAAGGCCGCGGCGCCGAAGTGGTGGTGCTGCCCAACCCGCACGGCAAGGTCGAGTTGCGCCGCATGCTGGAAGAACTCGGCCGCCGCGGCATCAACGAATTGCACGTCGAGGCGGGCTTCAAGCTCAACGGTTCGCTGGTGCGCGAGCATTGCGCGGACGAACTGCTGATCTACCTCGCGCCCAAGCTGCTCGGCGATGCCCAGGGCATGTTCAACCTGCCGCCGCTGGCCCGGCTGCAGGACGCCGAGCAATTCCACTGGCATGAAGTCCGGCAGATCGGCGATGACCTGCGCCTGATCGCCCGGCGCAACGACGCGTAGCGCGACCTGCCACGGCAGCGCACCCCACGATTTTCAAAACCTCAAGCACAAGACTCCACCATGTTTACTGGCATCGTCGCGGCGGTCGGCCGCATTGAATCCGTTACCCCGCTCGGCAGCGCCGCCGACGCCGGCGTGCGCCTGCGCATCGCCGCGGGCGGGCTGGACCTGTCGGATGTCATCATCGGCGACAGCATCGCGATCCAGGGCGCCTGCATGACCGTGATCGCCATGGCGCCCGACGCGTTCGACGTCGAAGTCTCGCGCGAATCGCTGGACAAGACCGTGGGGCTCGACCGTGCCGGCCGCGTCAACCTGGAAAAGGCGCTGCGCCTGGCCGACCGCCTCGGCGGACACCTGGTGTCGGGGCATGTCGACGGCCTGGGCGAAGTGGTGCATTTCGCGCCGGTGGGCGAGTCGCATGAACTGCGCATTCGCGCCCCGCGCGAGCTGGCGCGCTACCTGGCGTACAAGGGCTCGGTGGTGGTCAACGGCGTGTCGCTGACCGTCAACCGCGTCAGCGACGAGGCCGACGGCTGCGTGTTCTCGATCAACCTGATCCCGCACACCGTCGAAGTGACCACGCTGCAGGAGCTCAAGCCCGGGGCGCGCGTGAACCTCGAGATCGACCTGATCGCCCGTTACGTGGAGCGGATGCTGTCGACCGCGCAGGCGCCCGCGTAAGCGGCGCGGCTACTTGCCCTCGTCGGGCACGTTGTAATCCTGGCGCAACTGGTCGGTGAAGGGGCGCAGCGCTTCCACGCAGGCGGCGCTGTCGCCGCCTTCCATGGTCGACAGGCTCCAGTTGCAGCCGCTGGCATCCGGCGCGTGCCAGACGATATCGCCAAAGCAGGCCCCCTCGCACACGGGCACCTTCGCCTGCTGTGCCCGGACCATCGCGCGCAGTTCGGCCTTGTTCTTGATCTGTCTCGGCATGGCTGTCTCCCTGAGTGGTGCAAACCCGCGGACGCGACCGGAGCGGGGCCGCATCCCCGGTCCGGCTGGCACTCCCACGCCGCCACTGGTGCAGCTTACGCTGCCGGGCCCCTTTGGTGGCAGTTTTGGTGGCAGTTTTCTTGCCGCGATGCCTATCTTGTAAGTGAACTGGGATGAACGGCCCGGTGCGCCTAGAATGAAAGGGCTGTGCGGACGGCATGTCTGGCCCCGGCCGCACCCCGGCACCCGCATTCCGCATTCCGGTTTCCCTCGCCTACGCCTCTTCGGACGCTGCCTCTTGGCAAGCGCGCCCGCTTCACTGGCGTTTCCATACATCCGCCACGCCGAGCGCCAGTGCCGTGGCCGCCGTGCCGGCTTCTGCCCCGGCAACCAAGAGGATTCGCATGTCCGAGCTCGCTTCCCGAATGACTTACCGCTGGATTCCCGCCCTGCCGCGGCCCCAGTCGCCACGCCATGCCGCGCGCGCCACCCAGAACATGGGCCTGCTGCGGCTCAGCTCGACGCCGCTGCGGCGCGCGGTCACGCTGCTGATCGACTGGGATCGCGCCGTCGGCGACGGCTGGCCGCGCCTGCAGCCGCCGTCGTGGCCGTTGTTCAGGCGCTTCAGGCCGCTCCGGCGCCCCGGCGCGCGGCGCTATGCCGGTTTTCCGTGGTGCCATGCCCGGCCAGCCTGACGGGATGCAAGCGACCTTCCATCCCGCCAACTATCGCGCGCTTTCACGCGCGCCAACCAAATGGAACCAGCATGGGTGAAAGCTTTTTCTACCAGCACTGCCACGTTGTCGTAACACTGGCCGAAGTCACCTTCGGCAAGTGGGAATGGTCGTATGCGCTCGATGCGCACGCCAGGTTCACCCGGCCCGATGCCGGCTTCGCCACCCGCGAACTGGCGCTGGCGGACGCCACGCGCTCCGCCCGGACACGCATTGCCAGGACCTCGCGCCTGCGTACGGCAGTCCTGGTTCCGGATCGGATGCCTCTGGCCGAAGCCGCTTAAGCCCGCATACCGGCGGGCGCCAGCGGCCAGGGGCCGCAGCCTGCACCCGGCCGGCTTGCCCCTTCCTTCCCGCCGCTGCAGCCGGCGCACTTTCCGCTGCCGCTGCCTCCCGCATCGCCTGCCTTGGCGTACAATACCCGGCTTGACTGGGCAACCGGCCGCGCGTATATGGCCGGCCGGCCTGGCCCGATGCCCCGCCTCAGTCCGGCCGCTCTCACCGCGGCCATGGTTCCTGCCACAGCTATTCGCCGGTTTTCCGCCAGAATTCGCCCCAACTTGCCGTTCAGCACGCCATGACAATCGCCCGTACCGAAGACATCATTGCCGACATTCGCGCCGGCCGCATGGTCATCCTTGTCGACGAGGAAGACCGCGAAAATGAGGGCGACCTGGTCCTGGCTGCCGATTTCGTCACGCCCGAGGCGATCAACTTCATGGCCAAGCACGGCCGTGGCCTGATCTGCCTGACGCTGACCGCCGAGCGCTGCCGCCAGCTGGACCTGCACCCGATGGTCAGCCGCAACGGCACCCAGCACGGCACCAACTTCACCGTGTCGATCGAAGCGGCCGAGGGCGTCACGACCGGCATTTCCGCCGCCGACCGCGCCCGCACCGTGCAGGCGGCGGTCGCCCGCGACGCCAAGCCGGCCGACCTGGTCCAGCCCGGCCATATCTTCCCGCTGACGGCCCAGCCCGGCGGCGTGCTGATCCGCGCCGGCCATACCGAGGCCGGCTGCGACCTGGGCGCGCTGGCCGGCCTGACCCCGGCCGCGGTGATCTGCGAGATCATGAAGGACGACGGCACCATGGCGCGCCTGCCCGACCTGGTCGAGTTCGCGCAGGAGCATGGCCTGAAGATCGGCACCATCGCCGACCTGATCCACTACCGCAGCCGCACCGAAAGCATCATCGAGCGCGTGGGCGAGCGCGCCATGCAAACCCCGTACGGCACCTTCCACAGCATCGCCTACCGCGACAAGCCCACCGGCCAGGCCCACCTGGCGCTGGTCAAGGGCAAGCCCACCCCAGAACAGGAAACGCTGGTGCGCGTGCACGAGCCGTTCTCGGTGCTGGACCTGCTGGAAGTGAAATGCACCACCCATTCGTGGAGCATCCCCGCCGCGATGCAGGCCATCGCCGAGGCCGACCGCGGCGCGATCGTGCTGCTGAACTGCGGCGACACCGTCGAGCAGCTGTTCACGCAGTTCAGCGCGCTCGACGCCCCGCAGTCGCGGCCGCGCCGCAAGCCGGACCTGCGCACCTATGGCATGGGCGCGCAGATCCTGAAGGACGTCGGCGTGGGCAAGATGCGCGTGCTCGCCGCCAAACAGCGCATGCCCAGCATGACCGGCTTCGACCTGGAAGTGACCGGCTACCAGCCGATGAACGGCCAGGCCGACTGAGCCGCTCCCCCCAATATCCGGGCCGCGGCGCATGCCGCCGCGGCCCTCCCGAAAACTGGAGAACTGAACAATGGATCACGGCTTCTACCCCAGCAACCTCGACGGTGAAGGCCTGCGCATCGGCATCGTGCAGGCACGCTTCAACGAGCCGGTCTGCGCCGAACTGCTCGAGGCCTGCGTGGCCGAGCTGGAAAAGCTCGGCGTCGAGGGCGAGGACACCCTGGTGGTGACCGTCCCCGGCGCGCTGGAAGTCCCGCTGGCACTGCAGAAGATGTGCGAGAGCGGCCAGTTCGACGCGCTGGTCGCGCTGGGCGCGGTGGTGCGCGGCGAGACCTACCACTTCGAGCTGGTCTCGAACGAGTCGGGCGCCGGCATCACCCGCGTCGGCCTGGACTTCAACGTGCCGATCGCCAACGGCATCCTGACCGTCGACACCGACGAGCAGGCCCATGCCCGCACCCGCGAAAAGGGCCGCGACTGCGCCCGCGCCGCGGTGGAGATGGCCAACCTGGTGGCGGCGCTCGATTCGCTGCGCGGCCAGGAAGACGAAGACGAGGACGACGATGAGTGATACGTCGAAGACCCCGGACAACGACGCCGGCAAGAACGCCGGCGCCAAGCCCGGCGCGGCCCGCACCGAGGCCAAGGCGCCGCCCAAGAGCGCGCGCCGCCGCTCGCGCGAGCTGGCCCTGCAGGGCCTGTACCAGTGGCTGCTGAACCGCAACGACATCGGTGCGATCCAGGCCCACCTGCATGACGCCCAGGGCTTCAACAAGGCCGACCGCGAGCACTTCGACGCGCTGCTCAACGGCGCCGTGCGCGAAGAGACCCGCCTGACCGCCGCGTTCGAGCCGTTCCTGGACCGTACCGTCGACGAGCTGTCGCCGGTGGAGCGCGCCGCGCTGCTGGTCGGCAGCTATGAGTTGGTGCACTGCCTCGACATCCCGTACAAGGTGGTGATCAACGAGGCCGTCGAGCTGACCAAGACCTTCGGCGGCGTCGAGGGCTACAAGTACGTCAACGGCGTGCTGGACAAGCTTGCCGCCCAGGTGCGCGCCGCCGAAGTGGCCGCGCGCCGCTGAGCGGCCCTGCCCCGCGACCCAGCGGCCCCTGCGTGCCGTCGCGCTGGCCCTGGCGCCAGCGCCGATGAAGACGACACCCGCCGCGGCGGGTGTTTTCATTCCTACCTATCCCTTTTGCTGATCGGGCCCCGGCCCGCCCCGGAACACCATGGACTTGCAGCACCTGGCCACCGCCTCCCGCCTCGCCAACATCGAAGCCTTCCATGTGATGGAGCTGGCCAAGCAGGCCGCCGCGCTGGAGCGCGCCGGCCGCCATATCGTGCACATGGGCATCGGCGAGCCGGACTTCACCGCCGCCGAGCCGGTGGTGCGCGCCGCCGAAGCCGCCATGCGCCGCGGCGTCACGCAGTACACCGGCGCGCTCGGCATCCACCCGCTGCGCGAGGCCATCGCCGGCTATTACCAGACCGCCTACGGGCTCGATATCCCGGCCCGGCGCGTGATCGTCACCGCCGGCGCGTCGGGCGCGCTGCTGCTGGCGTGCGCGGTGCTGGTCGAGATCGGCGCCGAGGTGCTGATGCCCGACCCCAGCTATCCGTGCAACCGCCACTTCGTCGCCGCCTTCGACGGCGCCGCGCGCATGATCCCGAGCGGACCGGCCGAGCGCTTCCAGCTGACCGCGGCGCAAGTCGAGGCCAACTGGGGCGAGCAGACCCGGGGCGTGCTGCTGGCGTCGCCGTCCAACCCGACCGGCACTTCGATCCTGCCCGACGAGCTTGCGCGGATCCTGCAGGCGGTGCGCGCGCGCAACGGCTTCGCCATCCTGGACGAGATCTACCAGGGCCTGTCCTACGACGCGCCGCCGGTTTCGGCGCTGAGCCTGGACCCGGACGTGGTCACGGTGAACAGCTTCTCGAAGTACTTCAACATGACCGGCTGGCGCCTGGGCTGGCTGGTGGTGCCCGACGCGCTGGTCGAGGCCTTCGAGAAGGTCGCGCAGAACCTGTTCATCTGCGCGTCGGCGGTGGCGCAGCATGCCGCGCTGGCCTGCTTCACGCCCGAGGCGCTGGCGATCTACGACGAACGCAAGGCCGAGTTCCGCCGCCGCCGCGACCTGATCGTGCCGGCGCTGGAGTCGCTGGGCCTGCGCGTGCCGGTGCGCCCCGACGGCGCCTTTTATGTGTATGCGGACTGCCGCGGCGTCAACCACCCGGCCGCCGGCGATGCCGACCGCCTGACGCAGTCGATGCTGCACGATGCCGGCGTGGTGATGGTGCCGGGGCAGGACTTCGGCCCGCATACCGCCAGGGACTACATCCGGATCTCGTATGCGACCTCGCGCGAGAATATCGAAGAGGCGATGGCGCGGCTGGGCAAGCTGTTCCGCTGAGCACGGCCCGGCCGCTGCGGCGGCAGGCAAAAGAAAAGCACCCCGCGGGGTGCTTTTCTTCTGGGCGATGCCGGGGCCAGCCTCAGGCGTTGTGCGGCCCGTTGTTGGCTTCCAGCTTCTCGGTCGGTGCGTGCTCGACCGGCGCCTTGTCCTCGACGGCCGGCTTGTCGGCGTTGGCGGGCGCGCTGCGCACGCCGATCAGCTGGCGCAGGCGGGCGCGCTCGGCCAGCACCTTGGCGCCGTAGCCGCCGTCGGTGGCCGTGGTGGCGCCGACGTAGTACTTCAGGCCGCCCTCGAGCGAGCCGGCGCGGGCGATGCAGTCCTTGAGCACCAGCGCGCCGATCTTGATGTTGGCGTACGGGTTCAGGGCCGCGGACACGCCGCCGACGGCTTCGTACTTGTCCTGGTGGACCTTGGTCATGACCTGCATCAGGCCCTGCGCGCCCACGCCGCTTTCGGCGTACGGGTTGAAGCTGGACTCGATCGCGATCACGCCCAGGATCAGCAGCGGGTCGATCCCCACCTCGCGGCCGGTCAGGTAGGCCGCCTTGACCAGCTGCGCGGTGGCCTGCGCCGCCACGCGGTACTTGCGCGCGATATAGTCCGCCACGGCGGCCTGCTCGCGCGCGCTGCCCAGCGTGGCGCCGGTGCTGCGGGCATCCATGGCCACGCGCGTCACCGGGATGCGCGCGGCGAGGTGCGCCACCGACGGCACCTTGGTATTGGCCGCCAGGCTCCATTCGTCGACGCCCGACACGGTCGGCAGGCCGAGCTTGCCGCTGCGGCCACTGCCGGCGCCATAGCCGAACTTGATTGCCGCGACGTCCGCCGTGCTCGGCGGCACGGCGCTGGATGCGGCCGCGCCGTTGGCTGCGCTGCTGGTGGCGCTGTCGCCAGCGGCGGCCGTGCCGCCATGCGCGGGCGCTGCCACGGCAGCGCTCACCAGCACCGCGGGTGCTTCGTCGCCGGCCAGCAAGGCGGCCAGCGTGGTGCGCCATTCCTGGCTCACCGACAGCGACACCGCCGAAACCACCGCCACCACGCCCAGGCTGTTCAGGGCGTACTTCAGTGTTGTGCGGCCACCGCGCAACGCGCGGCCCGCGACCGGATGCGCGAGGCGGACCTGCAATGCCCGACTCACTCCGGGTACCGGCTGTCGGAGGCGGACCTGCAGGGCCCGCCCGATGCCGGGAAGATGAAGGGTTTTCCAACCGCTCATGCTTACCTCCATCCGTTGCCCGCTTCGCGTGCCACACTGCGGCGCGCGCCCGATCTCAACGTACTCAAGTAAGGATGCCGCGCCGTCTAGCAGTGACGACCAAGCACCTGTTGGCAGGGCGCTCCCCATGCGCCCAACTTGGAAACAGGCCACGCCCTGGGGGAGCGCTACCTGCCACGACTTAACTCTCTCTACACTCCGGCAAGCCGCCGGAGGCGACCGGTCGTCCCACCATGCGTGCGGGACTCTGACCATCGGTCCTTGCTGGAGGGACTTTCTGGCACGTTGTTTTGATGTGCACCCCTTGACACAGGGGGAAAATCCATGTTGCGACGCAACACTCCATGGAGCAGACCGGATTGTAGGAACGGTGTTATATCCCGTCAAGAATAATAAAATGGAATTTCACTACTTCCAGTTATTTGTAACAAGCCTGTTTTAGTCGGCCCCGCATCACTCGTTCGCCCGCAAACGCAGGCGTGGCCTTGCCTCCCAGCGATCGGACGGAACTTCGCATCGACAAAAAACTTACAATTTGCCCGGCATCGCTCATGCGATTTTTTTGCCGTCGGCGGGATCCATGTGTATCGTCACCGACCTGACCGCGGCCTCGCGGAATCCCCTGCGGATGCCGCACCACAACAGAATTCACTATGCAATACAAAGACTTGCGAGATTTCATCAGCCAGCTTGAGCGCATCGGCGAGCTGCGGCGGATCGCCCGGCCGGTGTCGCCCAACCTGGAAATGACCGAAATCTGCGATCGCCTGCTGCGCGACGGCGGCCCCGCGGTCCTCTTCGAGCAGCCTGCGGGCGCCCCCCATGGCGACATCTATAGCGTGCCAGTGCTGGCCAATCTGTTCGGCACGACACGCAGAGTCGCATTTGGCATGGGCGCCGAATCGATGGAAGACCTGCGCGACATCGGCCGGGTGCTGTCGGCGCTGAAGGAACCGGAGCCGCCGCGCGGCCTGCGCGAGGCCGGCAAGCTGTTCACGCTCGCCAAGTCCGTGTGGGATATGGCACCCAAGCGCGTCAGCAGCCCGGCCTGCCAGGAGGTGGTGTGGGAGGGCAACGACGTCGACCTCGCGCGCCTGCCGATCCAGACCTGCTGGCCCGGCGACGCCGCCCCGCTGATCACCTGGGGCCTGGTGGTGACCAAGGGCCCGCACAAGAAGCGGCAGAACCTGGGCATCTACCGCCAGCAGGTGATCGGCCGCAACCAGGTCATCATGCGCTGGCTGGCGCACCGCGGCGGCGCGCTCGACTTCCGCGAGCATGCGCTGGCCAATCCCGGCAAGCCGTTCCCGATCGCGGTGGCGCTGGGCGCGGACCCGGCCACCATCCTGGGCGCGGTGACGCCGGTGCCCGATACGCTGTCCGAATACCAGTTCGCCGGCCTGCTGCGCGGCAGCCGCACCGCGCTGGCGGGCTGCCTGACGCCGACGCTGTCCGAACTGAGCGTGCCGGCCTCGGCCGAGATCGTGCTGGAAGGCCATATCCAGCCGGACCCCGACCACCCGTCGGGCTACCAGCATGCGCTGGAGGGCCCGTTCGGCGACCACACCGGCTATTACAACGAGCAGGACTGGTTCCCGGTCTTCACCATCGACCGCATCACCATGCGGCGCGACCCGATCTACCACTCCACCTACACCGGCAAGCCGCCCGACGAGCCGGCCGTGCTGGGGGTGGCGCTGAACGAGGTGTTCGTGCCGCTGCTGCAGAAGCAGTTCCCGGAGATCACGGACTTCTACCTGCCGCCCGAGGGCTGCAGCTACCGCATGGCGCTGGTGCGCATGAAGAAGCAGTACGCCGGCCATGCCAAGCGCGTGATGTTCGGCGTGTGGAGCTTCCTGCGGCAGTTCATGTATACGAAGTTCATCGTGGTGGTCGACGACGATGTCGACGTGCGCGACTGGAAGGAAGTGATCTGGGCCATCACCACCCGCGTCGACCCCAGCCGCGACACCGTGCTGGTCGACAACACGCCGATCGATTACCTGGACTTTGCCTCGCCGGTGTCGGGCCTGGGCTCGAAGATGGGCATCGATGCCACCGACAAATGGCCCGGCGAGACCACACGGGAATGGGGCACGCCGATCTCGATGGATGCCGCCGTCAAGGCAAAGGTCGACACCATGTGGGAAAGCCTGTTCGAGCGTCCGGCCGGCAACTGAAAGCGTCCGCCGTTATCATGTCAGCCTGATGCCGGGTGCCGCCGCAGGCGCCCGGAATAACCATCGCACCATCCCATGCCCGCGACAGACGGGCGCAAGGAGGAGACATGACGACCGCCGCCCCTCTCACCGAAGGCAACCTGATGTGGACGCCGTCCGAGGCGTTCCGCGACAGCAGCCAGATCGCCGCCTTCATGCGCTGGCTGCGCACCGAACGCGGCCTGGCCTTTGACGACTACGACAGCCTGTGGCAGTGGTCGGTCACCGAGCTGGAAGCCTTCTGGGATGCGGTGCGCGCGTATTTCGACGTGCATTTCGACACGCCCGCCACGCAGGTGCTGGATCGCCGCACCATGCCCGGCGCGCGCTGGTTCGAAGGCGCGACGCTGAACTACGTGCAGCAGGTATTCCGCCATGCCGGCACCGGCACCGCTCGCCAGCGCGCCGCGATCCGTTATGCCGGCGAAGCTCAGCCGCTGGCCGAAGTGAGCTGGGACACCCTCGAAGCCCAGGTCGCGTCGCTGGCGCATGCGCTGCGCCAGATGGGTGTGCAGCGCGGCGACCGTGTCGCCGGCTACCTGCCCAATATCCCCGCCACCATCGTCGCCTTCCTCGCCACCGCCAGCCTCGGCGCGGTCTGGTCGGGCTGCGCGCCGGACATGGGCCAGATAGCCGTGGCCGACCGCTTCCGCCAGATCGAGCCCAGGGTGCTGATCGCCGTCGATGGCTACCGCTATGGCGGCAAGGCCTACGACCGCGCCCCGGTGGTGGCAGACCTGGTCGCCACCCTGCCCTCGCTGACGGACCTGGTGCTGGTCCCGCAGATCGGCAGCAAGGCGGCGCCGCCCGCCGGCGTGCGCGTCCACGCCTGGCAGGAAGTGCTGGCGCACGACGTGCCGCTGGCGATCGAGCCAGTGCCGTTCGACCATCCGCTGTGGATCGTCTATTCGTCCGGCACCACCGGCATGCCCAAGCCGATCGTCCATGGCCATGGCGGCATCGTCATCGAGCAGCTCAAGCTGATGGCGTTCCACAACAACCTGGGGCCGGACGACGTATTCCACTGGTACAGCAGCAGCGGCTGGATCATGTGGAACGCGCAGGTGGCCGGGCTGCTGCTGGGCACCACCATCGCGCTCTACGACGGCAACCCGGCCTGGCCCGACGCCGGCGTGCTGTGGCGCTTCGTCGACGATGCCGGCGTGACCTTGTTCGGTGCCGGCGCGGCGTTCTTCACCAACTGCATGAAGGCCGGCATCGAGCCCGCGCGCATCGCCGACGTGTCGCGCCTGCGCGGACTGGGGTCGACCGGCTCGCCGCTGCCGGTCGAGGCCTACGACTGGATCTACCGCCATGTGCGCGAAGACCTCTGGCTGGTGCCGATGTCGGGCGGCACCGACTTCGCCGGCTCGTTCGTCGCCGGCTGCCCGCTGCTGCCGGTCCATTCCGGCGAGATGCAGTGCCGCTGCCTGGGCGCCAAGGTCGAGGCCTTCGACGACAACGGCCAGCCCTTGATCGACGCGGTCGGCGAACTGGTCTGCACCGAGCCGATGCCGTCGATGCCGCTCTACCTGTGGGGCGACACCGACGGCAAGCGCTACCGCGACAGCTATTTCGACACCTACCCCGGCGCGTGGCGGCATGGCGACTGGATCAAGATCACCAGGCGCGGCGGCGCGGTGATCTACGGGCGGTCGGACGCCACCATCAACCGCCACGGCATCCGCATGGGCACGAGCGAGCTGTACCGCGTGGTCGAAGACCTGCCCGAGGTGCTCGACAGCATGGTGGTCGACCTGGAATACCTGGGCCGCGAATCGTATATGCCGCTGTTCGTGGTGCTGCGCGAAGGCATGGTGCTGGACGACGCGCTGCGCGACACGCTGCGCGCGCGCATCCGCAGCGCGCTGTCGTCGCGCCACGTGCCCAACGAGTTCGTGCAGGCGCCCGGCGTGCCGCGCACGCTGTCGGGCAAGAAGATGGAGGTGCCGATCAAGAAGCTGCTGCTGGGCCATGCGCCGCAGGGCATCGCCAACCGCGATGCCATGGCCAACCCCGACACGCTCGACTGGTACTTCGACTACGCCGCGCGCTTCCTGAAGGCGCGGCAGGCCGAATCGGCCACCACCTGAGCGCCGCGCCCAACCCAACCAAGCCATGCACAACCTGCCAACCGAAGACTTCCAGGGCCACCCGCTGGTGCGAATCGGCCAGGGCGACAGCTACCTGCTGCTGGCGCCGCAATACGGCGCGCGGCTGGTGCGCTGGGTACACCGCGGGCAAGACATCCTGTACTGGCCCGACGCCGCCGACTGGAGCCGGCCGGCGAAGATCCGCGGCGGCAATCCGCTGCTGTTCCCGTTTATCGGCCGGCATTTTGTCGATGGCAGTCCGGGGCAGTGGCGTGACGGACAAGGGACGGTGCATACCCTGTCGCAGCATGGCTTTGCGCGCGACCTTCCTTTCGAGGTCAGCGCCATCGACACGCAGGCGGCCATCACCATGACGCTGCGCGACAGCGAGGCCACGCGCGCCGGCTATCCGTTTGCCTTCGCCTTCGATGTGGTCTACGCCTTGCTGCCCGACGGTATCGAAGTATCGCTGCGCACGACCAACACCGGCACGCAGCGCCTGCCCTGCTATCCCGGCCACCACTTCTATTTCGCCCTGCCGCACACGCAGCGTGGCGCGTCGTCGCTGGCGCTGCCCGACACGGAGCGCAGGCGCCAGCTGCCGGATGGCAGCCCGGGGCCAGCGGAGTCAGGCGAGTCGACCTGCGCGTTGGACGATCCACGGCTGCAAGACACCTTCCACGTGTTCCGCGGCAGCCCGTCGGCGCAACTGGCCATGCCCGGCCGCCATATCCGGTTCGAGCTCGACCTGCCCGGCAGTGCGCCCTGGCATGCCGTAACCACCTGGTCCGAGACCGAGGCCTCCGATTTCTATTGCGTCGAACCGTGGGTGGGCTTGCCCGATGCCATCCACCACGGCCAGGGCTTGCGCTGGATCGAACCCGGGCAGGCGGAAAGCGCGGTGTGCCGGCTGCGTGTATCGGCCTGACCTGACCGGGGCCGCTCAGCGTTCAAAGTCGAGCCCGCCGATCAGGATCTGCGGGTCTGCCTGCGACAGCGAGCGGAAATCGATCCCGCGCGGCTCCTGCCATGCCTGCAGCTTGGACGGCAGCGCCGCCAGGTAGCCGGCAAAGCGCGCCTCGCCGCCCGCCGCGAACAGGCGCTGCACCTCCAGCCCATCCCACGCCAGCGTGATATCGAGCGCATACGGATGGCGCCGCAGCTCCGGCGGGCCGTCTCCGGTCACGCGCAAGCGCGGCGGCTGGCCGGGGCCATCGGCAGGCAGGGGCTGGAGTTGCAAGCGCCGGTGCTGCCGGCCGATCGCATCGGCGATGCGCGGCAGGCACTCGGTTTCAAAGCGGGCGAAGAAGTCGGTGGTCAAGTGGGGGCGTCCTGACGTGGCGGGAGGGGTGACGCCCAAGCTGCAGGCGTCGGTTCGCCAGCCACTATACGCCGCGGCTCGCAGGGCGGGCAGACAGGACAAACGAGACCTATCATTGCCAGCTATGGAGCGCTACAGGAACCTCAGCGGTAATTCCGGCATCGACGCCTACGAACTCGGCCCGGACCATATCCGGGTCCGCTTCGATGATGGCCGCGTCTATACCTACGACTACCAGAGCACCGGCCGCGGCAATGTGGAACAGATGAAGCGCCTCGCGATAGCGGGGCGCGGACTGTGCAGTTTTATCAGCCAGGTGGTCGGCAAGCACTACGCGCACAAGGAGCCGGGGCGCTGAATGCGTCCCATGGTCCACTCGCTTGCGCTCCCCCGGGATCCCGCATAGAATCGCGGGTTCGCGGGCGTCGTATAATGGCTATTACCTTAGCTTCCCAAGCTAAAGACGTGGGTTCGATTCCCATCGCCCGCTCCACTTCCAGTCGAGACAAGCCGCCTTTGCCACCGTTACGGTGATCCGCCCGGCGGCTTTTTTGTTGCCATGCTTCCCCAAGACCCCAGCACCGGGCCGGCCGCCGACGACGCGCCGGCAGACAGCGCCGCCGCACCCGCGCCCGCCCCCTCTCCCGCCGATCCTGAAGGCGTTGCGCATCCGCGCCGGATCCGTTCGTTCGTGCGCCGCGCGGGCCGGACTTCGACCGGGCAGCAGCGCGCCATCGACGAAGTCGGGCCGCGCATGATGGTGCCGTACGCGCCGCAGCCGCTGGACTGGGAGGCGACCTTTGGCCGCCAGGCGCCGTCGATCCTGGAAATCGGCTTCGGCATGGGCGAGACCACCGCGCATATCGCCGGCCTGCGCCCGCAGGACAACTTCCTCGGCTGCGAGGTGCATGAGCCGGGCGTGGGCGCGCTGCTCAAGCTGATCGACGAGCGCGGGCTGTCCAATGTGCGCATCCTGCAGCACGATGCGGTCGAGGTGATCGCGCATATGCTGACCGACAACAGCCTCGACGGCGTGCACATCTACTTTCCGGACCCGTGGCACAAGAAGCGCCACAACAAGCGTCGGCTGGTGCAGCCGCCGCTGGTGAAGGTGCTGGCGGCGCGACTGAAGCCGGGCGGCTATATCCACTGCGCGACCGACTGGGAAGAGTACGCGCACCAGATGGTCGAAGTGCTGTCGGCCGAGCCGCTGCTCGAAAACACCTCGACCGCTGCTGACGGTTTTGCCGAGCGGCCGGACTACCGGCCCGTGACCAAGTTCGAGCGGCGCGGCGTGCGGCTCGGGCACGGCGTATGGGACGTGGTGTTCCGCAAGCGCGCCTGAGCGCGGCGGACGC